>DASYUC010000001.1:0-13484 GCA_036001645.1 Candidatus Limnocylindria bacterium
CTTGTACTCGTACCCCCCGAGATCGCAGCTGATGCGGCGCTCGGTGTGGCGTCGCTCGGGATCCGAGGACAGGCCGTCGTTGAGCTCGCCTCCGCAGCTGGCCGGCCAAACGTTGTACTCGACGTCGCAATACGCCATGCGGACGACACTGCGGCGCCGCTCCAATCGCGGCTCGCCGCATTAGAGGCGCTCGGGACGCTCGGAACATCAAGGGCCAACGACATACTCGAGCGATTTGCCCGGCGAAACGACGAACTTGGCCGCAGAGCGCGCATTGTCTCGCAAAGGCGAAAGCGAACGGGGCTTACCGAGCGCGAAGTTGAAGTCGTTCGGCTCGCCGCCAAAGGCGGAACGAACCGTGACATCGCCGAGCGCTTGAGCCTTAGCCAGCACACGGTCGCCAGACACCTTGTGAACGCACGCGGAAAACTAGGCGCGGCGAACCGGACCGAGGCCGCGGCAAAGCTCGAGGAGTTCGAGGTTCGCTAGCCCGAGACCGAGCTGATCACCCCAGCGGAAGCGAGTACCGTCCACACGTTAGAACCGCAGGAACACGGGCTGACACGATGGCCACCGCTTGATCCCGGTACATCGCTGAAAACCGCCAATTTGTCTTGCTCAGTCAGAGCGCCACCTATCGCTCGTCGCATCGTCAGTGTCAGATCCCGCCCGTACCTCGCCATGTCGAGGACGAAGACGGTCACACCTCCGAAGCTGACCTCGACCGATGGCAGGTAAAACTTGCCGGGCTCCCTGGGTCCTTCCATAGAATCCAGAAACAGGCTCGCAAACGACGTTCCCGCCAATCCGGGCTCACCCGGAAGATTCATGTCGGCCCGACGGCGAACTACCATCCCGGCGCAAGTGGGGAGCAAGCTCGCGATCGTGTCGCCAGCTGTCGATCTATGGGCGCCTGTTTCCTTCGAAGGCCTCCCTCCCGCACTGCTTGACGCCGCTGCTCGGAGTGACTGGGAAGCGGTTCGCGCCCAGCTCCATACCGTCATGGACGCGGTGACGACCGACGGGGCGTATGGCCGAGCGCTCCTGCAGTTTGTGATGACAACTGACCTCCCAACAGATCACGTACTGGACCGATATCGCGCCTCAATCTGTGTCGACACGGGGACTGGGATGGCCTTCAGCGACACCTGGCGGCAAACCCGATCGAGGCCGCGGAGCTAATAGGAATACGGGACATCATTCTCGCTCCAGCCGATCGAACTGAGCCACCGCCGTCAGCTGCAGAGCACCAGCGAATGCTGTTCGAGATCTATGAGTGGGAGTTCCAGCGCGCAGTACGCCAGTACAAACACTGGGCTCACCGGATGCTTGCGTTCTATCCGGAAGTCATCTGGAGTCGCCGCGATATTCCGGCAGGACGACACCTACGTTTCCGTCGTCTCCAGGACGCCGTCTGGCTCGCCGTTGCGGAATCGCACGGCGGGGTGTTGTCTGTCGCCGAAGGATGCGCCGATGAAGCGCAGCGGCTTGGCGACGACGGCGAGCCCGGTCGCGACATTGCCCATGACCTGAAAATCCTCATAAATCATGCTCGTGGTGGACGACTCGAAGAGGCTCTCTGCTTTCGGCAGCGTGTGGCTTCACCTGTCGGCCTGTCGCCATTGGGCTCATGGGAGACCCTCTTTCACCTCGTTCCCTTCTATGCCTTTCTGAGCGATGGTTCCCTTGATTGGACCGCACGATTGGGGCAGCAAGTCGCCACGCGACTGGGTTCGCCAAGGGCGCAACTTCAGGCGCGTAGCTGGTACGTTGCGGCCGGCCTACTGCAAGGTCGCTCAAGTGATGACGTTGGGTTGACCGGCCTACTCGCTGAAAGCCGCCGCGCCGCCCCGGGCCTGCGTGTCTTGCCTCTCCTTCTTCGGGGCTACACGAGCCACCGCCCGGAGGACTTCGCCGTCGCAGAATCGATAGCTCGTCAGGTTGGGAATGTTTGGGCTCAGGTCAGCGCGTTGACGTGGCAGGTTGCGCTCAATCCTGGACCAGTCGCCGCGCGCTGGCTTCATCGGCTCCTAGCGACGACCGGGTGGCGCCGTCCAATCTTCGTTCCGCCAACGGTTGCGGCCGATGCGGCTCTCGGTCTCTCGGCAGCGGGAAGGCGCGGGGCCTCGATCGTTGAGCTCGCGGCCCTGGGCGGACGCGCAAACGTCACCGTCGAGGTCGCAATGCGCCACATCGACGATGCCGAGGCACCGGGTATCGCACGCATCGCGGCCGTCGATGCGCTCGGGAAGCTGGGCACGACCCACTCTCGCGAGATACTCCACCGCCTCTCTCGGCGGACCGACGACATCGGCGTGGCGGCGCGGCGCATCTTGGCGACACGGTCGGTAGGCACGACCCTGACTGAGCGCGAATTGGAGGTTCTCGATCTGGCGCGTCACGGCTTAACCAATCGCGCGATTGCGCAGCGGCTCAGCCTCAGTCCTCACACGGTCGCACGACACCTCGCGAATGCACGCGGAAAACTCGGCGCTGCAAATCGGACCGAAGCCGCGGCAAAGCTTGACGAGCTCGAGGTCCGCTAGCCGGAGACCGAGCTGATCACCCCTGCGCAAACGACCGTCCGAAGGTAGAACCAAACCAACACTGCCGGCAACGATGGACAACGGCCGATGCCGGTACATCCCCCAAATCGGCCAACTTCTGATGCTCATTTGTCGCGGCAGTTATTAGCCGTCACCGTGGTCAGCGCTAGATCCGCTCGTACCTCGCTACATCCAAGACGAAGACGGTCGCGCCACCGAACGTAACCTCCACCGGATAAGGCATGTAGAACTCACCGGGTTCCATGATGGGCGGCATCGGATTGATGAACTGGCTGCGCGCGTGGCAGGTCTCTCGGATCGTCGCCAGGACGTCATCGACCTGAGGTTCCTCGACACCCGCGAGGATCGTGGCGTGCGACTGCTTCAGGAACCCACCCTGTGAGTGCAGACGGGTAACGCGGTAGTCCTTGTCGGTGAGCGCGTCCACCAGCGCACCGGCGTCCTCGGGATGCACGATCGCAATGACCAGTTTCATCGGGCGGCGACTATACCCCGCACCTCGCGACCCCCCTCCAACATGGTCAGGCGTCTTTGGTCAATTCTGGCGATGCGGACGGCGCGGACAGCCCTCACGATCGCGATCACCCTTCGCCCCGCGGCATCCGTCGCCAGGCTGGAGTGCCTAGCGGCTGCTCGAACTGGCGGCGGATGTCCGCGGAAATCAAAGCCAGAACGCACCAGTGGGTTTGAAGCGGCTCCCACTTCGATCAGAGGCGCGACCGGCATCGGCGTAACGTATCCCGCCTGCCTGCCTGATGGTCAGGCTGAAAGGGGACGGAGATGAAGGGGCTCACGCGCGTCGTAGCGATCGTGGCGATCGTGGTCTCCCTGCAACTCGCACAGGCATCCAACGCTTTGGCGGATGGGTGCCTCCTTGGCTGCGAAGACCCTTGCGACAGCTGCGCCTCTACGCCAGAGGACATCACATGGGAATGACGCGCAGGTACTGATCCCGGCCGCCCCGGTCGATGGTCGCGCTGCTAGGCCGGAGCGCCGAGCAGATTCTCGACCTGGCGGCGGACGTCCGCGGCGATCTGATCCTCGGTGCGGTCACCGTTCACGACGACGAACCGGCGGGGTTCGGCGGCGGCGAGCCGCAGATAGCCTTCGCGCACGCGGCGATGGAAGTCGGCGTCGAGGTCGTGGAACCGATCCCACTCACCACGCCGTTCGGCGACGCGCGCGACCACGACTTCGACGGGCGCGTCGATGAGAAACGTGCGATGCGGGATAAGATCACCGACCGCGAAGCGGGTCAGCGCGCGCAGCCCTTCGAGGTCCGCGCCGTGGCCGTAACCCTGGTACGCCAGCATCGAGTCGAAGAAGCGGTCGGCGACGACTACCTGGCCCGCCTCAAGTGCCGGGCGGATGACATCGCGGACGAGCTGAGCGCGAGCGGCTGAATAGAGCAGCGCCTGGGCTTCGGGCGAGAGGGCGACGTCGCGTGCGTGCAAGACGACATCGCGGATCCTCTCGCCGGCGGGCGTCCCACCTGGTTCGCGGGTGTGAACCACCTTGCGACCGCGGGCGCGCAGATCCTCGGCGAGCCTCGACGCCTGGACGGACTTCCCCAGGCCTTCGCCGCCTTCGAGGGAAATGAAGACGCCGCTCACCGATAGATCTGAACACGGCGATACGGGTCATGCCCGGTGCTGCGCGAGCTCAGGTTCGCCCGCTCGATGAGCTCGTGCTGCAGCTTGCGGACGTAGGCGTTCTGCGGTGCGAGCTCGATCTCGTCTGACTGCCCGCCGACGACCTGCTCGATCGCCTCGCGCGCCTCTTCGAGCGCCTTGTCCTCGGGTCCGCGTCGCAGCTCGATGACCGAGGCGAGCGCACTCGCGATCTGCGTCGAGGAGTTCGAGCGCGCGATGTAGATCGGGATGCCCGATGACTCGGCGTTCCGAAGGCGCGGCGTCTTGCGGCGGTAGTAGTTCTTGAGCGTGATCACCACGTCGGCGTCCTCGGGCTCGCGCACGATCGCCACGGGCATCCCAAGGCCGCGCGCGGCGTCCTCAACGCGCGTCCACGAGAGGCCAAACGGGTAGACCTTCACCGTCTCGCGCCCGCCGTCGATCGGGAGGCGTGGCGTGCTTCGGCGCTCGACTGCCTCCGATGCGGCGCGGCTCGGCGCCGAGGTCGAGACCTGCACGGGGCCGCCGGGGTCGCGCTGCCTGATCTCGGGCGCCACCGGCATCCCGAGGAGGACCGCGTCGACGGTCTGCGCGACGTCGTAGTACAGCGCGACGCGCTGGTACGCCTGGATCTCGACGAGCACCTGGAACGTGGGCGGCGCCTTCCGTTCGAGGACGCTCTTCTGCGTGCCGCGGCGGCGCGCCTCCTCATCGGAGAGCGTGACAGTCTGGATGCCGCCGACGAGGTCGGAGAGCGTCGGGTTCAGCATCAGGTTCTCGAGCGTGTTGCCGTGGGCCGTAGCGATGAGCTGCACCCCGCGTTCGGCGATCGTGCGCGCCGCCCCGGCCTCCTGCTCGGTACCGATCTCGTCGATGACCACGACCTCGGGCATGTGGTTCTCGACCGCCTCGATCATGACCGCGTGCTGGAGGGTCGGCGTCGCGACCTGCATGCGCCGGGCGCGGCCGATGCCGGGGTGCGGGATGTCGCCATCGCCGGCGATCTCGTTCGACGTGTCAACGATCACCACGCGTTTCCCCATCTCGTCAGCGAGAACGCGGGCGACCTCGCGGAGGAGCGTCGTTTTGCCCACGCCGGGCCGGCCGAGGAGCAGGATGCTGCGGCCCGCCTCAACGACGTCGCGGATGATCTCCATCGTCCCGTACACCGCACGGCCAACGCGGAGCGTGAGGCCCACGACCTTGCCCGCGCGGTTGCGGAGCGCGCTGATACGGTGGAGCGTGCGCTCGATCCCGGCGCGGTTGTCCCCACCGAACTGACCGATGTGGCTGATCACGTACGCCAGGTCCTCGGCGGAGACCTCGCGCCGCGCGAGCGTCTCCTCGCGCCCGGCGAAGCGTGCCTCGGGCAGCCGCCCGAGATCCATCACGATCTCAAGAAGGCCGTCGAGCCCCTCCAGCGCGCGCACGCGTTGTGCGATATCCGGGGGAAGGCCGCGAAGGAGCGCTTCGAGCTCGTCGCTCTGTTCAACTGTCATGGGTTCACCGGTCGTGGGTTCGTCGCATCAGAGGATACGCGCGGCGAGAGGCTCATCACGAAGAGGGCGGGCCAGCTGAGCAGCTTGAGCGCCCGCGGGAACCGCTCCGCGAGGGGTTCGTCGACCCGATGCTCCGAGAGAGCGACGATGTTGAGACCCGCGTGCAGTGCTCCCATCACGTAGTCGGAGACCGTCGCCGCGTAGGACCGCGGCCGCACTTGGACGCCGTCCTCGTCGCGAAAGTTCGCCGAGATCCCCTTCACGAACATCGCCGGATGCATCGCCGTGACCACGATGCGTCCGTCGTGCCGCGTCACCCGGCCGAGTTCCGCGAAGAACGCGGGCAGTGCGGCGACCTGAATGTGCTCAAGAACGAGTGCCGAGAGCACGCGGTCGAACGAGCGGTCGGCGAACGGAAGCGGGTGCGCGACGTCGTGCATGAGGAAGCGCACGCACTCGGCGCCCGGCTTGGCGCGCGCCTTCGCGAGCATCTCCTCCGAGAAGTCGATCGCGGTCACGCGAGCGCCCCGCGCTGCGAGACGGATCGCGTGACGGCCGGTGCCGGCGCCGACATCGAGTAGATCCATCCCGGTCACCGGCCCGACCGCGCGATCGACCTCGGGCTCCTCGAGCGCGAGGAGCCAGTTCCCCATCGTGTCGTACGTCGACGCCCAGAGGTCGTACCCCTCGCGGGTGCCGAGGATCCGCGGCTCGTCGCTCACCAGACCAGCATGGCGCGAACGCTCAGCGGCCTGCGCGACGCCTCCGGAAAACGAAGTACGTCACGTTGCCGAGTAGGACCGCGAGAAACACCCCGAACGCGAACGCGCCGAGCGTGCCGGTTTTGCCGAGCGAGGAGATCGCGCCTCCAGATACGAGGTCGAGCAGCACGAAGATCGCGAACGCGCCGAGGAATGAGGCGAGGACCGACGGCAACCGGGCGTCATCGACGCGCGGGAGCGAGGCGATCGGGCTGCGCGCCCACGCCCCACCCGCGCGGGTCGCGATCGTCGGCGCCGCGATCAGGATCGCGACGATGGCCACCGCGGATGCGAATCCCAGATACATGGCCAGATCCGTCAGGCGCAGACCTGTGTGCAGACCTGGCTTGTCACCCAGTTGCACGATACAAAGCAGACCCCAAATGAGACCAGGAAGCATAAGAGACCCGGAAGCCCACTGAGCAGCAGGATGATGGTGCACACCACGTAGAAGGTATACGCGCACGTCAGACCGCAGACGAACTGGGTCACGGTCGTGCAGATGTAGTCGCAGGTCCAGCTCTCGGCGGAGCCCGCTGGCCCCGCGATCGACGCTAGGGCACCGGCCTTCGACTTAGCGGCCGTCCTGCCGAGGTCGAGCACCCGCTGGCGGCCGTCGGCCTCTGTGACCACGATGCGCATCCCCTGCCTACGGATCGTTCCGATCGCTTGCACCTGATCGTTCGCGCCGCCGTAAACCGTCAGGAAGGACGGTTCGGCGTCGCTCCAGGTCGCGAGCGCCGACCTTACTTCGCTCCCCATGCGGTTCTGCACGAGCCGCGCGGTGCGGCCGTTGGCGGCGCGCAACGTCGTAACGAGGGAGTGTCCGAGCTCTCGGCCATTCTCGGCGAGAACTGCGACAGCCTGCCGCACGCCTTTTCCTGTGAAGCCCTCGCCTGCGAGGTACGCGCGGAATTGTCCGGCGTCGCGATTGGCTTCGACCTGAGCGAAGGCGCGTTCGGCCTCCTCGCCCCAAAGCTCTCGGCCCTGAGGACGACCAGGAGACGCCGCTTGTGCGACTCCGAGCTCCGGGAAGAGCCCGAGGAAGTGCGCCGCGATCGCTCCGCCGGTCGCGCCGGCCGCACGTGTGAGGAAACGACGCTTGGTGAGTTTCATGACTTGTGCCTCCTTACCAACGCTGACGCAGGGACAGCAAGCGCAAATGGAAAGAGGAGTGAGATGGACGGAAGAGCGGGACCGAGCAGGAACGCTCCGCCGCCGGCGAGAGAGACCGGAACGGTCAGCGCCGTGAGGAACAAGTTCCGCCGCACCATGAACCTCGAGACCGGCGCCGAGAAGCGCCCAAGGCAACCACAGGAACCGCGATAGCCCTGATGCAGCGCATACGCGAGCGCGCCGCTGAACACGAGAAGCAATGCCTCTGCCGCCACCGGGAAGAGCTGCGCGGCGATCCCTAAGAGCAGGCCGAATCCGATCGCGAGCTCGATCGGCGGGAGGACCAGGCTCACCGCCGGTGCGACCTGTGGATGGCGGATCCCGTACGCGCGGACAATCCGCTCGAAGCTCTCGGTACCCCCTGCGATCTTGGCGGCCCCGGCCAGAATCAGAATCGCACCGAGGAGGATTCGAAGCGCAGCCACACCGACATCCACCACGGCGGCGACTCTCCATCAATGGTTAGGGCCCGCGCATCGCGCGAATTGACCAATGTGCGACGGCGCACGTCGCTAGCGGACCACCGCCGGCGCGAAGGCGCGCTCCTCGACGCGGACAGCGAGCTCCTTCGTGAAGAGCATCGAGGTTGCGCTCTCCCGAAATCCCTCCGCGAGCAGCGCGCGCGCGACATGCTCCTCATACGAGCGCACCGGTGAGGTCACCGGACGGCCCGCCGGTAGCCGAAGCGCGATCGCCCGGAGGAGGTCGCGCGCGAGGTCGACGTCCCCGTCACTTGTCCGGACCTTGCACACGTGAGGGTGGCGCTCCATGCCCGCGAAGCCAAGCGCGAAGGCGCGGAGCTTCGATTCCTCGCCCTCGATCAGGGCGCAGTCGCGCCGCATCGCGAGTGGGTTACCGCCGATCAGGTGCGGCGGGTCGTACGCGCCGCCGCGGCGGCTCACGTCAAAGTCGGAGAACGAGAGCTGCTCGGCACGCTGGACGGCGTGCGGCGTGGTCATCGCGTAGAAACGAAAGAGATCGTGCGCGTCGCGACCCTTGGCCTCGCGCGCGGTCATCTCGCGCGAAGGAGGTGCCGCCGGCGTGCGCGTCGCGATGAACCAGGTCTCGCGCGTGTACGAATAGAAGCCAGCTTGGAAGAACGTCTCACGCGCGAGCGCCTCGTCGGGCACCGCCGCGAAGATCCGCTGCATCCCGGCGCGCGCGGCGGCACCGCTGATACCGGAGAGGAGGCGGAACGCGCTGTCAGCGCCACCAGCCTCGGAAAGCGCGGCCAGGATGAGCACGACCCACTCGGGCCGGCGGCCGTCGTACACGAGCGCGGTGGACCGCAGCTGCCCGCGATGCTCCTCGAGGAACACGCGAAGCCGCCCTTGCACGCCGATGAGCCCAGGAAGAAGCCGCGTCCAGCTGGCGATCGCGCCCGCGGCGAGCGGCGCGGGCAGCGCCGAGGCCATGATCGCGGCCGGGTCGTGAAGCGTCTCGGCGAGAAGCGCCGACACTCGGCGAAGGTCGAGCGGCGTCGCCGCTCTCGCGGGCATCAGCTCTTCCCGAGCGAGAGAAAGTACCTGTGGAAACGATCGTCGTGCGTGAGCTCGGGATGGAAGCTCGTCGCGAGCAGCCGTCCCTGCCTCGCCGCCACGACCGAGTCGCCGACGCGAGCGAGCACCTCGACGCCTGGTCCGACACGCGTGATCACCGGAGCTCGGATGAACACCGCGTGAAAGGGATCGGGTCCAAGCAGCGGGACATCGAGGTCCTTCTCGAAGCTGTCGACCTGACGGCCGAAGGCGTTGCGCTCGACCGTCATATCCATGAGCGAGGCCAGGGGGTGCGGGTGTCCAGGCACATCCTTCGCGATGAAGATCGCTCCCGCGCATGTGCCCCACACAGGCATGCCTTGGGCTACGCGGTCGCGCAGCTTCTCGATGATCCCGTACTCCTGCGCGAGCTTTCCGATCGTCGTGCTCTCGCCGCCCGGGATGATGAGCGCGTCGATCTCGTCGAGCTGCTCCGGGCGGCGCACGTCGACCGCTTCCACACCGAGCCGATCGAGAGTCGCGAGATGCTCCGCGAAGTCGCCCTGGAGACCGAGGACGCCGGCGCGCGCGACTAGCGTGCGGGGATTACCAACCGCGGGGTGCAAGTCGTTCTGCGGCGGGGATGGACTCGAGCGAAAGACCGCGCATCGCTTCGCCGAGACCGCGCGAGACCTCCGCGACGAGCTTCGCGTCGCGGAAGTGTGTGGTCGCTTCGACGATCGCCTTCGCGCGCCGTGCCGGGTCGGCGGACTTGAAGATGCCCGAGCCGACGAAGTTCCCCTCCGCGCCGAGCTGCATCATCAGCGCGGCGTCCGCGGGCGTCGCGATGCCTCCCGCGCAGAAGAGCACGACCGGCAGCTTCCCGTCCGTCGCGACCTGCTTGACGAGCTCGACCGGCACGCGGTACTCCTCGGCCTTTGCCTCGAGCTTCGCCATGAGACCCAGATCGCCCAGCTCGCGGATCGCCTCGGTGATCGCGCGGATGTGACGGACCGCCTCGACGATATTCCCGGTTCCCGCCTCGCCCTTGCTGCGGATCATCGCCGCGCCTTCGTTGATGCGACGCAGCGCCTCGCCAAGCTCGCGCGCGCCGCAGACGAAGGGGACCTTGAAGGCGTGCTTCTCGACGTGGTACTTCTCGTCGGCCGGCGTCAGCACTTCGCTCTCGTCGATGTAATCGACGCCGATAGCCTCAAGGACCTGCGCCTCGACGAAATGACCGATGCGACACTTCGCCATCACCGGGATCGTGACCGCGTCCATGATCCGGTGGATCATGTCGGGATCGCTCATACGCGCGACGCCGCCCGCGGCGCGGATGTCAGCGGGTACGCGCTCGAGCGCCATGACCGCCACAGCGCCGGCTTCCTCCGCGATCTTCGCGTGCTCCGCGGTGACGACGTCCATGATCACCCCGCCCTTGAGCATCTGAGCGAGGCCGGTTTTAAGGGTCCAGGTGCCCTTCGAACCGTTCTTGTCGGGTGTGGACTGAGAGGCCATCGGAACGTCAATCGTACCGCGCAGACCCTAGAATCGGAGAATGGGCGTAGTCGACGCAAATGTCCTTGTGCTCAACCTGGACTTCCAACCGCTCAACGTGTGCAACGTCCGTCGAGCGGTGGTCCTCCTCGCCAAGGAGAAGGCCAGCGTGGTCGAGCAGAACGGTCATCTCATCACCAGCGAGCGGCTGTCGTTCCAATCGCCCTCGGTGATCCGCCTCGTCTACCACGTGAAGCGGCCGCGCCCGGTCGTGAAGATGACGCGCAAGGAAGTGCTCGCCCGCGACGATCACACCTGCCAGTACTGCGGTCGGCGCGGTCACGACCTCACCCTCGATCACGTGATGCCGCGTCATCGCGGCGGGCAGCACGTATGGGAAAACGTCGTCGCGGCCTGCAAGTCGTGCAATCACCGAAAGGGCGGGCGCACGCTCGCTGAGGCGCGGATGACGCTGCTCCGGCTGCCGGTCCGACCGCCCGCGACCCCGCAGTACCTCTACGCGTCGTACGTGCGCGCGGGCGAGCGCACCTGGTCCAAGTTCATCGGCCTGAACGAGAGCGCCGCCGCGTCCTAGCCGCGACCGTGGCATCACGCTTGCGGCGGGGGCCGGGGGGCGGAGCCCGACGACTGTGAAGATCCTCTTCACCAAGCGTGCGTACGCGCGCGTCGGCGGATCGGAGAGCCTGGCGTTCCAGTTCGCCACGCGTCTCGCCGCGCGGGGACATGACGTGCGCGTGGTCTGTGCGCAAGCGTTCGACGACCGCCGCGTCTTCAGCGACCAGGGCGTCGAGGTCGTGCAGGTGAAGCCGCGCGGCGGCTTCCTCGGTCTCGCGGCCGATGCGACGACGCTCGTCGACCTCATGCGCACCGATGTCCTCGAGTGGTACGCGGAAGATCGCGATCTCATCCACAACATCGGGCGCGAATACCTCGACAGCTCGCTCGAGGTTGCGGAGTCGCTCGCCATCCCGGTCGTGCTCACGCCGCTCGCGCACCCAGGTCAGTTCCACGGTGGCGACATGCCGAGCGACTTCGCGCGCTACTGCCGTGCCGACGCGCTCACGACGATGACCGACTGGGAGCGAGGCTGGTTCGCCGAGAACGGGGTCGACCCTGCGCGGATCGTCACCACGGGCATGGGCCCGAACGCGCTCCGCTCGCGCGACGGGCGCGCCTTCCGCGCCACGCATGGCATCCCGATCGATGCGCCACTCGTTCTCTACATCGGCCGCAAGGAGCGTTACAAGGGCTACATCCACCTCCTCGATGCGGCGGAGCCGGTCTGGCGGCGCCATCCCGAAGCGCGCTTCGTCTTCATCGGTATCCCCGGCTTTTACTCGAGCTTCTTCGACGAGTTCGCGCGCTACGCCGATGAGCGGATCGTCGACATCGAGCGCGCCACGGGCACCGAGAAGTCCGCGGCGCTCGACGCCTGCGACGTGTTCGCGATGCCGTCGCTCCACGAGACCTTCGGCATCGGGTATCTCGAGGCCTGGCTGCACGAGCGGCCGGTCGTCGGCGGAGACATCCCGCCGCTGCGCGAGGTCATCGCCGATGGGGTCGACGGCTTCTGCGTGCGCCAGCGCGTCGACGATGTCGCGCGCGCCATCCTGCGACTCCTCGACGATCCGGCCCTGCGCTTCTCGATGGGCCGCGCCGGAGCGTTGAAGCTGCGCGAGCGCTGGGATTGGGACCTCGTGATCGCGCGCATCGAGGACGCGTACGCGCGAGCGCTCGCTAACGCGCACTCTGACGTCGGCGAGGCGCTCGCCTAGGCTCGCGACGCCGTGCGCATCGTCATCGCGAAAAAGCTGCTCTCGACCGTCGGCGGATCCGAGGCGCAGGCCCGGGCCCTCGCGCGAGCACTGCATGACCGCCACCACGAGGTGACTCTGGTCGGCCTTCGCCCGGCCTGGCGGCGTCCGGGTATTCCCGCCGAGGTCTACGGGGCGCCCCCCGGACCGGTCGAAATGTCGGAGGACGGCGTGCGCTACCTCTTCATACCCGCGCGCTTCGGCCGGCTGGGTTCGGCGATCGACGGCCTTTTTCCCACCGACCTCGCCGACGAAGAGCAGCTCGGCCACGCCATCGCCGGCGCCGATGTGGTGCACTCGATCGCGCGTGAGTGGGCGGCCCCGCTCGAGCGCGCGGCGCGCTCAGCCGGTGCGGCGTTCGTCGAGACGCCGCTCGTCCATCCGGGGCAGCGCCTCTCCGGGCATCGTGCGGACGACGTCGCGCGGTACCGCCGCGACGACGGGGTCATCGCGCTCACCCAGTGGGAGGCGGACTGGTACCGCCTTCGCGGGGTCGATCACGTCCACGTCACCGGGATCGGTCCGATCATCTCGTGGCTCCCCGAGGTGCCGATGGATCCCGCGAGCGTGCTCTTCGTCGGGCGCAAGGAACGGTACAAGGGCTATCACGCGCTGCGCGAGGCGGCGAAGATCGTCTGGCGCTCGCGGCCCGAGGTGCGTTTCGTGGCAATCGGCCAGGATGCGTGGACCGCGCGATTCCTCCCGCGGTGGCACGACGAGCGCTGGGTGGACCGCGGCGTCGTCAGCGAGGACGAGAAGGCGGAGGCGTACGCGCGTGCGACGATCTTCGCGATGCCGTCGGTGCACGAGACGTTCGGCCACGCGTATCTCGAGGCCTGGTATGCGTGGCGGCCCGTCATCGCCGGCGACATCCCACCGCTCCGCGAGGTGGTACGCGATCGGGTCGACGGGCTGGTGGTAGCGCAGGATCCCGACGCGATCGCGCGCGCCATCCTCACATTGCTCGGCGATCCGGTGCGCGCGCGGCGTATGGGCGAGTCGGGGCGCTTCCGGCTGCAGGAGCGCTGGACGTGGGA
>DASYUC010000002.1:0-1771 GCA_036001645.1 Candidatus Limnocylindria bacterium
GCGCTACTGCGTCTGGATCTGGATCGTCTGGGCCACACCGTTGACAACGGAGGCGGAGATGGTCGTGCCGGCGGCGATCGATTCGGCCTTCACGTCGGTCTGCTTGAGGATCACGACCGTCGGCGCGAGGAGGACCTTCGCCGTCGCGCCGGCGAACGTGACCGTGAAGGATGTCGCGTTGACCTGATCGATCGAGGCGATCGCCGCGTTGGTCATGAGGTTGCCTTCGGCGAGTGGCCGCTGTCCGGGCGCGACGACGCGGCTCAGCGACTCCGAGAAGATGCTCACCATGCTCGCGAGCAGGGTTTGATCGGGTTGCTGCTTCGCGGTGATGGCGACGAAGAGCCCAGGCTTGAGGTCGGCGGGCGTCGCCGGGTCGGTGCGCGTGATCCTAGTGGTCGCACTCACCTCGAGGGTCCCACCGTCCGAGAGCGTGATCTTGCTCGCCGTCGCGCTCTGGACCTTCCCCTGCACGCGCGTTGCGGCGCCGGCGCTCGGCGAAGGGGACGTGGCTACCGCGGCCGGTGAGGGAACCGATGTGACCGCGGATGGGCTTGCGGCGCCGCCGCACGCGGCGGCCGCCAGGGCGACTACCAGCAGGATGGGGCGGCGGATCACGTAGCGGATACGCAGCGACGCGCGGCGCGGTTCATCGCAAGCGGACCAGGAGAGTAGCCTCGCCCCATTAGGGGAGGTGTGTCATGGCGGATCACGGTATCTTTCTGGGCTTCGGAACCCCGGCTCGCGGACGCGAGAACGGCGCGACCAAGGTCTTCGCCGAGTTCATTCAATACCTCGGCGGCCAGCAGGCGCAGAAGAACATCGAGAGCTTCGAGCCCGTCTTCCTGCAAGCGCACGGCGGCGATCTCGGTGGGTTCGTCCTCGTCAAAGGCGAGCGCGAGAAGCTGGACCGGATGATCGCGTCCGATGAGTTCGACAAGCTCGTGACTCGCGCGCTGTTCGTCGTCGACCAGCTCGGCGTGGTCAACGCGTCCGTCGGCGGCCGAGTGCAGAAGCTTCTCGGCTCATTCCAACGGGACACCGCGGACCTGCGCACCTAGGTTTCCCGCGCACGTCAGCGGCGTTTCTCGCGCAGAGCTTCGGCGCGTAGGTTGGTCCAGATCGCACAGAACACGGCTGCGGGTAACGTTCGGCTGTCGGGGACGGGGATCCCCGACTCGTCCACGAGCTCGTGGGTCAGCACGAGGCCCGCGGTCTCGAGCAGTGCGCGGCGGACGTCCGCGTTCTGCTCGAGCTTCGCGCGTGTCGCCTTCTCGGCGAGCGCGTGGTGCGCAGCGCTGCCACGCTGAACACGCTCGCCGCAGAACTCGATCGTGTCGTCCGGTGGCGCGCCCGCTCCGGCGCGTTTCGCCTCGAGACCCCAGAGCGCGAAGACCCGGTCACGCTCGAGAGAACCCTCAGGAAACTTCAGCCCTTGCCAAAAGCCCTCGACGCTCGCGCAGCGGATCTCGCGCTGGCCGCAGCTGATCGCGAACGGCGTCTGCGCGAACGTGGATAGGAGCCGAGATCGCCAGTCGTCCGAGTAGCTCGCGATGTTGAGCGTCACGTGGTCTCAACGGGCCAGCGGATGACGCGGCGCTCAGCCGCGGCTGCGGCGACGAACGCGAGGACAGCGAGCGCCGTCGCGGCGACGATTGCGGCCCACATCAGCGGGAAGCGGTAGCGGCCGCCCGCGTCGAGGATCAGGTACCCGAGCCCGCTGTTCGCGGCGGTCCATTCGGCGACCATCGCCGCAAGTACGGACGCCGGT
>DASYUC010000003.1:0-111551 GCA_036001645.1 Candidatus Limnocylindria bacterium
TACTACGCGCCGCTGCCCCACAAGGAGCTCGCGTTCCTGTCGCTCGACACCGACGAGGGCCGCGACTACCTCATCGACATGGGATTCGCGATGCGTTTCGCAGAGGAGTCGCGCAAGCGCATCAGAGACCGCGCCCTGTCAGCGATCGAGGAGACCTTTGGCGCGTTCACGGTCGGCATCGACATCGAGACGCACCACAACTTCGCGGCGCGCGAGAAGCACATGGGCAAGGACGTCGTCGTCCATCGCAAGGGCGCGGTGAAGACCGGCGAAGGTCTGGTGACGATCCCCGGGTCGATGCAGACCGGCTCGTACATCGCCGAGGGCATCGCCAACCGCCTCGCGCTCGACACGTGCTCGCACGGTGCCGGGAGAAAGCTTGGTCGTGGCGCGGTGCGCCGCGCGAATGTCGGCGTCGATATCCGCTCCGAGATGGAGGCCGAGGGCGTGATCCTGGTGTGCCCGCCGGAGTCAGACACGCTCGACGAAGCCGGCCGTGCGTACAAGGACATCGAGGGCGTCATGGCGTACCAGTCAGACCTCGCGCGCGCGGTCCACGCCCTGCGTCCGCTGGGCGTCGTGAAGGGTTAACCGCGCCGGGGCGACTGTCTAGTTGGTCTTCGGCTTTTCGGTCGTGGTCGCGGCGCTCGCTACCGGCTTGTCGTCGCTGTTGGCCTCTTCGCGGAACGTCTTCACGCCTTTGCCCAGCTGACCGAGTACGTCCGGGAGCTTCCCCGCTCCGAACACGATGAGCACGATCACGAGAACGAAGATGAGCTCCGGGCCACCTAGGTTCGGCATTCGTCACTTCCCCGCGCGCGATCAGCGCGCTTGTTACTCGAACACAGTGTAAGCACGGCCGCCGTCATCCGAACAGTCCCGCTAGCAGCGTAACGAACAGCGGGATGACGACCAGCAGCGCGAGGGCCGGGAGGTAGCAGAGCGTCAGGATCAGCGTCATTTTCCCTTCGACCTGAGACGCGGACTGAAGCAGACGCTCGCGAGCTCCGCTCCGCATCTCCTCGCGAAGGTCTTCGAGCACACTCGCTGAGCCGACCCCCAGCTCACGCGAGTGCTCGAGGCGTTCGGCGAGCCGCGCGAGCGAGGTGAGAGCCGCTCCTCTTGATTCGCGGATCAGGGAGACGTGCAGGGGTGCCCCAAGGGTGTAAAGGTCAGCGACCCGGGCGAGCACATCGTCGACGAGTGGCGCTCCAGTGCCCCGACGGGCCAGTGTCATGACCGCGGTGTCCACCGGGCGCCCAGACAAGACGAGTGCGTGTGTCCACTCGACGAACGATTCTGTCGCCACCTCGGCCTCACGCCAGCGTTGCGCCGCTCGGCGCTGCACGACGAAGGAGGGCGCCACGAAACCACCGTACGCCGCCGCGGCCACGACGAGAGGTCCGATCGGGACGAGCAACCCGATCATCGCCGCGACCACAGCACCAACAAAAGCAAGCGCGATCTTCGCCGCTACGAATTGTTCCGTCGCGATGTCAAAGCCACTCGCCCTCATGGTCTCTGGCGCCATCAGCCGGACACCGCGAAGAATTGCCCACGCTTTCGTTCTCGAAGGGCGAAGTGCGTTGAGACGCGCGGCGACACGAGAGCGGGGTGTCGCCGCGACGATCAGAAGGGCAACACACGCCGCTGCGCCGATCGCTCCGATGAGGCTCACGTGATATCGCTCACAACCCGTCTGCTCGCGAGGATTCCCGCCAACTCGAGCGTGGCCGCGAGCGGCAGGAGAACGAAGCGTCCAAGTGGCATGCCGAGGGTTTCCGCCAAGCCCGGCACGGTGATGGCCAGGTAGAGCGCGAGACCGGGAACAAGTGCCGCCAGCAGGACCACCTGGACGCGAAGTCCTGACGTACGAGCACGCACGTCCTCGGTGATACGTTGTTCGAACACGAGGCGGTCCACTGCGCTCGCGATAAGCGTCGCACAGCGGGACGCGGAAAGCCGCTCACCGACACATAGGGATAGCGCGTCGAGACCGACGATGACTCGCCGATCGCGCGCTGCAAGGCGAGCTCCGCGCAGAGCAACATCAAGCGGCGCACCGAGATCGAACGCTCTCATCGCTTTGGCAAATGACGCTGGCGCGATCGCTTGCCCCGATTTCGTCGCGTGGCGTAGTGCCTCTGTCAGGCTGGCACCGGATCGCAGGCCGGCGAGGGTCATCTGAAGCAAAAGGACCGTCTGTCGAGCGCGCTCGTTGCGTTTTTGGGTTGCCAGCGTCCGCGCGACGAAGGACGGCGCGAACGCGCAGGTCAGACCGAGCAGTGGCAGGCCGAACGAACCAGCGAGCGCGAGACCGCAGATCGTCACGACAGCACGGAGGCCTTCCCATTCGGGCAACGACCTACGCCAGCCCGCATCGTGTAGCACCGAACGCTCCGGATGCGCCACCAGGGGCAAGAGATCTCGCGCCGACCCGAGTGGGACCAGCGCGAGGCAGGTCACCGCGAGCGCCACGGCGAGCGCGCCGACAAGCGCGGGACTCACGAGAGCCTTTCGCTCAAACGGTTGGGCAGCTGTCGGACGGCTGACTCGCCGAATCGCCACACGACAACAGGCCCGGTGTCCTCCACAGCCGCGACCTCGCGAACGACACGCAGGCCGTTCTTCGCGCGAGCGACATGCACGACGACGTCGAAGGCGCGTGCGACGAACCGAGTGATCGCGTCAGGCGCGACGTCACCTGATCGCGCAAGCAGCAGCTCGAGCCGATCGAGCGCGCCCAGCGCGGAACCCGCGTGCAACGTGGTCAATGAGCCTTCGTGGCCAGTGGAGATCGCCTCGAGCAGCGCCGAAGCCTCGCGTGGCGAACGGACCTCACCCACGATGATCCGGTCGGGGCGCATCCTCAGGGCATTGACCACGAGGTCGGCAACGCCGATGCCGCCATCTCGCCCCGGAACGCACTCCAGATGAACAACGTGTTGGTGCGGAAGCACGAGCTCGTTGGTGTCCTCGATCACGACGAGACGCTCGTGCGCGGGTATCTCGCCTGCCAGGGACCGCAAGAGCGTGCTCTTCCCCGCGCCGGTCGAGCCCGCAACCAGAACGTTGCAACGCGCAGCCACAACTCGAGCAAGCAGATCGGCGGCCTGACCCGCCAGCGCACTCGTGGCTTCCCATGATGGCGCGGGGCCGCGGAGCGCCAGCGATACGCGCCTGAACTTGCGGATCGAAAGCGTCGGTCCGCCGACCGGCGCGATGACAGCATTCGCACGGCTACCATCCCGCATCCTTGCATCAACGTACGGCCGCTCGAGGGTGAGCTCGCGGCCGACGCCGGCCGCGATGCGATGCGCCAGCTCGCTGACCTCCGCTGCGTCGTTGAAACGGAGATCGACGCGCTCCAGTCGTCCGTCGCGCTCGACGAAGATCTGGGTCGGTCCGTTGACCAACACGTCGGTCACTTCGCCGTCGTCCAAGAGCGGCTGCAATGGACCGAAGCCGAAGAGCTCAGCGCAAAGCGCCTCGACCTGCTCTTCGGACACATCGCGGGGTACGGCGGCGCGGACACGTTCCCGCAGCGTGAAGCGCCGCGCGGGATCCGCATACAACGTGAGCATCGCGCTCGGATCAAGTCCGGAGGCCACCTCGGCGCGAACGCGCGCTAGCAGGGAAGCGTCGATCACGCGATCCTTCGGATCAGCGCGTCGATCGCTTTCAACGTCGGCGCGCGTGTGGCGAACTGATCCTCAGCGAGATATGGATCTGAAGGGATCACGCCGAGCAAGGGCAGTCCGGCGCGCTCCGCGATGAGTGCCGCGTCTTCCTCCGCCGCACCGACGACGACCAGGCCCGCCGGACACGGAACGTCTCGGACGAGTGCGAGCGCGCAGAACACGGCCTGAAGCTGTGAAGCCCGGGCTCCGGCGACAACACATAGGCGATCGATCCGTGAGAGCAGGCCAGCATCGAGACCGTCGGGCCCCGTGCCCAGATCGAGAACGACTGGCGCATCACCGCCGGTCGCGTCGATGACCTCGATCGTGCGATCGACGTCCAAACGGCCATGCAGAGTCGGCGAACCGGGCAGGAAGGGGACGGCGGACCAACGCGAAACGAGCGCGCGCTCACGGCCTGGTTGCGCGAGCGCGTCGGCGATGGTCGCGGCCTCGATGCGGGCGCGAAGCGCCAGCGACGGAGCCCAGCGATCCAGGTCGACGAGGAGCGGTGCGCGGCCTCCGGCGGCCGAACGATGAGCGACCAGCCCCGCGGTCGTGCTGCTACCGACGCCACCGACCAATGACCAGAACGCGACCCGACGGCCTTCCGCCAGCGCCGCCGGACGCGTCGGGCGCAGCGGCTCGATCGGATCAGAGCGACCCGTAGCTTCGCGCATGAAAGTGATCGCAAGATCGGCGATCGGACTCGCGTCGAGCCACGCTCGGATGCGGCTCACGTGAACGCCCACCGCTCGATCGCGCCGTCGCTCGCGTAGGTCCATCGAAACGCCTGGCGCTCGACGGCGGTCCGATCGAACACCACCGGGCGCAAACGGACACGCGCTCGCGCCCCGCGCATTGAATTGACCGAGCACCAGACGATCCGACGCCAGCCAAGAACGGCGTCCTCTTCATGCAGGAGCCGTCGACAGGCGTCTCGCGCGGCGCGCGAGCTGCGCATCCACCGCAGGCGATGCCGCAGGAGCGTCGCGCTCGCCTCACTCAATGGAACGCGCCGGAGTTCTATGACATCGATGGCCTGAAACGCGTCATCGAGTGGCGTCAGGTCGAAAGCGATCGAAGGGCGCATAGCCTGGGCTGGACGAGGCACGCTGGAGCATTGAGTGACGCGGATGCCAGCCAGCGCCAGGTGATTGGTCGCGTCTTCAGACTCACGTTCGCTCTCGAGATACGTGACCGTTGCGGCGCGCGTGAGTTTGCCGCTACCCAGCAGCGCGAGACGAGCATCGAACTTCGTCCGCCTGATCGCCTCCAGGCGAAGTGTGGCCCCCGCCATCAATGCGCCGAACTGAATGCAAGCACGAATGTGCTTGTCGCGATGCGGTCTGCGAATCGGATCTCGTCCGAGGGTGAGATCGCGATGATCACGCTGCCAATGCGCTCGACGGCAACCGTGGAATCCAGTCGTCGCGGCTGGTACGGCGCACCCGACTCCGACCGCACGTCGAGAACGCGTGCGTCTGCGGCGAGTAGCTCGACGGTGCGACCGGCCGGTGCGCGACCGACGACCGGCACGGCAAGCACGTCGACTCGTGCCCCCGGCGCGATCGCGCCGCCAACGGCCGCGACCGCAACGACCGGGATCGCGACAGCACGTTCGCCTGGACGAAGCGTCAGGCCGGTGTGAAAGACAGCGCCCTCGTCCGTTAACGCTTGGCGGACGAGCGGCTGCCCCAACCACAGCGGGGCGACCGGGACGCGTCCGATCGCGTCGTCAACACTTGAGATGGCTCCCGCCGGCAAGGTGTCAGGCGGGACCGATCGCACAGCGAGGTCCTGTGCTGTTAGCGGCCGGATCGCCGCGACATCCTGGGCGGCGACGACCATGGGGACGCGTTGCGCGCCAACGTAATAGAGTCCGCCCGCGACGCAGCCCGCGATCAAGGCGAGCAAGAGAAGCGACCTGCGCGCGATCAATCGATGAGCGCGGGCGACCGCACCGTGACCGTGATCTGTGCCTCGAGCCGCTCGGTCGGCGCAACGTTCGTGAAGATCTCGAAACGCAGCGACCAACGCACATCCGGTGCGGGCATTCGGATCCATTGCGCCGCAAATGGTTCGGTGGTCCCAGTGTCGGCGGATACGTAGTCGGGCCGGGCGGACAGAAGGCGCCATCCCCGGATCGAGACCGGGGCGTCGTTCGCAAAAGCACGTGGCCAGAAATGGACGAGCCGCCCACGAAGCACCTCGGCAGACACGAGGATTGGACCGTCCGGCGCGAGTGCGACCCCCGCGCGCAGGGCCGGGGCAGCAGGAGGAGTTGGCGTGCGTGGCCGGGACGACGGCGCCGGCCCGGCGCCTCTTGGCAACGCCGTGGCAGCGACCACGGGCACCGATGTCGTGGCCGGTTTTGCTGTTGCCGGTGGAGGTGACGACGACGAGTCCCGTCCTCTTGTCTCCGAATCGTCTTGAAAGAAAACGATGCTCACCGGAACGTAGCCATTCGCAGTGAGCACGAAGTTCTCGTAGTAGGTCCCCGCCAGCGAGCGACCATCCGTCAGCTCGCCGCGCCCGTTGAACGCACGACCGTCGAAGGTGCTCGACGCACCCGTATCGACGGTGTCGATCACTCGGGCATACGTCCCGGTGGATTCGTGGATCGTCGTGGTCGAATAAGTCGTGGTCGCGTCCCTGGTCGCCACAACGTCCGCGACATAGGTGTCCGTCACGTAGTACACGCCCGCCGGCACCACGAATGCGACCGGATCGGGCGTTGGCGCAGATGGCGGCGGGAAGGATGGCGGTTCGTTCTCCAGTGGCTCACGCGCGTACGCGCCAACGCCTGGTATGAGCGCGAACGCGAGCAGGAGGGTCGTTGCGCGCTTCCTCATCGAGCGGAACTTGCCGCGCGGATCGTGATCATCGTGACCGTCGGCATGAAGAGCATCGCGAAGCCCGGAGTCCTCACGGGCACCGAGGCGATCAGGCGCACCGTGGGACGGTCGTAGCGGACACCCGTGCGCTGATCGAGGCTCGGCGCGGACGGAAAGCTCGCGATGTCTGCCGAGGCGGCGATCTCAGTCACGCTCACAGCCAGAGCGGGAGCCGTCGCGGATAGATTCCGCGCGAAGTAATCGCGCGCCGTGTCAGCTGCGTCCGCGGCCAGTCGCAGCGTGCCCGTTCGCGCCAGTTCGGTCTGATCTTGATCGTTGACCGCCACGATGGTCGCGAGGTCCGCGGCAGCTCCCGCTCGATATGCCACCGCCCGCACCGCGCCAAGCTCCAGCACACCGGCGAGGACGATGAGCAGAAGCGGGAGCATGACGATCGTCGTAACGGCGGCCGTGCCTCCTTCGTCTTGCGTCATCGGTTGAGCTCGCCACGCGCCACGGCCGTCGAGCGCACAGTGACGGTCGTCGCGAACAGGAATGGAACCGCGATTCGCTCATCGGTCTGCAGCGACACGCGTATCGGCTCTCGCCACGCCGCGTGCGCGGGCTCCACCTGCACGACGACACGCGACGGCTCGATGCCTACTAGCCGCAGCTGTTCCTGCACGTAAGCACGAAGCTCAGGTCGGTCGCCGCCCAGCTCGCCGGCGTAGCGCGCTGCCTGAAGGGTCACGCCATCTTGCGCAAGCCACCGCTGTGTCAGCCATCCGAATTCGAGGATCGCGAACAGTAGCGGGATGAGGACGACGATCATGAGGGTCGTCTCGAGCGTCGCCATACCATGACCGTCACGGAGCCAACGCGTCATCGAACCGTCTGCAGCTGTGTGATGAGCATCTGTAGCCGCGTGACGAGCCCATTGTTCCAAGCCGACACGCCGATGACGAGAGTCCCCAGAATGACGGCGGCCCCGATCACATATTCGATCGTGGCCAGTCCGTCGCGATCGGCACAAAAGCGACGCAATGACGGCATGCGAGACCTCCCGACGTGTGTCATCGGGAGGTTCGCCTCAGGTCAGGTCGTGCGCGATAACGTGCCGGACTGGTACGGCAGTACTAGCGCCGGCCGAGGGCCTTCTCCGCCTTGCGTGCGTCCTTCACACCGAACGCCAGCGTGACGCTGCCGCGACCCGGCGCGAGCACGTACTCCGACGCGATATTCACTTTCCCCTTCGCGAGCTTCGACGTGACGCGCGCGAGCGCCCCCGGCTTGTCCGCGAGGCGCACTTCGATCGCCTTTCGTTCCGTCGCGCGAAGGCCAGCCTTCTTGAGTGCGCGGCGCGCCTTCGCCGCGTCCTTGTCCTTCACCACGAAACCGACAGTTCCCTTGCCGCCGCCGGTCGAGGCCGCGGTGCCCCACAGGTTCACGCCACCATCCGCGAGCGCTTGCGCCGCGGCCGCGAGCGAGCCCGGTCGGTCCCTCAGCTTCACGATGAATTCAGTCGCCATGTACGTCCTCCCCCTTCGATGTTTCGCGAGCGATTGACGATTCTGGAACTTCCGTCAAGGCGGTCGGCTGCTAGTGTGCGCGTGTTGTCCGATCCGGGACGTTTGGGGGAGGCGCGGGAGCTCGGGTACGACCACGCCCACGCACGCCGGCAGGCGCTGGGCCGCATCCTCCGCCCCCGGGCGGACGCCATCCAGGACAGCACGCTGGGGCAGGCGTACCGCGCCACGAACTTCCTCGGCCTTGGCGCCGTCGCGGCGAAGCGGTGGGCGGCGATCAGCAGCCGCGCCATGCCCACCTGCCTCGCCGCCCTCGAGGCCGACGACGCGGCGCGCATCGGGCTGCTTGACCAGGCCGGCGTCTACATCCACGAGCTTCGCGCCGCCGGCTTCCAGCGCTTCGCGATGAAACCGCTGACGAGCCTCGGCTTCCGGCTCGCGCTCCGCGAAGTGAGGGCGCACGCGAATGCGGAAGGCTTCGACGCGGAGGAGCTCGAGGACGAGCTGCGCGTCTTCCAGCGCGCCTTCGAGGCGCGGATCATCTACCGCACCTAGACGCGCGAAGGCGGCGGCGCTCACCAGGCGCCGCCGCGATCCGCCGTGGACTGACTACTTGAGGCCGCTGGTTCGTGCAGTGCCGCTGTGGTCGGCGCGCTGCAGGCGGAGCTCCTCGATGCGATCCCACGCATCCGCTTGGGCGGTGGACCGGGACGCGCGGAGCTCCTCGATCCGGTCGTAGGAGCGGTCCTCGACGAGTGGTCCGGACGCGGTGCCGCTCGACGCGGCGACGGAGCCGCAGGCTGTGAGCAAGGTCGCGATGGTGAGCGTGGCGATGATCTGGCGCATTTCGTTCCTCCTCTGGCCTCTTGGGCCTTTCGTCCTGGAGGCGTGAAGAGGGACGGAACGATCGTGACGTCAGGTCTGCCACGTGATCGGCGCGCGGGGATCGGGCGTGTACGAGCAGAACGTGCCGGTATGGACGGTCGCGTCGAGGTGGCGTCCCAGGGCCGGACTCGCCGTGGCGATCCGCGCGAGCGCGGCCTTGATCGCCTTGGTCACGGCGACCCGCGCGCGCTCCGCGTCGGTCGCGGCCGTTCGGGCCTTGCCGCCGAGGCCGAAGGCCGCCGCCAGCTCCGCGGCGATGAACTCGCGTTCCGAGCGCGCTCGTGCCGCGCGCTCGCTGTCGCCGAAGCGCTCGGCCTCGCTCTCCTCCGCGTCGAGGTCGCGGAGCCGCTCGCGATACGCGGCGCGCGCCTCGGGGTCGATGACCTCGACGCGAGCCTGTCCCGCCGGAGCGGCGTCAGGTGCCCCGGCGAGGTCGAGCGCATGGAGCTCGCGACCGGGCTCGCGGAGCAGCCGCGCGAGGTAGCGCATCCCCTTGCTGTCGTTCAGCCGCACCGACTGGCCGGCGAAGCCGACGGACCAGACCTCGCCTTCGCGGCGCAGCTGGGCGGTCTGCGGCGCCGCCGGCACCGCCGGTCGCGCCGGCGCGGGACCGCCGACGGCGTCGAGGGTGTCGTGCGCGTATTCGAGCGCGTCCTCGACGCGCATCGCGCGTCCCTCCGAGAGAACACGCTCCGCGTCCCGACCCACGACGGACCGTGCCACGGCGATGGCCTCGTCGTGCTCCCGCTGCTCCAGCGCGGTGAGCGCCAGCTCGATCTGCGCGCGCACGCCCGCGGCCGCGCCGAACAGACGCAGCGCGCGCTCGGCCTGACCGGCGCGCGCCGCCAGCAGCGCGAGATCCTGCAGCTCCTCCCCGAAGCAGCGCACGCCGCCAAGCGCCTGGAAGCGTTCGAGGCTCTGGCGAGAAAGATCGACCGCGCGCCCCAGGTCTCCGCGACGCTGCACGAGATGAGCGAGGTACTGCAGCACGTGCGCGATGTGGCGCGTACGCCCGACGGCGGCCAGCAGCGGGAGACTTTCCTCGTACAGGCGCTCCGCAGCCGCGAGATCGCCCCGACCGCGCTCGACGCTCGCAAGGTTGCGCGTCGCCGTCGCCAGCACGTCGCCGTCACCGGCGGTCCGCGCCAAGTCGCGAAGTGACTCGTACACGGACGCCGCGTGTTCCCACTGGCCCCGCTCCATCGCCGTGAACGCCTCGCTCTCCATGGCCTGCCGCACGCCGGCGTCATCGTGGAGCTCGTCGAACAGCGCGCGAGCCTCGGCGATCAGCGCGGCCGCCGACTCATGATCGCCACGCGCCGACATGACATCGCCGGTGCGGAGCGCGGCCAGCGCACGGTGGCGCGCGGAGGTCCACCCGGGCAGACGCAACGCCGCATCCATCCAGCGGGCGCCTTCGGCGAGATAGCCGTGCGTGAACCACAGCGTCCAGAGCGCGGCGACGAGGCGCAGGGCGAGATCGGCCTCGCGGTGCTCGATGCACCACGCCAGCGCTGCGCGCGCGTTGTCGTGCTCGCGCTCGAGCTCGCGGTAGCGCGCCACCTGCTCAGACCCCCACAGCTCGGGCTCCGCGCGTTCGGCGATCCCCGCGAAGTACTCGGCGTGGCGCCGGCGCACGACCGCATGCGCGTCCTCGGTCTCGAACCGTTCGGCGGCGAATTCCCGGATCGTCTCGAGCATCGCGAATCGGCGCTGCGGCTCGTGCTCGACGAGCTGCAGCAGGCTGCACTCGACGAGGAAGCCGAGGGCGTCGCGCACACCCGCCGCGGGCAGATCGAGCACGAAGCGCGCGGCGGTCTCGGTGAAGCCGCCGGCGAAGACCGAGACCGCGCGAAAGAGACGCCGGTCCTCGTCGGAGAGGAGCTCGTAGCTCCACGCAACGGTGTTCGCGAGCCTCCGGTGGCGGTCGGGCAAGTCCCGTGCGCCGGAGTCGAGGAACGCGAGCCGGTGTTCCAGCTGAGTGCGCATCAGGCGCGGTGGGACGGTGCGGACGCGCGCCGCGGCGAGCTCGATCGCGAGCGGAAGACGATCGAGCTGGTCGCAGATCTCCGCGACGACCTGACGTGTGTCACGACCGAGCGCGAGGTTCGGATCGGCGTCGCGTGCGCGATCGAGGAACAGCGTGACCGCGTCCGGCGCCGCGAGGGGACGCACCGGCCACTCGCTCTCCCAGCGGAGACCCAGCGGTCGGCGGCTCGTCGCGATGGTCGCGAGGCCGGCGCAGGCGCCGAGCAGCTCGGCGACGACGGGTGCGGCGTCGACGACCTGCTCGAAGTTGTCGAGCACCAGCAGCATCCGGCGGTCACCGATGGCGCGGATGATCGCCGCGGTCGCATCGCGCTCGCTCCGCAGCTCGAGCTGCTGGGCGATCGCCGCGGGGACCAGCGCAGGATCACGGAGCGCCGAGAGATCGACGAATTGGACGCCATCGGTGAAGAGGTCGGCGAGATCCGCGGCAACCGCGATCGCAAGGCGGGTCTTACCGCTCCCGCCGGGACCGGTCAGGGTAACGAGCCGCCGATGCTCTCGATCGAAGAGCGCGCGGACCCTGCGCAAGTCCTCGTCGCGTCCGACCAGAGCTGTCGGCTGCGCCGGAAGGCGGATCGACTCGCCCGCCACGTCGACACAGTACTAGCGGTCCGGCGAGCCTCTGATGCGAGGCCACGCGGCCGCTCGGGCAACGGCCCTCGATCGTTCGAGAGCCGTTCGCTGGGGGGATGGGGCTGGGAGGTCTTTAGACAGGAAGGGGATGCGGTCGGGCCGCGCGTATCGCCCGCAGGAGCAGCTCGTACGGCCCATCCTTGGCGACGCAGGCGAACGCGCCCGCGGCATCTGCCGCGGCGCAGGCGTCAAGGTCGAAGGTGTACATGACGATCCGGATGTCGGGCGCTTCCCGCTGGAGGGCGCGCGTGATCGCGAGCCCGTCCATGCCGGGCATGTTCTTGTCGAGGACGAGGACGTCGGGCGCGAGCTCGAGGCAGATGTCGACGCAGCGCAACGCGTCGCTCACCGTGCCGACGCACTCGAGATCGCTCTCAGCGTTAAGCAGGTAACGCAGGTTCTCCCGGATCGACGGATGGTCGTCAGCGACGACAACGCGCAGACGCGGACCTAGGTGGAAGTCCATGCCTCTTCCCTCTCCGGCGCGGTCAGCACGACCACCTGCAGATCCGGCAGCTCGGACGCGAGCACTCGCGCGACGGCGCCGCCGCCGAACGAGGTCATGTCTTCGTCGAGAAGGGCGACGTCGGGTCGCAGCGAACGAAGGAGATGGAGCGCAGTCTCGCCATCGTCCGCGACGCCGACGACCTCGATATCCGGCTCCGCGACGAGCACGTCGTACAGCGCGCGCCGAGCATCGCTGCAGTCGCCGCCCAGTACGACGCGGATCCGATCACCCGACGCGACGTTCACGTCGCTCGCCCCCACCATGTCACCGTTTCTAACGGTTCCGATACACGAAGTTATAGCCCTACTTTCGGGGGGACAACAAATGGTAAAGTTGTGGCGCTCCTCTGGATGCCGAGGGCACAGGCGGGCGACCGAGCCGAGCGCCTAGCGCGCCTTAATGATCAGCTCGCGGATCTCGTTCGCGTTCGTCAGTGCCCCGCGCTCGATGTGCCGGATCACGCCCTGCGCGTCGATGAAGAACGTCTGCGGCAGGCCGGTAAGGACGCCGTAGCGGCGCGTCGTCTGGCCGTCCAGATCGAGGAGCGGATCGAGGCGATCGATCGCGAGCTGGTCGAAGAACGAGCGCGCCCGCGCACCGTCCTCCTGCAGATCGACCGCGAGGAACACCGCATCACTGCCGCGCGCGACGCTATTGAGCGCCGGGAGCTCGAGGCGGCAATCCTTGCACCACGTCGCCCAGAAGTTGATGACGACGACATTGCCGCGGAGGGTCGCGAGCGTGCGCGTCGAGCCGTCCGGCGCGTTCCACTCGAAGTCCGGCGCGAGCGCGCCGACGCGACCGGCCATGTTCGGCCCGTCGATCTGCCGGCGGATGACGCCGACCTGCGTCGGACCGGCGGCGGCCTGATTCATCGGGAGCGATGGCCAGAGCAGCGCGGCGAGAGAGGCGAGCGCGATCGCGCCGACGACGATCGCGGTCACGACGCGCGGCATGCGCGGGCGGTAATCCTCGACGACGGTGTCGGTCACATTCATTAGCGTACGTCCCACTCGAACTTCGGAACGCCGATACCGTGGGAGACTTCCCGAGATGCGCGCGCCGAACCCCTACGTCGACCTGTTCCGCCGCTACGTCGCGCCACAGTGGCGAAGCAGCGCGCTGCTCGCCGTCCTGCTCCTCGCGAGCATCGCGCTCGAGCTCGTCGGCCCGCAGCTGCTGCGCGCGTTCATCGACAGCGCGATCGGCGGTGCCGCCCTCGAGTCCCTGGCGACGCTCGCGCTCGCGTTCGTCGGCGTCGCGCTGGTCACGCAGCTCCTGATCGCGGGTTCGCAGTACGTCGGCGAGTCGCTCGGCTGGTCCGCGACGAACGCGCTGCGCGCCGACCTCGCGCTCCACTGCCTCCAGCTCGACCTCTCGTTCCACAAGGCGCGAACGGCGGGCGAGCTCATCGAACGCATCGACGGCGACGTCACCGCACTCGCGACCTTCTTCTCGCGGTTCGCGGTGAACGTCCTCGGCAACCTCCTGCTGCTCGTCGGCGTGCTCATCGTCGTCGCGCGCGAGGACCTGCGCGCCGGCCTCGCGCTGACGATCTTCGCCGTGGTCGCGGTCTTCCTCATGGCCGGACCGCTGCGCAACATCACCGTGAAGTACTGGGGACGCGTGCGCGAGGTGTCCGCGCAGATGTACGGCTTCCTCGGCGAGCGCCTCGCTGGTACCGAGGACATCCGCTCGAGCGGCGCGGAGGCGGACGTCATGGCCGGGCTCGCGTGGCACCACCGCGCGTGGCTCAAGTCGCGGCGAGAAGCGATCTACGCCGCCTCGGTCCTCTGGTCGATGACGATCCTCATCTTCGCCCTCGGGAACGCCGTCGCGTTCGGTGTCGGCGCGTATCTGTGGAGCCTTGGCGTCATCACGATCGGCACGGTCTACCTGATCTTCCACTACACCGACATGCTTCGCCGCCCGATCGAGCAGCTGCGGCGAGAGCTCGAGCAGATGCAGCGCGCCGTGGCGAGCGTGGGACGGATCACCGAGCTCCTCGACACCCAGACGCGGCTGCCCGAGGGCCGCGGCGCGCCGATCCCCATGGGGCCGCTCGCGGTCGAGCTCGACCGCGTCTCGTTCGCGTACGAGGCCGGCGCGGATGGGGACGACCTCGTGCTGCGCGACATCTCGGTACGCCTCGCGCCGGGCGAGGTGCTCGGCGTCCTGGGGCGCACCGGGAGCGGGAAGACGACGCTCGCGCGACTGCTGCTGCGCTTCTACGACCCGACATCCGGCACGATCCGGCTGGGCGGCGTGGACCTGCGCGAAGCGCGGCTCGGCGACGTGCGAACGCGAGCGACGCTGGTGAGCCAGGACGTCCAGCTGTTCCACGCGCGCGTGCGCGAGAACATCACGTTCTTCGACCCGAGCATCGATGACGAACGCATCACCGCCGTGCTCGATCGCATCGGTCTTGGCGCCTGGCTGCGCGCGCTCCCGCGCGACGGCGATGGCGCGCTCGACACGCAGATGCTCGCCGGCGGCCTCTCCGCCGGCGAGGCGCAGCTGCTCGCCTTCGCTCGCGTGTTCCTGCGCGATCCCGGTCTGGTGATCCTCGACGAGGCGTCGTCGCGCCTCGACTCGGCGACCGAGCGGCACATCGAGCGCGCGATCGACGCGCTGCTCGCCGATCGCACGGGGATCGTCATCGCGCATCGGCTCGCCACGCTGCAGCGGTGCGACCGCATCCTCATCCTCGAGGAGGGGCGCATCGTCGAGCAGGGGCCGCGCGCCGCGCTCGCGCAGGACCAGTCGTCGCGTTTCTCCGAGCTGCTGCGGACGGGCCTCGAGCAGGTGCTGGCGTGAGCTCCCAGACGCTCGGCACCGGACGCTTCCTCTGGCGAATGGCGGCGTTCCGGCGGTGGATCTACATCGGGGACAACTTCCTCTGGACCGCCGTGTACTGCTCCCGGCTCCTGCCGGGTCTGGTCGCGCAGCAGGCGTTCGACGCCCTGCAGCGCGGGACCGTCGACCCACCGACCATCGTGTGGCTCGCGGCCGCGTTCGTCGGATCCGGGATCGCGGGCGCGGTCGCGAACACGGCCGGCTCGACGTGGGACACGTTCTTCCGCTTCAGCGTGAGCGCGGTCCTGCAGCGGAACATGCTCGCCGAGATCCTGAGACGGCCCGGTGCGCGCGCGCTCGACCGCTCCCCCGGTGAGGCGATGAGCGTGTTCCGCGACGACGTGGAGCACGCGGAGAACGGAAGCGACTGGACCGTCGACATGATCAGCCTCACTGTCTTCGCGGCCGCGGCGATGTGGATCCTCGTCAGCGTGAACGCGACGATCACGATCTTCGTCTTCCTACCGCTCCTCGCGATCGTCGCGGTCGCGCAAGTCGTCACCAGGCGCCTCCAGCAGTCGCGTGCCGCCAGCCAGGTCGCGACGAGCCGCGTGACCGGGGCGCTCGGTGAGATCTTCGGCGCGGTCCAGGCCGTGCAGATCGCGCGTGCGGAGCGCGGCGTCGTCGAGCACTTCCATCGGCTCAGCGAGCAGCGCCGCCGCGCAGTCCTGCGCGAGCGGAAGATCTCGCTCCTCACCGGATCCGTCTACTGGAACACGGTATACCTCGGGACCGGTCTCATCCTGCTACTCGGAGCGCAGGCGATGCGCGACGGCACGTTCACGGTGGGCGACTTCGCGCTCTTCGTGTCGTACCTCGGCTTCGTCACGGAGTTCAGCGGCTTCCTCGGGCTCTTCCTCACGCAGTACAAACAGCTCGGCGTATCGGTGGCCCGCATGTTTGCCCTCATGCGCGCCGGCAGTGCGACGGATGTGCCGGCCGCGGCGCTCGTCGTGAACACGCCACTCGACCTGAAAGAACCGGCGGTCGCGGTCGCGCCCGCGGCGCGGTCAGGCGCCACTGCAGCGAGATCGGACGGCACTGCGATCGAGAAGCTGCGGCGCCTCGATGCCGTGGGCCTGACGTATCACTTCGGCCGCGCGGTTGGCGACGGCGCGGGCATCGACGACATCTCGCTCACCGTGCGGCGCGGCGAGTTCACCGTCGTCACCGGGCGCGTCGGTGCGGGCAAGACGACGCTGCTCCGCGTCATGCTCGGCCTGCTACCGCGCGATGCCGGTGAGGTCCGCTGGAACGGAGAGCTCGTCGACGATCCCGCGACGTTCTTCGTGCCGCCGCGCTGCTCCTACGTGCCGCAGGTACCGCGGCTCTTCAGCGACTCGTTGAGGGCGAACATCCTGCTCGGGCTCGGAGCGGACGAGGCGGCGGTCGGCACCGCCGTGCGCGCCGCGGTGCTGGAGCAGGACGTCGCCGGTCTCACGCACGGCCTCGACACGCTGGTCGGCTCGCGCGGCGTCCGGCTCTCGGGCGGTCAGGTGCAGCGCGCGGCCGCAGCGCGCGCGTTCGTGCGGCGCGCCGAGCTGCTCGTCGTCGACGATCTTTCCAGCGCGCTCGACGTGGAGACGGAACGCACGCTGTGGGAGCGCCTGTTTGACGGGCCCGAGTCGAGCGACCGCGCAGCGACGATCCTGGCGGTGTCGCACCGCCGGCCGGCCCTGCGCCGCGCGGACCGGATCATCGTGTTGAAGGACGGGCGCCTCGAGGATCAGGGAACGCTCGCCGAGCTGCTCACCCGCTCGAACGAAATGCGGCGACTCTGGGAGCACGAGTCGGTCACCCCTTCTCGGTAGGTCGACCTTCCGCGCGCCACTCAGGCCAGCCGCCTTCGAGACGAATGGCGTCAAAGCCCTTGCGCCGCAGGATCGATACCGCACGGTCCGCGAACTGACAGTAGGTTCCTCGGCAGTACACGATGATCCGTCGTTCCCGCGGCAGCGTACTGAGGCGCTTGGCCAGCTGTTCGATCGGGATCGAGATCGCTCCCTGCAGGTGCCCACTCTCGTATTCGAGCGTCGGTCGCACATCGACGAGCGTGTGTCTTCCGCGCGGCAACTTCGCCTCGAGCTCATCGCGCGAGAGCTGCTCGCTTGGATCGCGGTCGGTCGCGTACTCTTCGACGACCTGGCTCACTTCGCTGAGTCGGCGATCGGCGACGGTCCGCAGCGCGAGCCACAGTCCAAGCACGCTGTCGTCGGCCAGTCGGTAGATCACCTTGGTCCCTTGACGCTCTGTCTCCACGAGCCGAGCGGCGCGTAACGCCTGGAGATGTTGGGAGACATTGGCGACCGGCGTCTCGAGCTCGGCGGCTAGAGCGTCGACATGCCGCGGGGCCTGGGCCAGGAGATCCAGTAGCTCGAGACGCTGCCGACTTCCGAGCGCCGTGCCGACCCGTGCGAATTGCTCGTAGAGCCGTTCCTTGAACACTCGATCCGCCATGCCGCACCGACGCTAAGGCAAATGGCACGATTATTCAATTATTCAACTTATCAGTTGACAAGTTGTGAGATGTCTCCTAGCTTGCGGCATTAGGCAAGAGCGGCTCGCAACAAGGGGGTCCGAGTGAACGCGCACGAGATCGGAGTTTCCCGTATCGATCGCGACGAGCTCCGTCGATTCATCGCGGAGAAGTACGGTGAGGTCGCCACCAATCCCGAACTCGGATTCCACTTCCACACCGGGCGGCCCCTGGCGCTGATGCTCGGTTATCCGGCCGAGCTCGTCGACAAGCTTCCCCCGGCGAACCTCGCCTCATTTGCCGGCACGGGGAACCCGTTCCTCTTCGGCGATCTACAGGCGGGCGAACGCGTAATCGATGTGGGCTGCGGCACGGGTCTGGACACCCTGATCGCCGCGCAGCAGGTCGGGCCGAGCGGCACGGTGGTCGCCGTGGATATGACGGCCGAGATGCGGCAGAAGACGCAAGAAGGCGTGCGTGAGATGGGACTGTCGAATGTCGAAGTCCGCGACGGCTTCGCGGAAACGCTGCCGGTCGAAGATGGCTTCGCGGACGTCGTCATCAGCAACGGCGTGGTCAACCTCTGCCCCGATAAGCGTGCCGTCTTCCGCGAGATGCTTCGTGTTCTAAGACCCGGCGGGCGGATCCAGGTCGGAGACATCCTCGTACACAAAGAGGTCCCACAGGATTCGAAGGATGACATCGCGCTCTGGAGCGGCTGAATTGCCGGTGCTCTGCTGGATGCAGAGTGGCGGGTGCTCCTCGAGCAGACCGGCTTCACCGATGTTGTCATGTCCAACGAGGTGGACGTGTTCTCCGGAAGCAAGCACGAGAGCGACGCGAAGGAGTTCGACACTCGCGGCGTGACCGTCTACGCGCGCAAACCCGTTTAACTAGGGGGGTATGGCGCCGAGGTGTCCTATTTCGATGTGATCATGGCCCTGTGACCACGCATCGGGTGTCGCAGATAGGCGTCGTCGTGAGTCTCGTTTTGATCTTCGCGGCGTCGGCATGTGCCGCCTCCCCGCTGGAGCGGAGCGATCTGGAGGCCGACCCTGCGTCGCGGATCCGCATGCCTGGGGCGGACGTGCTCGCCCACGTCGCGGATGAGCGGCACACGTCGATCGAAGGCCCCCAGCCGCCGTTCGAGGGGTTCATCTTCGGCACGATGTCTTCGCGCGACGCGGTGTACGCGTTCTACGAAGCCGAGCTGGCCCGCCTCGGCTGGAAGCGCGAGCCACGTGTTCTTGGCAGGTCGACGGTCGAGCTAGATCTCCGCGAATATTGCAAGCCCAAGGTCTTCTTCCGGCTCGCCATAAAGGACAAAGCACGGGCATTCCGACCGGAGTTCTATGGTGGCCGCGACTACGTGACGGTCTTCGATGCGCGACTCGTCGGTGTGGACCCCACGGGGAAGTGCCCTTCTGACGGGTAGCGGCTGCTGGCTCGACCCCTTCCGTTGGATCAGGCACCTGGACGCCATACCCCCTTAACTAGTCTCAGGTCGACACTTCGCACGGAGGCTTGGACATGCATGAGACGCGAGTGCGCTTCATCGACCCGCCGCAGCTGCTCCGCTCGCCGCGCTACACCCACGTGGTCGTCGCGAACGGGTTCGCGTTCATCGCGGGTCAGACCGCGTTCGACGCGCAGGGCAACGTGGTCGGCGTCGGTGACTTTCGCGCGCAAGCCGAGCAGACCTACCGCAATCTCAAGGTCACGCTCGATGCCGTTGGGGCGGGCCCCGAGGACATCGTGAAGGTCACGAACTACGTCCTCGACCGCGCCAACCTGCCACTCCTCGTCGAGGCGCGGCGCGCGATCCTCGGCGATCTGCGTCCGGCGAGCACCGCGGTCGTCGCGGGTCTCGCGCGCGAGGAGCTGCTCGTCGAGGTGGACGCGATCGTCGCCTTGCCGGATCGCGGCTCGAGCACGTCCTAGGCCTGCGCCACCGCATCGTCGAAGAGGGCCTCGCGGAAGAGTTCGTCGCCCGCACGCAGGATCCGCGCGACCGGTGGGAAGCGCAGCGCGAGGACCGCGGACGGCATGGCGCTCTCGATCAGGGCGACGAGTCCCTTCGTCGCGCGCTGGCCGGGGCTCTTGTCGAGCAGCCACCAGAGGAGCACGGCGAGGTGGAGCAGGTAGAGCAGGCGGCCGAGCGGCGCGGCGATCTGAGCACGCGGGGCGTCGGTCGCGCCGACCACGGCTTCATGGAAGATGGCCTGCACGCGGCGGCGCGAGAACGAGCTGCTGGCGCTGAACAGCCCGTGGTCGGCGTCGCCGACGAGCACGGAGACGAGGGCTGAGAGCGTTCGTCGCTGCGGCCGTAGGACGGCGAGGCTCGTGCGCAGCGCGTAGAGGAAACGGTCGCGCCATCTCCCTTTCGGCATCCGCGCCGCTGCGGCGACGTAGTCCGCGGAGAGATCGTCGTAGAGCGCGAGCACCACTGCCTGCTTGCTGGGGAAATAGCGGTAGAGGAGCCCCGGGCTGACGCGCGCCTTGGTGGCGACGTCCCGCAGCGTCGTCGCCGCATAACCGCGCTCCCCCATCAGCGCGACCGCGGTGTCGAATAGGCGCTTTCGCGTCTCGAGCCCCTCGGGCGTTCGACCCGGTGGGCGGCCTCTCCCACGGGGTACTACTGGCTCGTTGACATTTTCCATGAACATGTTTATCAATATGTAGCACGACGCCGCGCGCGTGACAAGGGGAGGTACGGCATGAAGATCGTCATCCCCGGCGGGTCCGGTCAGGTCGGGACGGTCCTGGCACGGGCGTTCCACGGCAACGGCCACGATGTCGTCGTCCTGAGCCGGTCGCCGCGCGCCGCGCCGTGGCGCGTCGCCGCGTGGGACGGCGCGACCGTCGGAGAGTGGGCGAGAGAGATCGACGGCGCCGATGTGGTGATCAACCTCGCCGGCCGGAGCGTGAACTGCCGCTACAACGCGAAGAACCGCGCCGAGATCCTCGGATCACGCGTCAACTCGACCCGGGCGGTCGGCGCCGCGATCGCAAGCAGCGCGCGCCCGCCGCGTATCTGGCTCCAGGCCAGCACGGCGACGATCTACTCACATCGCTACGACGCGCCGAACGACGAGCGCTGCGGCGCGATCGGCGGTGACGAAACGAACGCCCCGGACACCTGGACATTCAGCATCGACGTCGCGCGGGCGTGGGAGGCCGCCTTCGCCGCGGCCGACGTGCCTTCGACGCGCAAGGTCGCGATGCGATCGGCGATGACGATGAGCCCCGACCCCGGCGGGATCTTCGACACGCTGCATAGCCTCGTGCGTCTTGGCCTGGGGGGACGCGTCGGAGATGGACGCCAGTTCGTCTCCTGGGTCCACCACCGCGACTTCGTCCGCGCGCTCAGCTGGCTGATCGAGCACGAGGACCTCAGCGGCGCGGTCAACATCGCCAGTCCGGGGCCGCTGCCGCACGCGGAGTTCATGCGCATCCTGCGCGAGGCCGAGGGCGTGCCGTTCGGCCTCTCCGGAACGACATGGATGATGGAGATCGCGGCGTTCATCCACCGCACCGAGAGCGAGCTCATCCTGAAGAGCCGCCGCGTCGTTCCCACGCGTCTTCTCGAGAGCGGCTTCACCTTCGAGTTCCCGCAGTGGACCGAGGCGGCCCGCGACCTCGTGCGCCCCAGATGAAGAGCCGCCTCGCCGGTTGGGCCGCGATCATCGCCGGACTGTCGCTGGTCCTGTTCATCGGCATGGTCATCCAGTGGGCGGAACCCGAGTGGCGGCACCTCCTGCTCTTTGCATACGGCACCGTCGCGGTCCTCGCGGCGGCGGCCAGCGCGGCCGGAGGACTTCCACGCTGGTGGACGATCGCACTCGTGGCCGCCTTGCTCGGCGGCACGGGCCTCCTGCTCTGGCCGCGCGAGGCCTATTCGTGGAACTACCTGTTCGGACCGCTCTTGCTTGCGGGTGCCGCGGCCGCGGCGATCGCGCTGATCGTCAGCAGGGTCCGCGCACAGAGCGGTCCGGACGGCGAAACCACGCTCGGCGTGATGTCGAGCCTGTTGCGACCGGCGCGCATGTGGGCGGCGGCCGTCGCCTTGGCGGCGTTCGGCATGCTGCTGCTCTTCTCGTTCAACGTCGCCGGTCTCGGTTTCCTCATCGGCAGCGGGGCGCTCGTGATCGCCACCGGTAACGCCCTGGTGCGGAGTCGAAGGCGACTGCTCGCGTTCCTCTGCGCGGCACTCGTGACGCCGCTCCCCTTGCTCGCGATGCAGCTCGTCCTGGTCGCGACGGACACCGTCGGGCCGGACCGGCGCTACGAGATCCCGGCGGCGTACCGCGGCTGGGTGATCATCCAAGAAGCAACGCCGGAATGTCCGCCACTCGGCACCGATGACGGAACGCTGGTGTTCTCCATCGACCAGCGCGGATGTGGCTGCACGTCCGGGACCGGCCCAAATGGTTGGAGCCACTGGACGTACGTCGCGGTCGCGGCCGACGGTGGCCGCACCATGCTGCCGGACACGGGCTGGGGCGGCGGCGGGCTCATCTGGGCAGGCTTCTCCGGGTCAGGGACCATTCACGCCCACCCCTATTCCGGTTTCTTCGTCGGGACCGAGGACGAGCTGCAACGATCGTGGACTGACCAGCGATCGCAGGAGACACGTTGCCTGCAGCGCACATGAGGGCGACGTTGACGACGCTCTTTGGACTAAACATTTCGTCGTAGCGGCGCATTAACGAGTGTTGGATCAAAGCAGCGGCCCGAACGCGGAGCGCTGGGAGCGCCTCTATCGGGAGGAGGCTCCGCGCGTCTTCCGCGCGCTGCTCGCCACGCTCCGTGACCGCGACGCCGCGCGCGACGCGTTGCACGAGGCGTTCCTCGCGGGACTGGAGCGTCCACCGGCGCGTGACGAGAACCTCGCCGGCTGGCTCTTCCGGGTCGCGCTGCGGAAGTCGCGCCGCGGTCCGTATCGGCCGCTGCTGTCGGGGATCGCCGACGCGCTGTGGCCTGCCGCCGGGAACGACGAGATCGCGCGAGCGCTCGACCGCCTCGAAGCGGGTCGCCTCCTGCAGCTGTTGACGGAACGGCAGCGCGCCATCGTCATCGCGCAGTACTACCTCGGGCTCGAGCAGGCTGAGATCGCGCGTTTGTTCAACGTGCGCCGCGGCACGGTCGCCGCGACCCTGACCCAGGCGCTCGCACGCATGCGACGGGGAGGACAACATGCCATCTGAACATTTCGCGACGATCTTTCAACGCGACCTCGACAGGCTCGATGGCCTCGCCGATCACGAGTGGATCCCGCGGGCGGCTGCACATCGGCGCATGACCTGGGGCGGCGTCGTCGCATCCGCCGCGATCGCCGTCGTTGTCGCGGTGGTCGCTCTGAGCGCTCAGGCGGCGCGGGAGGCGCAGCTCACCCAAGACGACGCCGCGGCTACTTCGAGCCCGGACTTCGTCCTCGGGAGTCAGGGTGCCGCGGGTCCTTCGCCGAGCGCGAGCCCGGTCGCAAGCTCCAACGCGTGGCTCACCGCGGCACCCACATGTCCACCGGGTCGGATCTTGGCCCTCGACATCACGCAGCCACCGCCACCGGGCAGCGTGCCGGGAACCGGAGCGACCGGTCCGGAGGAGGCGTTCCGGAAGTCGTACCCAACGGTGACCGAGTTCAAGATGTTCCCGATGGGCGGATCGTCGGTGTGGATCGTTGCCGGCGGCCAGACATACATTGCCTATCGAGTGGGTTCACCCGGTAACTACGACTGGTTCGCCTATCCGGCGAAGGTAATCGAATGCAGAACGCCGACGAACCCACGCACGGCTCCGCCAACGACTCCCCAGCCAGGCGGCTCGCCCTCATCAGGGCCGAAGACCGTTGGGTAGTACGTCTCAGAGAAAGTTGAAGAGCTGCGGCAGGCGCGCGAACTGACCGGACACGAGGACAAGTCCCATCACGATCACGAGCGTTCCGCCCGCGAGATTCAGGACACGGATACCGCGAGCGAGCGCACGCGTGACGCGACGCGTTCCACCGATGCCCGCAGCGATGACGAGGAACGGCACGCCGAGGCCGAGCGCGTACGCGAGCAGCAGCACCGCGCCGGACGCGAGGTCCTCGTTGAGGAGCAGGTCGAGGATCAGGGCGAGGTACGGGCCGACGCACGGCGTGAAGCCGATGCCGAAGGCGAGACCGATGAGGAACGACCGCGGTAGACCGGTCGTGTTGCCTTCGAGACGCAGGTCGAGCTCGCGCATGAGGAACGGGATCGTGATGAGGCCGACCATGTGCATCCCGAGCACGATGAGGAGGATCCCGCCGATCCGCTGCAGCCAATAGACGAGGTCGCCGGCGAGCGCGCCGACGAGCGCGATCGCGACCCACAGCAGCGTGAACACGAAACTGAAGCCGAGGACGAATGCGACCGCGTGCGCGACCGTGCGCGCGCGTTGCGTACCAGCCAGCGCCGCCTCACCGGCCATGTTCACCAGGAATGCGGGCACGAGCGGGAGGACGCAGGGCGAGAGGAACGAGAGAATGCCCGCGCCGAACGCGATCACGACGTTCATTCGGCCAGCGTAGCCAACGGTCGCGCTTCGGTGTCGCCCTGTTCAGTAAGTCTTCCTTTTCGCCTCCCGTGAGCGCACCATCCGCTGTCTCGACTGGGCGGAGATGAGATGAGTCAGACGGCAGATCGCAGCACGCAGCGCGACGACGACACGGCGCCCAGCGGCGCCGCGGTAAGCCCGCGCCGGCTGCTCAACGCGCTGCGCGAGGTCGCGCTCATGGCGACCCGGGCGCACACGCCATCGGAGGTCGCGCTCGTCGCGGCGACGCAGCTGTGTCGGCTTCTCGAGTGCGACGACGCGGTCGTCCGCTGGTGGAACGCCGACCGCGACCGGCTCGTGCTTCTCGCCGATACGCGCCCCGACCGCAGCGGCCGCGCGGGCGATATCGCACGCGGTGAGGGTGCAGTGGGCATCGCGTTCTCGAGCGCATCGCCCGTCGTCGTCGAGGATTACGCGCGCTGGGAGCACCAGGTGTCGTCGTCGATCGCGGTCGGCAGCGGCGTGGCGGTGCCGATGCTCCTGCAGGACTCGGCCGTCGGAGCGCTCGCCATCTATTCGCGCGAGTCGCGCCGCTACAAGGAGGCCGAGGTCCAGCTTCTGGCTCTGTTCGCGGCACAGGTCACACCGGTGATCGAGGCGGCGCTGCTGCGCATCGCGTCGCAGCGCGAGACGAACCGCGTTGCGGCCTCAGACCGCCAGCTGCGTGACATGCTCGACGCCGCGCTCGACGCACACGTCGTCATGGACTCGCACGGGCGCATCACCGAGTGGAACGCACAGGCGGAGGCGATGTTCGGGTGGCGACGCGACGAGATCGTCGGCAAGGAGCTCGCGGACACGCTCATCCCGCCCGCCCTCCGCGACATGCACCGGACCGGGCTCAGCCACTACCTGAAGACCGGCGACGGACCGATCCTTGGTCGTCGCGTGGAGCTCGAGGCGCTGCGGAAGAACGGACTCACCTTCCCCGTCGAGCTCACCGTCGCGCCGATCGGCACCTCCGAAGGACCCTCGTTCAGCGCGTTCCTCCGCGACATCAGCGAACGACGCCAGGTGGACGAGCAGCTCCGGCGGCTCGCGCTGCACGACGCGCTCACCGGTCTTCCGAACCGGCTCCTCCTCTACGACCGCGCGGAGCAGGCGTTCGCTGTTGCAAAGCGGGCGAAGTCTTCCGTCGCGCTCCTCCTCATGGACCTCGATGGCTTCAAGGACATCAACGACGCGTACGGGCATCACGTTGGCGACAGCCTCCTGCAGGAGGTCTCGATACGCCTGCGTGTCCCGCTGCGCGAGGCGGACACCGTCGCGCGGCTCGGTGGCGACGAGTTCGCCGTGCTGCTGCCCGACAACGACGTCGCGAACGCGCTCGCCACAGCGAAGCGGCTGCGCGAGTCGCTCGAGGTCCCACTCACGATCGAAGGCGTGCGGATGCCGCTCTCATCGAGTGTCGGCGTCGCGCTCTTCCCGGAGCACGGTGAGGATCCGCTTACGCTGCTCCGGCGCGCGGACATCGCGATGTACTCGGCGAAGCGCCGAGGCGTGGGCATCGCGCTGTACGAAGAGGGCAGCGACCTCGAGGGCGCGGCGCGCCTCGGTCTCGCGTCGGACCTGCGTGATGCGCTCCGTGACGGGCAGCTGCAGCTGAACTATCAGCCGGTCATCGACCTCGTCTCGCGGCAGGTCTGCATGATGGAGGCGCTGGCGCGCTGGAACCATCCGCGACTCGGGCTGGTCGCCCCACTCGAGTTCATCGCATTGGCCGAGCGCACGAGCATCATGCCGCAGCTCTCCTCGTGGGCGCTGAAGACCGCACTCAGCAAGGCGGACGAATGGCAGAAGCGCGGGATCGCGATCGCGGTCAACATGGCCGTCTCGGACCTCTCGGATCCGACATTCCCCGATCGCGTGCGCGCCGCCCTCGAGGAGTCCGGTCTCCCGCCGGCCGTCCTGCACCTCGAGGTCACCGAGAGCGGCGTCATGAGCGAGCCCGAGCGCATCCTGACGTCCCTCGAACGCCTGCGGGACATCGGCGTGCGGCTCGCGATCGACGACTTCGGCACGGGTTCCTCCTCGCTCGCGTATCTCCACCGCCTGCCGATCCACGCCTGCAAGATCGACCGTTCGTTCGTTCGCCGTTTGACATCGGAGGCGTCGAGCGTCGCGATCGTGCGCGCCACCATCGAGCTCGCCCACGCCCTGAACCTTCGAGTGATCGCCGAGGGTGTCGAGGACAACGCGACGCTCGAGGTCCTGCGAGCGATGGGCTGCGACCGCGCGCAGGGATTCTTCATCTCCGAGCCGCTGGCCGACAGTGCCACCGAGGCTTGGCTCGCGACATCATCCTGGGCGGGTGCCGGCGCGTAACACCACTACGGGAGGTCTGCGGTGTGGCGCTACGCGGTCCTTTGTCTCGCCTTCGCCGCGTTCGCGGCGTCGTGCGGCGCTCCGAGCCCGACCGCGCCGACAGCGGCCGCGCCGACGGCGGTCGCGACGACCGCGCCCGCCGTGACGACCGCCACCACCGCGCCCGCGGTCACGGCATCGCCGACCCCGACCGCGGCCGTCGCGGTCATCGAGATGGGCGACAACTTCTTCGACCCGGCGCAGCTGACGGTGAGGGTCGGCACCACCGTTACCTGGAAGGTCGTCGGCCAGTCCACGCACGACCTGGTGGCACGAGACGGGTCTTTCGCCAACAACACGATGTCGTTCGGCCAGACACTGTCGTTCACGTTCACCAAGGCCGGCCGCTACGGGTACGTCTGCATGCAGCACGAGGGCGACGGGATGATCGGCGAGGTAACGGTCGTCGACTGAGCGAGCAGTGGCTGGCACTACCTCTGCATTGGGGTCGGGCATGTCAATCAAGGGACACCGGGCGATGTCGGCGCTTATCGAGCGGTTCTGCGACGGACACTGCGAACGCGATCCGGAGGGTCCGCTGGTGACCACCGTCGAAGGCGGCTGGGCATACTGCGCCGGACACGGCGAATCTGGCCACCAGTGGCGCGCCATCGATCCTCGGCCGCGGCAACAGCTCGAAGCTGACATCGCCGCCGGCCTCGTCTAGGAGCTCCTTAGCCGATCGCCTCCGCCAGGTCCTCGATCAGGTCGTGCACCGTCTCGATGCCGACCGAGAGGCGAACGAGCCCGGCCGGCGGCGCGAGCTTCGTGCCGCGCACCGAGCCGTGCGTCATCGCGAGCGGGACCTCGATGAGTGATTCGACGCCGCCGAGCGACTCCGCCAGGGCGAAGATCTTCGTGCGCGCCGCCATCCGCTTCGCGGCGGCCTCCCCGGTCTTCAGCTCGAACGACAGCATCCCGCCGAACGCGCGCATCTGGCGCTTCGCGAGGTCGTGCTGCGGATGCGAGCGCAGACCCGGGTAGTTCACGCGGGCGACTTTGGGATGCTCGCTGAGCCACTCCGCGACGGCCTGGCCGTTCGCCGAGTGACGCTCCATCCGCACTCCCAGCGTCTTCGCGCCGCGGAGGACGAGCCAGGCGTCGAGCGGCCCGGGCACGCCGCCGACGGCGTTCTGCAGGAACGCAAGACGCTCCCGAAGCTCCCCCTCATTGCCGATGATCGCGCCGCCGACCACGTCGGAATGCCCGCCGAGGTACTTGGTCGTCGAATGGAGCGCCAGGTCCGCGCCGTGCGCGAGCGGGTTCTGGAGGTACGGGCTGGCGAACGTGTTGTCGACGACCGCGAGCGCCTTTCGGGTGTGCGCGATGTCAGCCAGTGCCTGGATGTCGAGCACCTTCAGGAGCGGGTTGGTCGGCGTCTCGATCCAGACGAGGCGCGTGGTCTTGCGCATCGCCTTTCGCACACTTGCGTGCTGGCGCATGTCCACCGCCGTCGTGGCGACCCCGAGCTGCTCGAAGACGCGGACGAAGAGGCGGTAGGTCCCGCCGTACACGTCGTCACCCATCACGACGTGGTCGCCGGCCCTCAGGAGATGCGCGATCGCGTCGGTCGCGGCCATGCCCGAGCCGAACGCGAGCGCCCAGCGACCGTCCTCCAGCGCCGCGAGACACGTCTCCAGCGCGGTCCGCGTCGGATTGCCGGTCCGCGCGTACTCGTAGCCCTTGTTCTTCCCCACCGCGACCTGGGCGAAGGTCGAGGTCTGGAATATCGGAACGGTAACAGCGCCGGTGAGCCCCTCGGGCTCCTGGCCGGCGTGGATCGCGAGGGTATCGAAACCGGGCTTGCGCTTCCGCGTCGGCACGGCGTTGAGTATGCGGGGTAGCGTGATGCCGTGAGGGATGGAACGGGGCAGCGTCCGCGCGTGATCGTCGTCGAAGACGACGGCGATATCGCGTCGCTCCTCTCCGACATCTTCGAGACGGAGGGGTACACGCCGATCGCGGTCTCCGACGCCGCTGGCTTCAGCGAACAGATCGATCCCCCGCCCGATCTCGTGGTGTTGGACCTACGTCTCTCTCGCAGCGGCGCGGAACAGATCCTGACTGAGCTGCGCACGCACGGGATGGGAGACGTTCCGGTCCTTCTTCTGAGCGCAGCCAGCAATCTCCCCGAGCGCGCGCGCGCGCTTGGCGTCACGTCCTATCTCGCCAAGCCATTCGAGCTGGAGGATCTGCTCGTCGAGGTACGCCGGCTCATCTGAGTGGCTGCCGTTGGACGGTTGTTACACGCGCTGAGCTCGCGGGCCCGCGGAACTGCTGGCGCGCCGCTTGCTTCGTTTCCCGATCGTGATCGTGCGTCGCCCGCGTGAAACTGAGGCCGCGGCATCGCTCCCGACCCGGCACGGCGATCTGCAGATCCACGTCTTCCGTCTGGGTGACGAGACCGAGGTCATCGCCCTCGTTCACGGCGAGATCGCCGGCGACGATCCGGTCCTCGTGCGGCTCCATTCCGAGTGTCTCACCGGAGAGGCGCTCGGCTCGCTCCGCTGCGACTGCGGCGAGCAGCTCGAGGCGGGCCTCGAGGGGGTGGGGCGCGCCGATCGCGGCGTGCTCCTCTATCTGCGCCATGAGGGACGCGGGATCGGTCTGTTCGACAAGATCCGCGCGTACGCACTCCAGGATCGCGGACTCGACACGGTGGACGCGAACGTCGCGCTCGGTCTGCCGATCGACGGACGCGATTACACCGCGGCAGCCGCGGTGCTCCGTAGGCTCGGCGTCAAGCGCGCGCGGGTGCTGACGAACAATCCCGCGAAGCTCCAGGCTCTCGCCGACCACGGGATCGACGTCGTAGAGCGCGTCCCGATCGAGGCGCCGCCCAACGCCGTCAACGTGACGTACCTCCGCACGAAGGCGCACCGGATGGGACATCTCCTCGACGGCGAATCCTTCGTGTCGTCGGCCCCGGGTCGGAACGGACATCACGCGCGTCCTGTCGTGACGGTGCACTACGCGCAGACGATCGATGGACGCATCGCGGCACGGACCGGGGACGCCCACTGGGTCAGCGGCGAGTCGTCGCTGCGGCTCGCGCACGAGCTTCGGGCGTCGCACGACGCGGTCATGGTCGGCATCGGCACCGTGCTCGCCGACGATCCGCGCCTCACCGTCCGCCTCGCCGAGGGAAGGTCGCCGATCCGCGTGATCATCGACAGCAAGCTGCGCGTCCCGATCGCGGCGAACGTCCTCACCGACCGAACGGCACGCACGATCGTCGCGACCACGCCCGCAGCGCCGCAGGAGCTCGCGCGTGCGATCCGCGACGCCGGCGGGGAGGTCCTGCGCGCGCACGCGGACGCGACCGGCGCGGTCGACCTCAAGGATCTGCTCCGGCGCCTGCGCGGCATCGGCATCGGTTCGGTGCTGATCGAGGGCGGGCGCGGGATCATCACCTCGGCGCTGCGCGACCACATCGTCGACCGCCTGACCGTCTGCATCGCACCAAAGGTCATCGGCGAGGGCGTTGCCGCGGTCGGCGATCTCCACATCGATTACCTGCGCGAGGCCCTCACCTTCGCCCGCGCGCGTTTCGTGACGTGCGGCGAGGACCTCGTCTTCTACGGTGAACCACAATGGGAGGCGATGCGAGAGAGCGCGTGACGGCCGCGAGCGTGTGGTTCCCGCGCGCGCGGGAAGTCGAGCTTCGCGAGGAGACCGTCCGCGGACCGGGACCCGGCGAGGTCCGCGTCCGCGCCATCGCATCGGGGCTGTCGCACGGGACCGAGATGCTCGTGTTCCGCGGCGAGGTCCCGGCTGATCTCGCGCTGGACCTGCCGACGCTGGCGGGCAGCTACGGCTTCCCCATCAAGTTCGGTTACGCGAGCGTGGGCCGCGTGGTCGAGGTCGGCGCGGGCACAAATCTCGCGCCAGGCGATCACGTCTTCGTTCATCATCCTCATCAGCAGGAGTACGTCGTCAGCGCCGCCGCGGCGGTGCGCCTCCCCCAGCGCCTACCACCCGAGCTCGGCGTGTTCCTCGCGAACTGCGAGACGGCGCTCAACGTCGTCCTCGACGCGCACCCGCGTCTCGGCGAGGATGTCGTCGTCTTTGGCCAGGGCGTCGTCGGCCTCCTCGTGACGCAGCTCCTGGGTCTCGCCGGCGCGCGCGTCACCGCGGTCGAGCCGATCGCGCTGCGTCGCGAGCTCGCGCTGCGCTGCGGCGCGGATGAAGCGGTCACGCCGGAAGCCGCGCCGGCGCGGATCGCGGCACGCACGAATGGCCGCGGCGCGGACGTCGTGATCGAGGCCAGCGGGAACGCGCGCGCGCTGCAGGCCGCGATCGACGCGGCCGCCTTCCAGGGCTCCGTGATCGTGTGCTCCTGGTACGGCAGCAAGCCGGTCAGCCTCGACCTCGGTTCGCGCTTCCATCGCGCGCGGCTGCGTCTGGTCAGCTCCCAGGTCTCACAGCTCGACCCCGCGCTTGCGCCGCGCTGGGATCGCCAGCGGCGATTCGATACCGCCCTCTCGCTGCTCGGCGAGCTCGTCATCGGGCCGCTCATCACGCACCGCATTCCCTTCACTCGCGCGGCGGAGGCCTACGAGCTCGTTGACCAACGGCCCGAGGAGACCGTGCAGGTGATCCTCACCTACGACTGAGCGAGCGGTGCTGCTCGTCAACGGCGACCTCGCTCGCCGGACAGGTGGCAACCTCTATGACCAGCACGTGGCGCACGCCTGCCGGCGCGCGGGCCTGGCGCTTCGGATCGTTCCCGTCGCATCGACGGCGCAGGCGCGTTCCGCGCTCGCGCGCCTGAAGCCGAGCGTCATCGTGATCGACAGCATCGCGATCCCCGTCGTCGCGCCGCTCGTCGGTTGGGCGCACCAGGAGCTACGTGCGCGCGTCGTCGCTCTCATGCACATGCCAACGACCGCACGTGGAACGCGCGCGGTCCTGCGAGCGGCCGACCGCGTCATCGCGGTGAGCCCCGACCTCGCTCGCACGCTCTCGCGAACCGGCGTGCCGCGGTCGCGTCTGGTGGTCATCCCGCCAGGGTCCGACGGCATCCCGCGCGTCTCGCGTCGACGGCGAGGGGCGCCACGCGATGCTGGCGCGCTCCGGATCCTCGCGGTCGCGAACTGGTCGCCGGCGAAGGGCATCGCGACGCTTGTGGCAGCGGCCGCGCAGGTGCCGGACGTCCATCTCGATCTCGTCGGTGACGTCGGCGCGGGCGCGTACCCCGACGCCGTGCTCTCGCGCATCAGATCGAGCGAGCTGGGGCCTCGCGTCCACGTGTACGGCGCGCTCGAGGGGCGGACGCTCGCGCGCCGTTTCGCGGAGGCGGACGTCTTCGCGCTGCCGACGGAGCGCGAGGGTTACGGGATCGTCTTCGCCGAAGCGCTCCAGCGCGGCCTGCCGATCATCGCGGGGGACATCGCTACGGTGCGGGCGATCGTTGGCGACGCCGGACTGTATGTGCCGCCCCGACGGGTGCGGCCCCTTGTGAGCGCACTGCGGCTCATGACCGACGCGTGGCTCCGACGCAGGCTCGCGAGAGCGGCGCGGGTCCGTGCGCGGGCGCTACCGACCTGGGCCGCCAGCGGAGCTCGTTTCGGCGACCTCGTCAGAAACGAGATGCGGGCGTCCGTTGCCCGGTCGTGATCGCAGTGTCTCTACGGCCGTTGGATCGATGCGTGACCATGTATGGCCGTCCGCGCCTCCGGCCGCGCAGTACGCCCACGCGCGCTGCTCAAAAGTGATCGACGGATCGCCACGACGCTCGTGCGTCCCGATGCACACGAACTCGATCAGCGCAGCCATCCCGCAAACCTCCCACTGAACCCCTGGTCGTCATGGTCCACCGGAACGAGCGCTGCTGCTTGACGGCGCGTAATTCGCTGTTTTGCGTTGGGCGCAAATGCGCCGAGCGCTGACGACGTCGGCGTCTTGCGCTGCTGGCGCTAATTAAGAGACGACGAAAATGCCCACGCGCGATCCGCGCTCAGCGGGCGCGCCGCCGCTGATGCGCGACGAACTCGAGCAGGTCCGCCTTGGTGATGATCGAAACGGGACGGTCGTCGGACGCTGCGAGCAGCGCCGGGACGCCGGAGGAGAGCTCGGCGTAGAGGCGCTCGATGTCCTCGTTCGCCTGCACCACCGGGAACGGCGCCTCCATGACGCGCTCGACGCGCTCGTCGACGAGCGCGGGCTCGCGGAAGACGCGGTCGAGCATCGTGGTCTCCTGGACGCTGCCGACGATGTCCGTGACGAAGGTGGCCTCGCCGTCGCCGACGACGGGGATCTGCGAGATGCCGTAGCGCTGCATCGTGTCGATGGCCGAGCGCACGCTCTGCTCCTTGGACACGACGATGAGGCCGGGCGTGCCCATGCGGTCGCGCACCACATCGAGCACCGTCGCGTGCACCGGGTAGCGTTCGAGGTAGCCGTTCTGCCGCATCCATTCGTCGTTGTAGATCTTCGAGAGGTACGAGCGGCCCGAGTCGGCGAAGAGCACCAGGATGAGCGCGCTCTCGTCCAGCTCCTTGGCGACCTCGAGCGCCGCGAACATCGCGGTGCCCGATGAGCCACCGACGAGGATGCCCTCCTCGCGCGTGAGGCGGCGTGCCGTGAGGAATGAATCGCGGTCGGACACGCGCATCCACCGATCGACGAGCTTGGGATCGAACGTGCCGGGGTAGAAGTCCTCGCCGATGCCCTCGACCTTGTACGGATGGATGTCTCCGGTGTAGAGGGACCCCTGTGGATCGGCGCCGATGATCTGAATGGACGCGTTCCGCTCCTTCAGGTAGCGGCCCGCGCCCGTCACCGTGCCGCCGGTGCCGATGCCGAGCACCAGGTGCGTCACCTTCCCATCGGTCTGCTCCCAGATCTCCGGGCCGGTCGTGTTGTAGTGCGCCTCGGGATTCATCGGGTTGTAGTACTGATTCGGCAGAAAGCCGCCAGGTGCTTCTTTCGCGAGCCGCTCCGCAACCTTGTAATAGGACTCCGGCGAGTCGGGCGGCACGGCGGTGGGACAGATGACGACCTCCGCGCCGAACGCGCGCAGCAGGTCGCGCTTCTCCTGGCTCTGCTTGTCGGCCATCGTGCAGATGACGCGGTACCCCTTGATCGCCGCGGCCATCGCGAGGCCAACGCCGGTGTTTCCGCTGGTCGGCTCGACGATCGTCCCACCCGGCTTGAGCAGACCGCGCCGCTCGGCGTCCTCGATCATGCGCAGGCCGATGCGGTCCTTGATCGAGCCACCGGGATTCAGGTGCTCGAGCTTGCCGACGAGCGTTGGCTTCAGACCTCGCCCGATGCGCGAGAGTCGGACCAGCGGTGTGTTCCCGACGAGCGCAAGGATGTCCGACGCGAGTTCCACTGCGCGTGATGTTAGGTCGTATCCCCAGCGGGTCGGTCTGAGGTAAGGTCGTTCGGTATGGCGCCGGTCGTGACCGAGGACACCCTGACCCGCGAGCTCGTCGTGCGTGTCCCGCCGGAGCAAGCGTTCGCGGGTTTCGTGAATCTCGGGCGGTGGTGGCCGCGTGAGTACACGTGGTCGCTGGATGTCCTCCAGAGCATCGGCATCGAGCCGCGGCTCGGCGGCGCGTGCTTCGAGCGCGGGCCGAACGGATTCGAATGCGACTGGGGGCGCGTCCTCCTGTGGGACCCGCCGCGCCGGATCGTGTTCAGCTGGCAGATCGCGTTCGACCGCACGCCGGAGCCGAACCCCGCCAAGGCGAGCGAGGTCGAGGTGCGCTTCAGCGAAGACGGACTCGGGACGCGCGTGGCGCTCGAGCATCGCGCGTTCTCTCGCCACGGTGAAAGGGCCGCGGCCTACCGTGCCGGCATGGCCTCACCCAGTGGCTGGCCGATGATGCTGGAGCGCTTCGCCCGGTCGATCTAGCGGGCCGAACCTAGCGCTCGAGCAGCATGTATGCACCGACCGCGATCAGCACGATCGGAACGAAGAACGGCTGCAGCTCATCGGGTAGGTGCAGGCCGACCACCTCCGCGATCGCGACGAGCGCCAGAAGCCCGGCCGGGATGAGCAGCCCGCGATGGTCGGTGTACAGCATGAACGCGATCGCGAGCCCGACCGCGAGCGAGCCGAGGAAGATCGGCGCCGCGGCGTCCGCCGGCAGCGGCAGCCAGGTCGGGATCACCAGCCCCAGACCGAAGCCAACGAGCACCGCGGCGGGGACGATGTAGACGTACTGACGCGTGCCCACGTACCACGCGGCAAGGAAGGCGACGCCAAGCGCGAGGATCAGATACGCCCCCGCGTTCGAGAAGCTGAGGTTGAAGTACGGCGCGAGCGCCTGGAGGAGGAACGGCGCGCCGACGGCGACGAGGATCGCGCCGCCGAGGATGCCGCGCCGTACCCCCATGGGTCGCGATGTCGCGCGCACGCTCACGTCCTTCCCCTAGGCGTCGGGCAGCGCACCCGCGTCCAACCGCCGCGCGGCCTCGCCCTGCAACGACTCCGCGTACTTTAGCCCGCTGCCGGTGTTGAAGACGACGACGCTCTCGTCGTCGTGGATCCAGCCGTCGCGTCGCAGCTTCGCCGCGGCGGCGATCGCGGCCGCGCCCTCCGGGCACACGAGCATCCCCTCCATCGCGCCCACGAGGCGCATCATGTCGCGCATCTCGTCCTCGGTGATGGCGAGCGCGATCCCCGCGCTCTCGCGCAGCGCGCGCAGGACGAGGAAGTCGCCGAGCGCCTTGGGCACGCGGAGGCCAGCGGCGAAGGTCTCTGGATCCGGCCACGGCTCCGATTCGCTCGCTCCGCTCTCGAAAGCGCGCACGATCGGCGCGCAGCCGGCCGCCTGCGCCGCGACGAAGCGCGGCATGTCGTCGCGCGCGATCCAGCCGATATCGCGCAGCTCCGCGAACCCCTTCCACATCCCGATGAGGCCCACACCGCCGCCGGTCGGGTAGACGATGACGTCGGGCAGCTTCCAGTCGAGCTGTTCGGCGAGCTCGAAGCCCATCGTCTTCTTGCCTTCGATGCGGTACGGCTCCTTCAGCGTGGACGCGTCGTACCACCCGCGCTCGGTGCAGGCGCGCTTCACGACCGCGCCGGCGTCCGCGATCGAACCCGGCACCAGGTAGACCTCCGCGCCGTACGACGACGTCTCGCGCACGATCGTCTGCGGCGTCGTGTCGGGCATGACGACGACCACGCGGATGCCCGCGCGCGCCCCGTACGCCGCCCAGGCGGCGCCGGCGTTGCCCGCGGTCGGGAGGGCGATCGTGCCCACCCCGAGCTCGAGCGCGCGCGTGACGCCGACCGCGGCGCCGCGCGCCTTGAACGTCCCGGTCGGCAACAGGCCCTCGTCCTTCACGCGCAGGCCGGGGATGTCGAGCTCCTCGCCAATGCGCCGCGCGTCGAGGAGCGGCGTGTTCGGCTCGCCGAGGGTCACGACGCGCTCGGGATCCTCCATGGGCAGGAGCTCGCGGTAGCGCCAGAGGGTCGCGGGACGCCGCGCGAGCACCTCGCGCTGCATCGCCTCGTGGACCTTCTCGAGGTCGTAGCGGACGAGCAGCGGGCCACCGTCGTTGACGCAGGTCTGCTGCAGCGTGTCGATCTGGAAGTCCTCGCCGCCGCGCGAGCACTCGAGGTGCGTCGCGAAGGACGTCACGCCGCGCGTTCGATCTTCGCGCCGAGCGCCCGAAGACGCGTGTCGAGGTCCTCGTAGCCGCGGTCGATCTGGTCGACGTTGCTGATGACGCTCTTGCCCTTCGCGCAGAGCGTCGCGGCGAGGAGGGCCATGCCCGCACGGATGTCGGGGCTCCGCAGGTCGGTGCCGTACAGCTGCGAGGGCCCGACGACGACCACGCGGTGCGGATCACACAGCACGAGGCGCGCGCCCATGCTCTCGAGCGAGCCGACCCAGTACATGCGTGCGGGGAACATCCACTCGTGGATGAGCACCGTGCCTTCCGCCTGCGTCGCAAGTGCGGTGGCGATGCTCGTGAGGTCGGTCGGGAAGCCCGGCCAGATCTGCGACTTGATCGTCGGGATCGCGCCCCCGATGTCATCTTCGATGACGTAGTGGTCCCTCGCCTTCACGACGAGGTCGTCGCCGACCACCTCGGTCTCGACGCCCAGGCGCTTGAACACCATCCGCGTCATCCGCAGGTACTGCGGCACGGCGTTCTTGATCGTGGCTTCGCCGTGCGTCATGGCGATCGCGCCGATGAGCGACCCGACCTCCATGTGATCGCTGAGGATCGTGTGATCGATGCCGCGCAGCCGCTCGACGCCCTCGATCGTGACCGTGTTGGTGCCGATCCCCTCGATGCGGGCGCCCATCCGCACGAGCGCCCGCGAGAGCTGCTGCACATGCGGCTCGCTCGCGGCGTTGTGCAGCACCGTCGTCCCCTTCGCGAGCACGGCGGCCAGCAGCGCGTTCTCCGTTGCGGTGACCGAGGCCTCATCGAGGATCACGTCCGCCCCACGCAGGCCGGATGTGCGCAGCGCGTAGCCGTCGCGCTCGACGTCGAGCTCCGCGCCGAGCGCGCGGAGCGCGAGGAAGTGCGTGTCGGTGCGACGCCGGCCGATGACATCGCCGCCGGGCAGGCCGAGCTTCACCTCCTTGTGGCGCGCGAGCAACGGACCGGCGAAGAGGAGCGAGGTCCGGATCTCGCCGGCGAGCGCCGCGGGTACCTCGGTCGACCGGATCGTTCCGGTGATGCGGACGCTGCGCGCATCGACCTCGTCCACCGTCGCGCCGAGCGCGCTCGCGATCTCGAGCATTCCGCGCACGTCGCGGATGCGCGGCACGTTGTGGAGCGTGACCGGCTCGTCGGTGAGCAGGGCCGCCGCGATGAGCGGCAGCACCTCGTTCTTGTTGCCCGCCGGACGGATCTCTCCGCGCAGCGGGGTACCGCCCTCGACGATGAAGCGTGCCATCGGCGGCCTAGCCTAGCCCGATGGCGACGGCGGGCTTGAGCTGATCGACGCCGCCGCGCAGCTCGCCCGTCTTCGGGTCGATGAGGATCGCGTTCGGGCGCGCGAACCAGGCGGACATGAGCGTCTCTTCTTTCACGTCGATCTGATGCCCGAGCGCCGCGAGGCCGGCACGCACGTCTTCCGGGATCCGCGAATCCACCAGCAGCCCCTCGCCCTCGTCGTGCACGCGCGGACGGTTCACCGCGTCCTGCGGTCCGTCGCCGAAGTCGACGACATTGACGATCGCCTGCGTGACCGCGCTCATGATCTTGCGGCCGCCGGGCGCGCCGACCGCCAGCAGCGGCGCGTCGCCGCGAACGATGAGCGTCGGCGCACCCGCCCACAGCACGCGCTTCCCCGGTGCGATCGAGTTGGGATTTCCCGGCACCGGGTCGAACCAGGTCATGCCGTCGACCATGACGATCCCGGTCCCCTTCGGCACGAATCCGGATCCAAATCCCTGCCCGAGCGTCTGCGTGAGCGCGACCATCGTGTGTTCCTTGTCGATCGCGTTGAGGTGCGTCGTGTGATCCGCGAGCTGCGAGAAGCGATAGAGGAACGCCGCGCGTAGCGCCTCGGCGACCAGATGCAGGTGATCGACGCCGCCACGCTCCTTCGCGCCGAGGGGGAACGCGTCCAGCACGGTGAGAGCGCGCGCGACCGTTGCCCCGCCCGACAGGCCGTCGAGCGTGATCACGCGATGCCCGCGGTACATCGTCTGGAGCGGCGTCCCGACGCGCGCCTCGTACTTCGCGAGATCTTCCGCGGCGAGCGCACCGCCGTTGGCACGGACATCGGCCACGATCGTGCGAGCGATCTCGCCGCGATAGAGCACCTCGGGACCGTCGCGCGCGATGACTTCGAGCGTCCGCGAGAGATCCGTCTGAACGACGCGGTCCGAAGGCTCGGTGCCGATCGGTGGACGGAGCGGCGCGCCGCTGGGGCGGAAGAAGATGCGGCGCGCGTCGCCGGCCTTCCACAGGCGCTCGGCGTACATCGCGAACGCCAGCGCGACGTACCAGTCGATCTCGAAGCCGTCTCGCGCGAGCCTGATCGCCGGCTCCATCACACGAGCGCGCGGCAGCGAGCCGTATCGCTCGAGTGCGAGGCACAGGGCCGCGGCCTGGCCCGGGACGGTCACCGACGTCGCCCCCTCGAAGTTCGCACCGTTCTTCACGGCGGGCCACATGTACATGCCCGCACGCGCACCGCCACCGACGAGCTCGAACATGTCGGCACGCGCACCGAGCGGCGCGCACGTGCCGCCCTCCACGGACACGACGGTCCCGTCGGCGCGGCGTATGACGAGACCGGCGATCCCGCCGATGCCGCTGGTGAACGGTTCGACGACGCCCATCACGAACGCCGCGGCGACCGCGGCGTCGACGGCATTCCCGCCCTCGCGCAGCATCTCGACACCTGCATCTGCCGCGAGGTGATGCTCCGCCGTGACCATGCCGCCGCGAGCGACGGGCTCGCTCTTGTAGTGATGCCACTGGCTGCGGACGTCGGTCATCAAGCGATCGTCTTGACCACCCACTCCTGCAGCGGACGCATCGCGCGGAAATGCGATGCGATGAAGGCCGGGAAGCGCGGGGTGTACGCCTCGGGCGGGATGGGCCGCTCGAAGCCGGCGAAGAGCCCGTCGTGTTTCAGGAGCTCGGCGCGCGGATGATCCGCCGGGTAACCGCGCGGCACGCGTGCGTAGCGCGTGCCCCAGACCTCGTATCCCTTCGCGCGGAGCTGCTTGACGATGCGCTCGAGCGCGCCGCCGCGCGTGGGGTCCGCGACGGCCGCGCGATAGCGCTCGAGCCGTTCGCCGGGCAGGTGGCGCGTGCCGGCGCCGAGCACGAGATTCTTCGGTGTGATCCGGAAGAAGTAGCCGGCGACGGCGGCGGTGCGGTCCTCCCCCTCCCAGAAGAAGAGGTCGAGGTGGTCCTTGTATGGGCGCTTGTCCTTCGCGAAGCGGATGTCGCGATTCACGCGCATCACCGAACCACCCCACCGAGCCTCGGCGTGCACGTCGGGCGAGATCTTGTGCAGCAGCGGCGCGAGCGCCTCGACCATCGTCATCGCCGGATGCACGAATGAGGCTTCGTACTCCGCGCGATGCGCCGCGAACCACTCGCGCCGGTTGTTCGCGGCCAGATCGGCGAGGAAACGGGGCGTGGTCCGCGGGAGGCCGCTGAAGGCGTTGGGCATGCGCGCCGATACTAAGCGTGTGCGCTACGCAGCCATCGGCTTCGATCTCCTGACGGCGCTGCTCGATACGTGGTCGTTGTTCGCGGACGTCGCGGGTGGACGCGAGCTCGGCATGCGCTGGCACGCCGCGTCGCAGTCGTTGCTCCGCGGGAAGCCGTACCGCCCATTCGAGGACGTCGTACGCGATGCCGCCGGCGTCGTCGGCATCGAGAGGAGGAACGCTGACGAGCTGCTGAGGCGCTGGGCCGAGTCAGCGCCGTGGCCCGATGTGCCCGACGTCCTCCCGCATCTGAGTTCGTACACACGCTTCATCGTCACGAACTGCTCGGAACGCCTCGGGGCTCTGGCGGCGGCGCGCGCGGGGACGTTCGACCTCGTGATGACCGCGGAGCGCGCCGGCGCGTACAAGCCCGATCCACAGCCGTACCGCGCGGCGCTCGACGCCCTGGTGCTGCACCGCAAGCGGGTGCTGTTCGTCGCGGGTTCGGCGCACGACGTCGGCGGGGCGATGCGCTCGGGGATGGATGTCTACTGGGCGAACCGCGGACGCGTGCCCGCACCGACCGACGCGAAGGCGATCCGCGAGGAAGAGGATCTGCGCGGCCTCCTCGACGTGCTGGAGGGTTAGCGATACCCATCGGCCGCGACGCCATCGTGCTGCGAGACGACGGTCTCCCGTGCGATCCGCACACGGATCTCGACTGGCTCGACTGGGTCGCGGCGGGCGAGACGCGCAACTGGTGCCGGAACGATGTGCTGCTCGACTGGCTCAACGAGTACCCGACGGTCCACGGCTTCGCCCGCGACGACGAGCTTCCTGGCTACGACGAGACCTTCGATCTGGGGCGCTTCCTGATGCGGCAGGGACGCGCGTTCGAGAAGGCCGTCCTCGCCGATCTCGCGCAGCGCCATCAGCTCGTCCGCATCACGCACCGACCCGATGAGGCACGGGCTCTTTCGGCCGCCACCGCGACGCAGGAGGCGATGCAAGCCGGCGTGCAGATCATCGCCGCCGGCGTGCTCCGCGATCCGCAGCTGCGGATGTTCGGTGTCGTCGATCTGCTCGTGCGCTCCGACGTGCTCGGGCAGCTCTCTCCCAGCGCCTTCATCGGCGATCCGCTCGAGCTCGCGGCGATCGGCCTCTCGCACGGGCGGCACTACCGCGTCGTCGACGTGAAATACAAGACGCTCGAGCTCCTCCGGAACGGTGGTCTCTCGACGTCGCCGAGCGATCTCGACACGATCGCGCAGGCCTGGGTCTACAACGAGGCGCTCGGACGGATCCAGGGCTACACGCCGCCGGCGTCCTATGTCGCCGGCCGCGCGTGGAAGCAGGGCGAGGACCGGGGCGACCGCTGCTGGGAACGCCTCGCGCGGGTGCCGCACGACACCGTCGTGCGTGGCCGCGGCAGCGATCTGCGGGAGGTCGTGCAGCAGGCCGCGGCGTGGATCCGTCGCGTGCGGACCGAGGGCGCGGAGTGGCGCGTGCTCCCGCTGCCGTCGGTGCCCGAGCTGTGGCCGAACATGAAGGCGGACCAGGACGGGCCGTGGCACGATGCGAAGGCGAAGATCGCCGTCGCGCTCGCCGACCTCACGCTTCTTCCTCGCGTGAATACGACGCATCGGGCGCGCGCGCACGACGCAGGCGTGACGCGCTGGGACGATGCTCGCGTGTCGTCGCAGCTGCTCGGCGTGAGCAACGAGCGCGAGGCCGCGATCGTCGATGCGGTGCTGGCGGTGAACCGGCCGGGCGGCGAGACCGTCCGGCCGGAGCGGATGGTCGCGTCGACGCAGGTGTGGCGGCAGCGCGCGCCGGTCGAGATGTTCGTCGACTTCGAGTTCCTGCAGGATCTCAACGACGATTTCACGGCGTTCCCGCGCAAGGGCGGTCAGTCGCTGATCTTCCAGATCGGCTGCGGCACGTACCGGGGCGCCGTGTGGCGGTTCGAACAGTTCACCGTGGACGAGCTGTCACTGGAAGCGGAGGCGCGGATGATCGACGCCTGGCTCGCGAACCTGCACACCGTCGCCGCCGACGCCGGCTGCGACATCGGTGCCGCGCGACTCGTGCACTGGTCCCCGGCCGAGACGAGCAACTTCGAGCGCGCGTACGACAACGCGCGTGCGCGCCACCCCGATCGCGACTGGCCGGTCCTTTCCTGGTTCGACCTGCTGCACGAGGTCGTGCAGGCCGAGCCGCTCGTCGTGCGCGGCGCGTTCTCGTTCTCGCTGAAGCCGATCGCGCGGTCGCTGCATGCGCTCGGGCACATCGAGACCCTCTGGGGCGAGGGGCTCGCGGACGGCGCGGGCGCGATGGCCGGGGCATGGAACGCGGCGATCGAAGCGAAGCGCAAGGGCGTGACGCTCGGCGCGACCGAGGTCATGGGCGAGATCGCGCGCTACAACGAGGTCGACTGCCGCGTCATGGCGGAGATCCTCGATTACCTAAGACGGGAGCGATGAAGGAGAGTGACCCAGCCCTGCTGAACGACTGAGCCTCTATGCGACGGTCGCGAAGCCAGCGGCCTGGAAGTCGTCGTCGAAGGCGAATGCGCGCGCGATGCCCCGCTCGCGCATCACTTGAAAGCTGACAAAGTCCACCAGGGAGACGTCAGTAGGCAGGGCCGCGAGCAGCGCGGCGAGACCCGACGCGTGCGTCGCCTCGTCGACCCAGACCGTGCTCAGCACCGGGACGAAGTCTTGCGAAAAACGGCGCACGGCCTCGGTGCCGAGGCTCCGCTGAGTCAGCGCGATCATCTCCACCAGGACGTAGCTGTGCGTCACGATCTCCTCGCCCCTTAGACCAGCGAAGGTCGTTCGTGCAGTGCTGTGGAAGCGGTCGTCCCGGTCGAGCAATGCGTACAGCGCCGACGTGTCAGCGAAGACCGTCACGGGCGGAAGGCATCCGCCAGCTCCCGGTCATGGTCGCGGCTGAGATCCTTCTGTCCCGAAGCGAACGTGCCAACGATCCGCATGGCACGGCTCATCCGATCCTCAGCGCGGACGTGGCCGCGGGCGCGAAGCCAGAGATCGACTGCTTCGCGAACGATCGCCGAATCGGAGATCTTGCGCCGCGTCGCCTCCCGCCGTACCGCGGCGGCCTGCTGTTTTGTCAGCTGGAACTGCCTGCGCTCCATGCCATCATGATGGCACAGGCGCCAGGAGGCCGTCAACATTCATCCGGATGGGCCCAAGTGCCGGAACGACCAGTCTCAGGCATCGCGGGTCCGCACGCGCCACAGCGTCAGGAGCGCGAACAGCGCAGCGAGTCCGGTGAAGATCCCGGCCTCGATCGCCTGGAACGTCCAAAAACGCTCCACGGGCTGATAGCCGATTCGGCGGAACACGCCGCGATCCGCGAGGTACGTCGAGTCGTTGCTGCTCGCGGACGGCGCGAATCGTGATGGGCTGCGGAAGTACTCGCTCAGCAGACTGCTGACGCGCTCGCGCGTCACCGGTTGGCCGTCCCGATCGACGGCGGGGACATCAACGAACAACGCATCGCGCGGGATCACACTGATCATCTCGAGCGGCATGATGATCGGCGTCTCGTACCACGGGCGCAGGTTGTGGACGGCGACACGCGCGACGCCGAAGACCAGCAGACCGACGAACATCGCCGCGAGGATGCGTCGAGACCACGCGCCCACGAAGGCGGCCGCTGCGATCCCGAAGACCATGTACGAGGCGATGGCGGGGCCCTCGAGATCGAACGTCTCGAACGGCTTCACGTCCGTTCCCGACCGGCCGACGCCCATCAGCACGCGCGACGGTCCGATGGCGACGGCGAGGATCGCTGCCGCAATGAGCGCGGCAGCGATGATCACCGCGAGCTTGACCCCCGCCCAGCGCAAACGACCGATGCTCTGCGTCCAGGCAAGTCGGTGTGTTGCCCTTTCGAACTCGAGCGCGAAGAGCGGGCCACCAACGTAGGATGCCGCGAGCGCGGGAATCAAGTAGATCGTGAAGAAGAGATAACGCCAGAGCCCGATCCGCTCCTGCCACTGCGAGATGAGATCCGAGCAGGTGCTGCTGTTGATGATCTGCTGCGGCCCACTGGGTGTCACGATGGTCCTCGTCTCAGGTACACAGCTGTCGACGCCGAGCTCCGCCCGGCTGCGCAGGGCGTACTCGGCGACGATCCAGATCCCAGCCGTCACGAGGATCGCGACCGCGATCAGACCAACGATCTGCACGCGGTGTTGGCGCCATGTGAGCCACGTCATGCGGCCACCTCCATCGCCGGTCGCATGTAGCCGAGGACGATCTCCTCGAGCGTCGCGGGACGGACGATCGTGCCGTCATCGACGCGTGCTGGACCGGGCCCGCGCAGCAGCCGGATCGTCTGCCGCTCGGCGTGCCGCGCTTCGATGAGGTCGCCGTCCAGCGCGGAGACGCCCTGGGTGCGCGGACCGATCGCGACGACGTGCGACTCGATGAGCTCCTCGGTGTCGCCGACGAGACGCGGGCGGCCATTCACGAGGATGACGAGGTGCTCGCAGACACGCTCGACGTCCGCGAGTGCGTTCGCCGAGAACACGACCGTCAGGCCGTCTTCTGCGACGACGCTCATCAGCTCCTCCAGCAGCGCGAGACGCGCGATGGGATCCAGATTGGCCACGGGCTCGTCCAGGAGCACCAGGTCTGGACGCTTGCCGAGCGCCACGCTCGTCGCGACATGCGCACGTTGTCCGGTGGACAGCGTGCGGATCTTGCGCGACAGCGGGAGTCCGAACCGCCGCACGCGCGCAAGCGCATAGGCCGGATCCCAGCGTTCGTTCAACCGCCGGCCGAGCTCGAGCGTGTCCGCCACCGTGAGGTCGCGGTAGAGCGGGCGGTCCTGCGCGACGAAGCCGACGCGCGGAAGGATCTTGCTCGTCTCGCGGACGGAGTCGTGTCCGAAGACCCTGACGGAACCTGCGGTCGGCCGAAGCAGACCCACGGCAAGGTGGATCAACGTCGTCTTCCCCGCTCCGTTCGGACCGACGAGTCCGGTGACCTTTCCTTCGGGCAGGGCGAGATCGCAGTCCGACAGCGCGATGACGGATCCGTAGCGCTTGGTGAGCGCGCTCGTCTCAACGACGGCGTCCATGGGTGCTCTCCTCTCGTGAGAACGCGTCCTGGAATGCGACGGTGAAGAGCGCCGCCACGCTGTCGCGATCGAGCCCCGCGTCCTTCGCGCCGTGAAGCCACCGGTCCAGCGCGCGCCGCAGCGGTGTATGCACGGCTCGCTCGAGGGGCTCTGGCGCGTCCGCGGCGATGAACGTCCCCGCCCCCGGACGGCCGTGGACGAAGCCCTGGCGCTCGAGCTCGCGATAGGCCTTGAGCACGGTATTGGGGTTTATCGCGAGGTCCTCGACGACCTCGCGCGCGGTCGGCAGCTGGTCGCCGGGCCGCAGGATCCCGTATTCGACGGCGTGCCTGACCTGCTGCGCGAGCTGCATGTAGGTCGGGACGCCGCTGTGCGGATCGAGCCGGAACCGGAGCGTCGCTGCCAATTCACTATGACACTAGTGAAATGGTGGAACTCCGTCAAGCGACACTTCCGTTACGGCGCGGGGTCAGCGCTCGTAACGCTCGATGAACGACCCGCACTTCGCAACGAGATCCGACGGGTCGTCGTCCCGCCAGGTATCGCCGAAGACGAGGTAATGGAGCATCCGCCCCACGACGGATACGCGCAGCCCGGCGGGTCCGACGACGGACAGGCACTCGCGCTCCACGTCTTCCGGATCGGCCTTCGGATCGGCCCAGCCGTCTTCGATCGTTGTCTCGAGCAAGAGACACGCGAGGTCGTAACCGCGCGTTCCCTTGCCGACGTGAGCCGTGTCGATGATCCGCAGCGAGCCGCCGGTGACGAGCATGTTGCGGAGAACAAAGTCGCCGTGAACGAGGTCGGTGGTCGGCAATCGCAACGAACGAGCGTCCGCGGTCAGGCGCTCGAGACGGCTCAGGAGCGCGGCTGTCACCGGTCGCGCACGCATGCGCCGAGCGAGATCGGCGGCGCCGTCGAACACGACGCTGTGTATGTAGGCGGACCAGTCCTGCCCCGCGTCGGAACGCACGTCCGCCTGCAGCCGGTTGGCGCGGATCAATTGCGCCAAGCCGTCACCACCGAGCCGAGTGGGGACGGCGCCGTCGACGAACTCCTCAACGATGTAGGCCGCGCCGCCCGGCAACGTTCCGTACGCGAGCCAACGTGAGGTCGGCCAGCCGCGAGCGCGCAGTGCCTCAACGGCGTGCGCGGCCGCGACAAGCTGCGCGGCCGCTAGATCGCGCGGATGCCACTTGAGCACTCCGCGCTCTCCATGTGGACCGCGCAGCTCGTGCGCACCTTGCAGATAGCCACCCGGAAGACGGCCGACGAGCACCCAACCGCTGGCATCGCGCTCGTTGATCATGCGGATGACGTCCGCGGTATCGGTCATGCGTCGAACGCGGGCTTCAGCAGCCGGCGCGGATCGCGTCGATGACGTTCGCCGACACCAACGGCCGTCCGGGGCAGTCGAGGAACGAACCGACCGCGCGCGGCCCGTCCGCCACGAACACGCGAAGCCCTGCATTCGCACCGCGAAAGTCGACCGCGGTCCGGCCGCTCCGATCCACAGTCGTCGACGAGGCTCCGAACCGGGTCTGGAACTCGCGCGCCTCCGCGGTGTCGCGCGCGAGGGCCACCAGAGCGCCGTCTGTGACCTCGGTGGTCCGCATGAAATGCTCGAACCGAGCGCACGCGAAGTACGGCCGCGTCGTGTGAGCGAGAACGACGATCAGGAGGCCGCCGATGATGAGGGGAGCTCCGAGGATCCGGTTCGTCGCTGCGACGCCGAGCGCCATGATCGCCGCGCCGCCTGCGACCAGGAGGCCCCAGGGGTCGTAGTAGGTAGCGCCCAAAAGCCCGCTGCGAGAGCGGCTGCGAGGAGCGCGCGGGGCCACGAACGCATGGTCAGACCTTCGCCAGCGCTCCATCGAGGTCGGCGACGATATCGTCGGGGTCTTCGATACCGACGGAGAAACGGAGCGTGCCCTCGTTGATCCCAAGACGCGCCCGCTCCTCTGGCGCGACGCGCCGGTGGGACGAGATCGCGGGGTAGAGGACCTCGCTGAAGAGATCGCCCAGCGTCGTCGCCGAGGCCGCGAGCTGAAGGGCGTCGAGGAAGCGGAAGGCCGCGGGCTTCGTCGCGTCTTTGAGGTCGAACGTGACGACGCCGCCGAAGAGGCCGCCGAACTGCCGCCGCGCGAGATCGTGCTGCGGGTGATCGGGCAGACCGGGATAGCGCACGCGCGCGACCTTGGGATGCCGGCTGAGATGCTGAGCGACGCGGAGCGCGCTCTCGCACTGACGGCGCACGCGCAGCTCGAGCGTGCGCATGCCGCGGATGCACAGCCACGCCTCGTGCGGCGGAAGGTACGCGCCGTCGAGGATGGTGCGGTCGCGCATCGCCTTCGCGACCGCGGCGCTGCCGGCGACGCTGCCGGCCATGACGTCGCCGTGGCCGTTCACGTACTTCGTGAGCGAGTGGATCACGACGTCGGCGCCGAGCGTCGCGGGCCGCAGCAGGACCGGTGACGCGAACGTCGCATCGACCGCGAGCGTGGCGCCGCTGCTATGTGCGAGCTTCGCGAGCGCGGCGATGTCCGTGATGCGCAGCAGCGGGTTCGCCATCGCCTCGATGTACAGCAGCGTCGTCGGCGCCTCGCGGAGAGCGGCTTCGACCTTCCGGTGGTCGGTCGCGTCGACGAAGACGATCTTCGCGCCGCGCTCACGGATCCAGCGCTCGAACAGGGCGCGGACCTGGCCGTAGATGTCCTCCTGCGCGACGATGCGACCGCCGGTCGCGACCGCGCAGGCATCGGCGAACGCTGCGATCGCCGCCATGCCCGACACGAAACAGGTCGCCGCGGCCGTGCCCTCGAGCTCCGCGAGCGCCATCTCGAGCGCCGCCGTCGTCGGCGTGCCGTAGCGGCCGTAGACGTAGCCGGCGCGGTCGTTACCGAAAACGTCGTCCTGCGCGGCGGCGGAGCGATAGTCGAACGCGACACTTTGGACGAGGGGCGGCGCGACCGGAACGCCTTCGCCGGGTGGTAGCGCGCGCGCAGACCGCACCACGCGCGTGCCGATCCGAGCTTCCTTCCCCATCGTCCGCGAGTCTAGGTGCGTGGGCTAGTGGCCGGCCTCTTCTTCGATGGCCTCTTCCACCATCGCCTTCTCGACCGGGCGCGGCTTCTCGGTCTCCATGGCCTTCGCGCGCTCGATGAGATCGGCGACTTTCTGTCCGCCCTTGCGGCCGATCCGCTCGAAGTGGCCAGGACCGTACTTGGCCGTCACGGCCTTCCCGCCCTTCTTGCCGATCCGCCCAAAGAACTCGGGGCCGTACTTCGTCGCTGTGCTGGACCCACCCTTTTTCCCGATCTTCTCGTAGAACTCAGGACCGTACTTTTCGCTGACGAGGCGCCCACCCATACGGCCCGCTTCGGCCACAGTCATTCCACCACCGGATCTGCGCGCCATGGCCTGCTCCTTTCAGTAGCGGCCAAGATGACGGGCAGGGTGCGTGCCGCACGCCTGTCGGCAGAGCGACATCGAGTAACAAGTGCGCAACGATTGCGTCAGGCGGGGGCCATTTCGAGATCAATGGGCTCTTCGCGGACGAAACGCAGCACGATCAGCGATGACAACAGCGCCGCGCCCATGCAGAAGACGCCGAGCGCCCAGAACCCGTAGAGGTCGATCAGCAGTCCGCCGATCGCCGCACCACCGACGATGCTGAGACTTCCCGTCGCGCCCGAGAGCGCAAGCAGCGTCCCTCGCGCCTCCGGAACCTGCTCGGTGAGGAGCGTCGAGTTCGTCGCGAAGCGTGCGCCGATCACGGCTGACAACACGAGATTGAGCGCGCTCGTGACCAGCAGCGGTAGGGCGACGTTCGTCTGTAGCAGAAGGAGCACACCCGATACGAGGATCGCGCTCGCGACGACCGGACGATGTCCGATGCGATCGCCGATGCGGCCGCCGACCTGGCTGCCGATGAAGACGCCGAGCCCCATCGTGAGCGCGTACGTCGAAGCTGTGCCCTGCGTGAGCCCGAACGTGTCCTCAAAGAACACGACGAGATACGTGACCCACGTGAACCAGTAGAGACCGCCGAGCAGGCTGGAGATGATCGCCGCGACGGCCGAACGATTCTTGAGGATCGTGTGGTAGAGCTCGAACACGCGGCTCTCGCTCACATGGATCTGCGCCGGCCTCAGCTGGAAGAGGAGCAGCGCCGCCGCCGCGATCGCGAGCAGGCCGACGAGCGCGAGCGAGACACGCCAGCTCGTCGCCTCGGCGACGATGCCCGCGACGGGGATGCCGACGACGCTCGCCATCGTATTGAAGCCGATGACGGTCGATATCGCGCGCCCGCGCTCGCGGTACGGGAAGTTGTCGCCGAGGGTCGCATTGACGTTCGGGAAGATCACCGACGCACCGGCACCGGCGATCGCGCGCAGGAAGAGCAGCAGCCCGAAGCTGTTGACGAATGAACCGAGCAGCGTGAAGACGCCCATGATCATCGCGCCGCCGACCAGGAATCGCTTACGCCCGAAGCGGTCCGAATACGGTCCGCTGAGGATCGCGATCAGGATGCCCGGCGCGCCATACGCAGCCGCGACGAGGCCGGCGGTGCCCGTGGTGACGCCGAACTCCGCTGCGAGCTGCGTGATGACGGGACTGATGACGATGTTCGCGTAGACCGACGAGAAGGTGAGGAACCCAAGGATCGCGAGGAGCAGGCGCCGCTCGCGGCGGGTCAATCCAGGGGTCGGCCGGCGAACGCGTGCAGGAAACGACCGAATGCGCGGATGTGATCCACGTAGTCGGCCACTGCGATGTTCTCGTTGGGCGCGTGATTCGCGGACGAGGCGTTGCCCGACCCGAAGCCGACGACCGGGATCCCGAGCTGATCGCAGACCTGCGCCATCGGGCCACTGCCGACCATGAGCGGATACACGACCGGGTCGGTGCCATACGCGGCGCGGCACGCGGCGACCGCGGCGCGCGCGGGCGCCGAATCGGCGGGCCAGCGTGACGGCCGCTCACCGTGCATCGCGATGATCTCGATGTCACCAAGACCGCGACGCTCGAGATGCGCCCGCAACAGCCGCTCGACCAGCTCCGGCGTGAGATCGGGCACGAGGCGGAAGTCGAGCTTCGCGCTCGCGACGGCGGGGAGCACCGTCTTCGAGCCCGGGCCGGAGTAGCCAGAGGTGAGGCCGCAGATCGTGCACGTCGGCTCGAAGAAGTGCTTGAGCTTGAGCGGCGTTCCGGTGAGCCCGCGGATGAAGCGCGGCACATCGTGGATGCGCTTCGTACCCTCTTCGTCGTACGGCAGCTGCTCGAGCATGCGTAGCTCATCGGGCGTCGGCTTGCGCACGGCGTCCATGAGACCGTCGATGACGATCTCGTCCTTGTCGTTCTTCAGCGTGGCAAGCGCCCAGACGAGACGCCACGCGGCGTTCGGGATGATCGTCGCCACCGACGAGTGCGCGTCCTGCTTCGCGCCACGCACGCGCAGCTCGAAATACGCGATGCCTTTCAGGCCGAGCGAGACCGTCGGCCGGCCCGCGGCATCCTTGTAGCCCGCCTCCCAGATGCAGCCGTCGGCGCGCAGACGGTCCGCGTTCTTTTGCACGAACTCCGCGAGATGCTCCGAGCCGATCTCCTCCTCGCCCTCATAGAGGACGCGCACGCGGAGCGGCAGCTCGCCGAGCGTCGCGCGGTACGCCTCGATCGCCTGAAGGCGCGCCATGAGATTGCCCTTGTTGTCGGACACGCCGCGGGCGAACAGATGGCCATCGCGCTCGGTCGGCTCGAACGGGGGCGTCTTCCACTCATCCAGCGGATCGGGCGGCTGCACGTCGTAGTGGTCGTACACGAGGAGCGTCTTCTCGCCGCGACCGATCTCGCCCACGATCGTCGGAGGTCCACCGTCGACGCGCAGGCTCTCGGCCGCGACGCCGGCGCGTCGCGTACGCTCGAGCACCGCGCGAGCGGTCTCGTCGATCGCGCTCTTCTGCGCGGAGACGGTGGGCAGGCGCACCAGCTGCTTCAGCTCTTCGATGTACTCGCGCTCGCGCGCGCGCACGTACGCATCAAATGCGTCGAATGAGGTCACGCCGGTAGGCTAGCCCGACGTGACGGGAGACGCAGTGCGCGTCTTGCTGCGGCCGAGATCGCAGCGCGGCGAGTAAGGGGTGATCTCGATCCAGCGCTTCTCGCAGAGGTAATGGATGAGACCGTCGGCGTCCTCGACCGTCTCGCGCCGGTACACCTTCGCGCGCGGCACCATGAAGACGCAGTCGCCGCAATTCAGCGGCAGCGCCGGACGCGGCCGGCTCGCCTGGCGCGCCACGACCAGCGCAAGACCCAGCGCGGCGACTGAGAGGGCGATGATCACCGCGAAGATGGCGAAGATGGCCAGCGGACCCATATCCGTTCGGGCCTCCTCCCCGTATCAACGGTATCAGGAGGTGAGCGCCATGCGATCAGCACTCATTGCCCTCGCCGCAGCGCTGCTGCTGGCGACCACCGCGTGTGGCGCTGCCGGCTCGGGCGGAAGCGGCGCTCCCAAGGCGCCTCCGGCGAACGCCACCAACGCGCCTTCGTATGTGCCCACGCCGACCGGCGGCCAGCCCGCGGACCCCTACGACTACGGGTATTAGTCTCGCGGCATCGACTTCGGCATCCATGTCGGCCACCTCGGCGGACCGCTCGACGAGCTGCGACGGTTGTGGCTCTTCGCCGACGAGCGTGGCTTCCACACCTTCTCGGTCTCCGATCACTTCCAGGAAACGCCGCATCAGGGCGGCGCTGGTGACTGCTTCGAATCCGTCGCGACCCTGACCGCCGCGGCGGCGGAGACGACACGCGTGCGTGTCGGATGCCTCGTCTTCAGCATCGCGTATCGGAATCCCGGTCTGCTCGCGAAGTCCGTGACGGCGATCGACCACATCTCGAAGGGCCGCGCCGAGTGCGGCATCGGCGCGGGCTGGAACGAACCGGAATATCGGGCGTTCGGTTACGAATTCCCGGACGTGAGGACGCGCGAGGACCAGCTCGAGGAGTACGCCGAGGCGCTGCGCCTCCTGTTCGATGAGCCGTTCGCCGACTTTGCCGGTACGCACTACATGCTCCGCCACGCTCCGAACAACCCGCGGCCGCTCCAGCGCCATCTTCCGCTGTGGATCGGCGGCGCCGGCGAGAAGCGCACGCTGCGGACGGCGGCGCGCTTCGCCGATGGCTGGAACGCGCCGTACCTCGCGCCCGCCGAATGGAAGCGGAAGAACGAGGTGCTCGATCGCTGGTGCGCCGAGCTTGGCCGCGACGGAAGCGGGATCGCGCGCACGGTCAACGTCGGCTTCTACATGGGCGCCGACGCGAAGGGCGCGGCCCGCGGCGAGGAGCGCTACGAGCGCGATTGGGGCGCCGACACCCGCGGCTTCACCGGTTTTCTGCGCGGGACGCCGTCGCAGGCCACGTCGCTCGCAAGCGAGTTCCGCGACGCGGGCGTCGAGCGGCTCAACATCGCCGTCCGGAGCGGCCCCTACGACTGGGACGCGCTCGCCGCGTTCGCCGAGCAGGTCATCCCCACCCTTAGATGAGCCTCGAGATCCTTCGCCTCGACGGACCGACGTTCGACGCGGCGATCCCCGACCTCGCCGTGATCCTCGCCGACGCGGTCGCGGGTGGTGCCTCGGTGGGCTTCACTCTGCCGTTCAGCCCAGAGGATGCCGCGACGTGGTGGCAGAGCATCGAACGCGACGTCGTGCGCGGAGACGTGCTCGTCATCGTCGCGCGCCTGGACCGTCGGGTCGTCGGCACGGCGCAGCTGCGACTCGCGCAGTGGCCGAACGCGCGGCATCGCGCCGAGGTCGCGAAGGTGCTGGTGCACCGCTCGGCGCGGCGGCGTGGGATCGCGACCGCCCTCATGCACGAGATCGAACGCATCGCGTTCATGGAGGGGCGCACGCTGCTGGTGCTGGACACGATCGCCGGCAGCGAAGCGGTGGAGCTGTACACGAAGCTCGGATGGACGCGCGTGGCCGAGATCCCGCGGTACGCCGGGCTTCCCGACGGCGAGCTGCGTCCGACGACGATCTTCTATCGCGACCTCGAGCCGAAAGGACCGCGGACCTCGCCGTGAACGCGCCGCGGCTCGGCATCGAGCCGCTCGGCGTCGCCAAGCCAGACGGCGAGAGCTGGCGCACGACCTGGCGCGTCGCGAATCTGGATGTTGACCCCGTCCGTGTTCTTGGCGCGATCGCCCCGCATTCGCAGTTCCGTGGCGAGGCTTCGCTCGATCGCGAGATACGTGGCAAGAGCACCACGCAGATCTCCCTCGTCGTGCGGATCGACGCAGCCGCGCGCGCTGAGATCGAGAACGCGTTCGTCATCCTCCTGATCCAGCGCGGCGATGAGCGGTGGCGCCTGCTCGCGCGACTTCGCGTGCCGCTCGACGCAGAGATCCGGCCGCGGCCGCGGATCGAGGCGGTCACCGTGCAGCGCGTGGGCTTCTCCGGCGAGCTTTAGAGTTCACGCAATGAAGATGACCCAGAAGGACCGCTACGTGATGCAGCGGATGAAGGGCTGACGGGGCAACTGAAGCCTCGGCTTCGAGGAGACCACGGGTATGGTCTCGAACGTGTTGGAAATGGACCAAGACGAGCTGGTAAAGCAGCTCAAGTCCTTCAAGACGAAGTACGCCGGCGATGCGGAATGGGACGAGATCCGCGCGGGCTTTCCCAAGTCGTGGCCGATCTAGCGTGACGACGCTCAAGGCCGCGAAGGCGCGGCTCCTGAAATACGCGCTCGCGAAGCCGGACGCGACGCTCGAGCACCCGTGGGGCGAGAACGTCACGAAGGTGCGGGGCAAGGTCTTCGTGTTCTTCGGCATGGAGACGGGCGACTACGTCATGGGCGTCAAGCTCACGACGGCGCTGCTCTACGCGAAGAGCCTGCCCTACGTCGAGGCGATGGGCTACGGGCTCGGCAAGTCGGGTTGGGTCAGCATCAAGACCCCGAATGGTGCGCTACCGGTCGAGATGTTCGAGGAGTGGATCGACGAAAGCTATGTGAACGTCGCGCCGAAGCGGAAGACGGGAGTCAGCAGCGCGGCTCCGAGAGCCCGAGCGCGTCCCGCAGCGCGTCGCGGACGCGCACGTCCGTCGACATCACGAAGAACCGATCGCTCATAGCGAAGTAGAGACGGCCCATCGCAGTGCCCGTCACGGGAGATGCGCTGTGCATCCGACCCGCGACCCGCACCGTGAATTTCGTTTCGCCTGGTCCCTCTTCCGTGCAGACCGTCACGTCGGTGGCCGGGACATCGAGGAACAGCACGTCGGCTCGCACTTGGATGCCGTCGACCGTTCCCGTGAAGACGCCCGACCGGCGCGCGGCGTCGCCAAGGATCCAATCGAACTTGGATACGCCGACGAACGAAAGGCGGAGGCCTGCGTTGGCCAGCGGCGCGACGACGGCTTGTTCCTCCGCTGCGCGCGGCACGTTGGCGGAGCCAGAGGCTGACGCAGAGGGTCGCGGGCTGGGGGTGACAGTGGGGCCGCAGGCGCACAGCACCGCAGCCGTGAGCAATGTCACATGGACCAGATCGCGCATCACCGAAAGCACTACAACCGAACTGCGGCTTGGTTCCGTGCGCGCCGAGGCGCGCTACCGCGCGGTCGCCACAGGCGACGCGACGATCTCCGCGAGGCTCGCCTCGAGCAGCGGCGCGACCGCGCGCGCGTACGTCGCGGTCAGGTGATGGTCGTCGCGGTACACGATCGTCCAGTCGATGATCGCCGGACACCGCTCGCTTCCGCAGATCCACTCAGCCGGATCGATGAGCCATGCGCGGCTGAGCTCGGCGGCGATCTTGTCACGCGCGAGATGCGAGGTCAGCGCGTACGAACGCGACGTCGAGCACCCATCGGGCGGACGCGTCGGCCGAGACAGGCACGCCGGCACGTCGTAAGCGCTGAGCGGGGTGTCGGCGATGACCGCGACCCGGCCCGGTAGTGCTGTCAGCAGTCGGGCCATCGCCGCTCCCTGACGCTTCAGATCGGCGTCCACCGGATCCACCGGATGCACCCAGCGGCTCGACGAGACCAGGACGAGGTCGGGCTTCTCGCGCGCGAGAGCCTTCACCACGGCCGTCCGCCAGAGCGCGCACTCCGTGTACTCGCGCTCCAGATGCAGCGACGTGATCCGCATGTCGAGGAAGATGCACGAGTCCTTCGTGAGCGGGAGCACGCGCCAGCCGCGCTCGCGCGCGATGACCTCGAGCGCAGGGAACCACTGCGAGGCGTGCGAGTCGCCGACGAGCGCGACCGTGTACTGCCCGTCTGGATCGCCGAGCCGGCAGAGCGGCGGCTGCGAGCCCGCGAGCGAGAGGCCGCAGCCGCGCTCGTTCAGGCCGTCGCCATCGTCGCGCGCGTCGCTGAGGCGTGGATGCAGCTCGGGCTTCGCCGCGATGGCAGGCGCGATCTCGACGGCGCTCGACGTCGTGGGGAGCGGACCTGGATCGCTGTGGCTCGACACGACGCTGCTGGTGCCCGCGACGACCGCGCCGGGCGCAGCGATCGACGGGTCCACGACAGGTATGAGATCCGCGGCCAGCGACTCGCCGCGCCTCGTGACCGCGTCGGCCCCGCCCACGGCGACGAGCTGTGCGATGACGGCAACGGCGCAGACAGCGGCCGCGGCGAATGCGAGTGGTCGGCGCGAGGAGCGAGCGACGGGGGGCGCACGGCGGAAGCGCTCTTCCACCAGCCACCAGCTGAGCGCGCTGATCAGCACCGCCGCCGCGACCAGGAGCCAGCGGAGCTCTTCGGACAGCGGCCCCGCGGCGACCGCGGCGAGCGTGAGGACCGGCCAGTGGTACAGGTAGAGCGAGAAGCTGATGCGGCCAAGCGCTCTCAGTGGCGGGAAGGTGAGAAGGCGTCCCGGCGCCCAAGACCGTCCACCCGAAACGATCAACAGCGCGGCGCCGAACGTCGGCGCGAGCGACGCCACCCCGGGGTACGTCGTCATCGCGTCGAGCGCCACGGCCGAAGCCGCGACGAGGCCGAGCCCGATCCAACCGCTGATCACGGCCGGCACGTCGCGCATCCCGGCGAAGCGGGCGGCGTGGATCGCGAGCAGCGCCCCGAGCGCGAGCTGCCACGCGCGCGTCGGCAGACCGTAGAAGGCGAACGCCGCGTCGGTCGGAGTGACCGCAAGTGACAGCGCGAGCGACGCGCAGAAGATCAGGAGCACGAACGCGCTGAGCCGGCGGAGACGCGCGGCGATCAGGAGCAGGATCGGCCAGACCAGGTAGAACTGCTCCTCGACGCCGAGGGACCAGTAATGGAGGAACGGCGACGGCGTGGTCGAGGCGAAGTAGTCGGTCGCGCGCGACGCGAACAGGAGGTTGCCCACGAAGAGCGCGGACGCGGTGCCGTCCAGCGCGACCGCCGGAAGGTCGAGCGGCGCGACGATGAAGGCCGCGGCCGCGAGGGTGACGACGATGGCGACGATGGCGGCGGGAAGGATCCGCCGCGCGCGTCGCACGTAGAAGGCTGCGAGATCGAGCGTTCCGCCCGTGACGAGCTCTCGGAGCAGCAGGCCGGTGATGAGGAACCCCGAGAGGACGTAGAACACGTCCACGCCGACGAAGCCACCGCTCAGCCCGAGCAGCCTCGCGTGGAACAGGACCACCAGCACGACGGCCAGACCGCGCAGCCCCTCGAGATCGCCGCGGAACGGCGCAGGCATGTCGTCGCCGAGAGCAATCGGCGTGCCCTCGCCTGCCTGGTAGGCAAATGCGCCGTCGTTCCCACGTGCTACGGCCGTACTGGCGCCTGGTTGATTGCGAACCGCGACATGCTAGGCGCGCGTCGAAACAGGGACCGTATCGGTCACGACGCGGTTCAGTCGCGGGGTAGGCGTACTTCCGGATGCCGCAGCGCCAGCGGAGTCTCTCCCGACCAGTACACGTCGCGCTGGCCGGTCATCGCCTGAACGTGCCCGTCCCATTCGAAGTTGAAGGCCTCGCACCCGAGCCGGACGGCGCGACGGACCTTCTCCTGCGTGACCTCGTCGCGCGCGAGCTTGTGGATCATCGCGATCTGACGATCCCCGTGCCCGGTGTCCTGCTCCGCGTGCAGCTCATACGTCGCGGCCGCGCGCTTGCTGAATCCGTAGTGCCCGACGAGCTCTTTGAAGACCCGCGCGGCGGCGCCGTCCGGGCCGCCGTGCATCGCCTCCACGTACGCGAGCAGTGCGACGCCTTCGAGCGCGCTGCGGTTCTGGCAGCCCGAGCGGATCATCTCGATCGCCGCGAGCGTGCCCGGCGCCACGTCGGCGCGATCGGCCTGCGCGCGCGTGATGCCGGCTTCCTCGAGGAACTGCAGCATGATGTCGACGTGCGTCCGCTCGCCGCCGAGCTCCTCCATGAAGTTCTCCATCACCACGTCCATGAGGTCGTAGTTCCGCTCGCTCGCGACGTTGGTGACGATGTAGCCGAAGAAGATCGGATTGGTGCGCACGCGCAGGTAGTGCTGGATCTCGCCGAGGACGATCTGCTCGCGCGTCCAGCGGTGCTCCACGATGCCTTTGAACCAGGGGTGGTCGGGCATCCATAGCCCGCGCGCGACCTGCCAGAGCTCTTCGACGAAGGCGTCGGGCGGGGTCACAGCCACGGCCTAACTGTAGGCCGCTCTTACTACCTCAGGCTTTACAGAATCAGCCGCGTCGGGCGCGGACCAGTGCGAGAAGCGCGAGCGGGACGTACGCGAGGATGAAGAAGAATGTCGCCCAGATGAGGCCACCGAGGCCGGCGACGTATACAGTCGCGCCCGTCGGCGCCGGGCCCGTCTCAGATGCCAGGTCGGACAGAGCGACGACGCCAAGCACGAGGCCGAAGACCACCACCGCGGTGAGCGCCGCCAGCTTCACGGGGCGCCGCAACGAGCGGAAGAACAACGCGGGCAGCGCCAGGAGGAACGCAGCGGCGATCTGTGCGCCGGCGTACACGAACGGCGCGGCTTGATCGAGCGTCAGCGCTTGTCGGCGATGCGGCGTAGGTACCGAACGGCGAACACGCCGAGCACGATGTAGACCACAGTAGCGGCGACACCGAGGAGCGCGGCCACGATCGCGATTCCCGAAACGTCCATGGCCATGAAGTCTAGGAGCGGGCGTGCGAGCAGACGGCTCGCGTCGGGTGGCTTCAGAGGGCCGTGCTGATCGGCGGGCCGTGCGGGAATCGGACCCGCGACTTTTCGCTTAGAAGGCGAATGCTCTGATCCACTGAGCTAACGGCCCGCGCTAATTATCGGGGACGCGCTCGCTACCGGGCCGTGTGGATGGGTCTGCCCCGCGCGACGAGCGCGGCCTCGCGGAACGTCTCCGCGAGCGTTGGATGCGCGTGGATCGTCGCGATCACGTCGTCGGTCGTCGCCTCGAGACGCATCGCGAGCGTCGCCTCGGCGATGAGCTCGCTGGCCTGCGGTCCGACGATGTGGACGCCGACGATGCGCTGGTCCTTCCCGGCGGCGACGATCTTCGTGACGCCGTCGCTCTCGCCGAGGGCGCGCGCGCGACCTGACGCCTTGAACGAGAAGCGCGCGACCTTCACGTCCCCGCCGTACTTCTCCTTCGCCTGCGCCTCCGTGAGACCGACCTGGGCGATCTCGGGGTGCGTGTAGACGACGTTCGGTACGACGTCGTAGTCCATCGTCGCCTCTTCGCCGAGGATCGTGTCGACGGCGACCTCACCCTGCGTCGACGCGACGTGCGCGAGCTTTGGGGCACGCGGGTCACCGATGCAGTCGCCGATCGCCCACACGCCCTTCACGCTCGTGCGCATGCGCTCGTCGACCGTGATGCCCAGCCGGTTGGTCGCGAAGCCGGCCTGCTCGACGCCGGTGTAATTCGCCACACGCCCGGCGCCGAGGAGCACCTCGTCGCTGTCGAACGTCTTCTTCGCGCCGCCCACCTCCGCCGTCACCTTCACCGTCCCGCCGGACCGCGAGACCTCGGTCACCTTCGCCTCGGTGACGACGGTGACGCCACGCGACTGCAGCGAACGAACTAGGAGGCGCACGAGCTCCGGATCGGCGTACGCGATCGGCTGAGGCAGCATCTCGAGCACGGTGACCTCGGTCCCGAGCTCGGCGTAGAACGTCCCGAGCTCGAGGCCGATCGCTCCGCCGCCGATCACGATGAGCCGCTTCGGTGGTGTCGTGAGCGACAGGGCGCCGACGTTGTCGAGCGGCTTGGATTCGGCGAGCCCTTTGATCGGCGGCATGCCGACCTTGGAGCCGGTCGCGACGATGACGTTCTTCATGTCGATCGCCTGTTCCCCACTCGCGGTCCGGACCTTCAGCTGCGTCGGCGACACGAGCGTGCCCTCGCCCTTGATGAGGTCGACCTTGCGCGCTTTCAGGAGCTGCTCGACGCCCGCAACGTTCTGCGCGACGACCGCGTCCTTGCGCGCGACGGCCTTCGTCAGGTCGAAGCGCGCCCCTTGCACGATGATCCCGTGCTCCTCGCCGTGGGTCGTGACCCAGTACGCGTGACTCGAATCGAGAAGGGCCTTCGAGGGGATGCAGCCCACCGTCACGCAGATGCCACCGACGCGGTCTCGCTCGATGAGGGCCACGCGCGCACCCTTGATACCTGCGTGGAGCGCCGCGACGTAGCCACCGGGGCCGCCGCCGAGGATGGCGATGTCGTACGGCGTCACGTGTAAGACACTAATGGCGTGCGTCGGGCGATGCTGTCGCCACTGGTCCTGATCACCATGATCCTCGCAGCTCAGCCGGCCCTCGCGTCGTGCCCCCCACCCGAGACAGCCCAGGAGCTCGCGCGGCGCGAGGACGTCGCCGCGACCGGCGTGGTGAGCTCGTTCGTTCCCCTCGGCTTCATCTTCGCCGCCGACCGCGTGTACAAGGGCGATGTCCCAGCGCACGTTCTCGTTCTCGGCCAGTACCGTCCCCCGGATCCGCTCGGGACGCGTCTCTTCGTCGTCATGCGTTACCACCTACCGGGGGTGTACTCGATGGCCTCCTGCGACGGACGACCGATGCCCGACGCGTCCCTCGGCGCCCTCGGCGAGGGGCGAGCGCCGTCGTCCGACGTTCCCACGGTCGCCCTCGGCGCGATCGTCGCGCTCACGTCGCTCCTCGTGATCGCGCGACGCCCGAGGGGCAGACCCCCGACACCCGCGACCGCCTCCGCGTACTAGCGGACCCGCGTCAGCGGAGCAGCGCCACCGTCCCCGCCGCGTCTCGCTCGAGCGGATGGGCCGCGTAGCCATGCTTCGCGTAGAGGCGCAGGTACAGCGGAAGGAACGCGAGGCCGAGGCGTCCGTACTGCTTCACGTGCCGCAGCTCGTGCCGCCACAGCGCATCCGTCGGCTCACGCGCGAACACGACGACGTGTCCGAAGGTGATCGCCGCATAGCCGCGGCGCGTGAGCACGAGGTGCGCGAGGCCGCGGTCGCTCACATAGAGGTAGCAGCCGTCGCGGAAGCGCGGACGCGCGAACGAGAGCCGGCCGAGAACGTGACCGATCGGATCGGCGTGATGAGCGATGAGCTCGCGCGCGACGCGACTACTGTTCGACGCTATCGACGACCGCCTGCACCGCCGCGGTCACCCGTTCGGCGGTCGTGACGCGCGGATCGAAGCGCAGCGTGAGCTTTCGGTCGATCGCCTCCATGCTCACGCTGACCACTCCCTCGATCTTCCTGCAACCCGTCACGACCTGTGACGCACAGGAGCTTCACATCAGTGCCGAGATCTCGAGCGAGATCTCCTCGAGGTCGGCCGCGGCAGAGGCCGCGGGCGCGCGAGGCCCGGCGTCCGGCGTCAGTGCCGGCGAGCCGCACGCGACGACCGCGACCACCAAAAGGAAGGGCGCCAAACGCACAGGGTGATTGTGCGCTTGGCGCCCAAGGTCGCGGTGGGTCAGGAAGTACTAGTGGTCGACGTCCTCGACCGGCGGGTGGTCTTCCTTGAATTCGCCGATGCCCTGCTTGATCTTGCCTTTGGCCTGGTCCACCTTGCCGCCGATCTCGGTCGAGCGGTCGCCGCCGATCTTTCCAACTTGCTCCTTGACCTTGCCCTTCGCTTCGTCGAACTTGCCTTCGACCTGCAACTCGTCCCCCGTCTTGTCTTTCATCGTCTTGTCTTTCATCGTCTTGTCCTTCATCTGTTGCCTCCATGCGAAATACGGCCCCAAGAAAGGGGCGGCAAGACCGATGCCGCGACACCCTCTGCGCTAGAGCGTGAGGAGGATGAGCGGGAGGTTGTTCGCTAGGTCGATCGCACCCACGACGACGAGGACGACTCCCGCGACGCGCGAGACGACCTCGCGGTGCCGCGCGAAGAACAGCACCAGCGATCGCTGCTTCGAATACGCGAGCAGTGAGATCGCGAGCAGTGGCAGACCGAAGCCGAGCCCGAACGCCATGAAGAAAGCGAACGCGCCGATGAAGCTGTCGAACGACAGCGACAGCCCGAAGAGGGCAACGAGCAAGGGCGCGGCGCACGGCAGCGCGATCGGTCCGTACAGCACGCCATACGCGTAGGCCGAACGGATCGTTCCTCCGCCGACCTTCGCGGGACCGAGCACCGGGAGCCTCGCGAACGGATCGTGGCCGAACAGGAGCACGATCCCGAGCGCGATGACCACGATGTCGGCCAGCGGCGTCACGATCCGCAGCACGCTTGACGTCGACAATGCGAGCGCAGCCATGAGCGCACCGAGGACGACCATCGTTGTGAGCACTCCCGCCAGGACGACCAGCCCGAGCCACGGAGCGGCACGCGACGGGACGCCGTCCTCGCGGCGCGCGGCCAGGTACGCCAGGAATCCCGGATAGAGCGGAAGGGCGCACGGCGACACCGTCGCGAACAATCCGATGGCGAAGCCGGTCGCGAGCTCGCTGGCTAGCACGCTCTAAGCGCGGTAGCGGTCGACGAGCATGCGCACCGTGTTCGCGTCGCGGTGACCGAATGGAACGAGGTGCGCTTCTCCCTTCGGGTCCACGATGAACATCGGCTCGGACGGTGGCGTGAGGAACTGCGTGCCGAATGCGCGCTGCAGCTCGACGAGCATCTCCCGCGGCGCGAGCGCGAACCGCCAGCCAAAGCCGTGCTGTTCCGCGAACCGCCTCAGTTGATCAGCGTTCTCTGTCGTGTCCACGTCGATCGAGACCATGAGCACGTCCGACCCGAGGCTCGGGAGGGTGTCCTTCACAACCAACTGCTGTGAGAGGCAGCTCAGTCACCAGACCGCCATGCCTTCGACGATCACCGTCTTGCCCGCGAATCCGTCCAGCGTGAAGCGCTCGCCGGTGCGAACGTCGGTGAGTGCGATGCGAAGGACGGGCGACGAGGCGGACGATGCAGGCGATGCCGCGCTCGTTGGCGTCGCCGAGGCGGTGACGGCCGTGGCCGCGACGTCGGTACGCGGCGGCGCGCTCGCGGCGGGCGGCGTCACGGCGCCGCAGGCCACGCAGGCGACGACGAGCGCAAGCGCTACGCCCGGGGCGATCCGCACCACGTCGATGCTACGGCGCGAGCGTGCTGTCGGATGCGGGCCGCGACGCGAACACCGGTCGGCGATGGAGCGCGGCGAACGGCGATGGCGCTCACCAGTTGACGGTCGGGCCGCCACCCGTTCATCGTTGGCGCCATGGCCGTCGCGGACGTTCTGGGTCTGGGCGCACGCCTCCCGGCGGGCTACCGCGCGCGCGAGTTCGCGGACGGCGACCGGGAGCCGTTCGTCGCGGAGCGCAGCCGCGAACAGCACTGGATGCAACACGGCAGTGCCGCGGAATGGCGCTACTGGGAGAACCTCACGAAGGACCCGACGCTGCTGCGCGTGAGCGTCGACGCGCCGGACGGCAGCATCGCCGCGATCGCCGACATCGGCGTCGGGTTCATGGCCCGCCCCGACCGCTCGCAGTTCATCGGGATGACGGTCCTCGCGCCATATCGGCGGAAGGGCATCGGCACCGCGCTGCTCGAGGCGCTCGAGGACGAGGCCAGGCGTCGCGAAGTCCCGAGGCTGCTCGCGGGTGCGAACGAGGGCGAGAAGTTCGCCCTCGATTGGGCCATCGCCCACGGTTACCGCCAGATCGGGCGCCGCATCGCGTCCTACGTCGAGCTGTCGAAGTTCGAGCCAGGGCAGTTCTCCGAGGCGACGGCGCGCGCACGCGCCAGCGGCATCACGATCACGAGCTTCGCCGAGACGCTCGACGGCCGCGACGCGGCCGCGCAGGAGCAATGGTGGCGAGCGCTGTACGCGGCGGAGGCGCCGATGTGGGAGGACATCCCGTTCGCGACACCCACGCCGCACTGGCCGTGGGAGCGCTTCTACGAGGCGGCGACGAGCGGCCAGATGCTCATGGACCTATCGCTGGTCGCATACGCAGGCGATCAGATCGCGGGATTCACCACGACCGGGAAACGCCAGGACCGCGACGGTTGGACGTGGATGACCGGAACGGCGCGCGAGCACCGCGGCCACGGCGTGGCGCGCGCGCTCAAGGTGGAAGCGCTCACGCGCGCGAAGCGAAAGGGCCTGCGCGCGATGGGCACGACGAACGACGAGCCGAACAAGTCGATGCGCGGGATCAACGCGAAGCTGGGCTACCAGATGCTTCCGGCGCACGTGGAGCTGGAGAAGCCGCTGGCCTGACGTCCTGAGGTAGCAGGAGCAGCATGAGGCCCGCGCCGAGTGCGGCCGTCGATGAGAGGATCAGTCCCCCACCCACATCGGTCAGCTGCCAGATCGCGGTCGCGCCGAGCGCGCCGATCACCGTCCCGGTCTGCGCGACCGCGCTCACGACGCCGAACACGCGTCCGCGCCGTGCCGCCGGGACCGCCGTCGTGAGGAGCGCGAACCACGACGCGTTGTACGCCGTGAGCGCGGCGCCGGTGACGAAGCTGATCGCGTAGAAGAACGGCTTCGGCAGCCCGAAGAAGACGATGAAGCCGAACAGGAAGATCGGGATCGACGAGAGCACGGCCATGCGCCGCCGCCCGGTGCGGTCGGCGAGATGGCCGAGCCATGGACCGAGGGTGATGTCGCCGATGCCGAAGATCGTGAAGATGATCCCGACGTCGAAGGTCGACCAGCCCAAGCGACTTGTGACGAATGGCGCGTAGCTCGTGATCCAACCGCCGAACCCGATGAGCAGCAGCAGATTCCCCGCGAGCAGGATGAACACCGTCCGGCTCCAGACCCGGCCGCCCGCGGCGGCGGTCGCGGCGCCCTCGTGCGCGCGCGTCTGGGGACGCGGGAGGAAGAGCGCGGCAACGAACGCGAGCGCGCTCGTTCCGGCGACGATGAGGAACGGAGCGCGTAGGTCGCCGCCGGCGGCGACGAGGCCCCCGAATCCGGGGCCGAGGATGCTCCCGGCCGAGTTCGCCGCCGAGATGATGCTGTTGAAGAACGCGAGACTCGCCTGCTCGGCGGTCTGCGAGATGTACAGGCGCGTCGCGACCATGTTGATGCCGCCGCCGAGGCCTGCGATGACGCGGTAGCCGATGAGCGCGATCGCCGTGGGCGCGGTCGCGATGAGCAGGTTCGCGGCCGCGTAGGTCCCGATCCCGGCCACGACGAAGCGCCGCGCGCCGTAGCGGTCCATGAGGAATCCCGACGCGAACTGCGCGACACCGTTCGCGATCGCGAAGCCGCTCGTCATGAGGCCGAGCTGCAGGGGCGTGGCGCCAAGCGATAGCGCGTAGAGCGGGAGCAGCGGGAGCATGATCGAGATGCCCAGGCTCGAGACGAACGAGATCGTCGCGAGCACGGCGAGCGCGGGGCTGCCGTTCTCCCGGAGGCGCTGGATCACGGCGCGTACGCTAGCGATCGCATGGAAGGTGATCCCGTTGGCGCGTTCCTCCTCCTCGGGTCCGCGCTCTGCGCCATCAGCGCGAGCCTTGTCGTGTGCTACGTCATCTGGCTGAACACCTGGGAAGGCTGGGAATCGTGGAACGCTCGGACCGGCCTCGACGCCGACCGCGCGGCGGAGGAGCGCCTTATGGGGCGCATCGGGCGTAGATGACAAAAGGAGGGAGGCGAAACGCCTCCCTCCTTTCGTGGTCGCAAGTGGACGCTAATCGGCGGGTGTCGCCTCGGTCATCATGCCGGGCTCTTCGCCACCGACCTCCGACCAGATCTTGACGTTCTTGGGCTCCCTCAGGAACAGCGTTCCAAGCACCACGGTCATGATCGAGACCGTGATCACGTACGCCAGACCGAGATAGATGTTGCCGTTCGGGTCAGGCGGGGTCGACGTGTTGAACTGCCGCAGATCGAAGATGCCGAGCCACGGCACGTACGACGTCTGGATCGGGATCGTCGCACCGACGAGGCCGGTGAACGTCAGCGGGAGCAGGCCGCCGAACCAGCCGTTCCCGAAGTGGTAGGGGATCGAGAGCGAGGTGTAGCGGACCTTCGCGCGGAAGTACTCCACCAGGAAGGCCGCGATCGGTCCGTAGACCATCGTCACGTAGATCACCTGGATCCACACCAGGCCGACCAACAGGAGGGTGTCGGGATTCGCTTTCGTGATGAGACCGGTCGGGCCATATTCGACATGCGCCGCGCTGTACATCCCGTGGTAGATCGGGATGTACGTGACCGCGGCGATGAGACAACCGGCGAGGATGATGATCTTGCGGCCGATCTTGTCCGAAAGCCAGCCGAAGAACAGGAAGAACGGCGTTCCCAGCGCGACCGCCCACAGCATGATGGTGTACGACTGCGTGAAGCTGAGCTTCAAGTACGTCGTCATGAAGAAGTTGGCTTGGAACTGACCCTGGTACCAGACGACGCCCTGGCCGGCGGTGAGGCCGAGCAGGACGAGCAGGATCGTGCCGACCTTGCGTCCGCTGAAGCTCTCCTTGGCCCAGTTGCCAGCGCCGGTCACGGCCTGGTTCGCCGCCTTGAGGCGCGCGAACAGCGGGGTCTCGCGGAGGCGGATGCGGATGTAGAGCGCGACGATCAGCAGTAGCGCGCCGAGGATGAACGGGTACCGCCAGCCGACCGACGCGAAGTCGGCGGTCGCCATGGTCGTGCGGAAATACAGGATGACCGCGAGCGCGAAGAAGAAGCCGAGCGTGGCGGTGGTCTGGATCCACGAGGTGTAGAGACCGCGCTTGTTGTCGGGCGCGTGCTCGGCCACGTAGATCGCGGCGCCACCGTACTCACCGCCGAGCGCGAGACCCTGGATCAATCGCAGGATCACGAGCCCGATCGGCGCCAGGAGGCCGATGTCCTTGTACGTCGGAAGCAGACCCATGAGAACGGTGGAGAGGCCCATCGCCGTGATGGTCACGAGGAACGTGTACTTGCGTCCGATGATGTCGCCGAGTGCGCCGAAGATGACAGCGCCGAACGGCCGAACGAGGAAGCCCGCCGCATACGCGGCGAACCCCGAGAGCTGCACCGCGGTCGGATTGTCACCCGGGAAGAAGAGCGGTGAAAGGAACGGCGTCAGCGTCGCGTAGAGATAGAAGTCGTACCACTCGACGATCGTGCCGGCGGACGCCGCGGTGATGACGAACGGAAGCCCGTAGGTCGGTCTTGTCGCCGTCGCCGCGCCCGCTCTAGTCGTTGCCAAGTTCCACCCCCTGCGCCGATCTGGCGAAGGGGTATTTCTGGGACACGCAGGCTCCGACGTCAACTCGCCCGTGCGCGACAGAAGAGTGTCGCTTGCTCGCCCTGTCGGTCACTCCTCCTTGCCGGAGGCCGACGCGGTCCGGATCGAATCGACGACGGTCGCGTCCGCCAGCGTGGTCGTGTCGCCGAGCGGCGTGCCGTTCGCTATGTCGCGGAGCAAGCGACGCATGATCTTCCCCGAGCGGGTCTTCGGCAGCTCCGGCGTGAACATGATCGTTTTCGGGCGGGCGATCGAGCCGATCTTGCTGACGACGTGCTCGCGGAGCTCCTTCGACAGCCCTTCGCCGGCCTCCTTGCCGCCGCGGAGCGTGACGAAGGCGAAGATCGCCTGGGTGGTGACCGGGTCCTCGCGGCCGATGACGGCCGCCTCGGCCACCGCTGGGTGCGAGACGAGCGCCGACTCGACCTCGGTGGTCGAGATGCGGTGGCCGGAGATCTTCATCACGTCGTCGACCCGACCCATGAGCCAGAAGTAACCGTCCTTGTCGCGGCGTGCGCCGTCGCCGGCGAAATACCGGCCGGGGTAGCGGCTCCAGTAGGTCTCGCGATATCGCGCGTCGTCCTTGTAGATGCCGCGAAGCATCGCGGGCCAAGGCTTCGTGATGACGAGATACCCCGCGCCACCGAGTGCCACGCTCTTGCCGTCCTCGTCGACGACATCCGCTCCGACGCCGGGGAACGGGAACGTGGCGCTTCCGGGCTTCGTCGTGGTGAGGCCCGGGAGCGGCGTGACGAGGATCATGCCCGTCTCCGTCATCCACCAGGTGTCGACGATCGGACACCGGCCGCCGCCGATGTTCTCGTGGTACCAGAGCCAGGCCTCGGGATTGATCGGCTCGCCGACGGAACCGAGCAAGCGCAGCGAGCTCATGTCGTGTTTCTCCGGATACTCGGCGCCCCACTTCATGAACGTCCGGATCGCGGTCGGCGCGCAGTAGAGGATCGAGACCTTGTACTTCTCGATGACCCTCCACCAGCGATCCTTGTCCGGGAAGTCGGGCGTGCCCTCGTACATGACGCCGGTCGATCCGTTCGCGAGCGGCCCGAACACGATGTAGCTGTGACCGGTGACCCAGCCGATGTCAGCGGCACACCAATACACGTCCTCGTGCTTGATGTCGAAGATGAGCTTGTGCGTCGTCGCGACACCCGCGAGGTAGCCGGCCGTCGTGTGCACGATGCCCTTCGGCTTCGCCGTGGTGCCTGAGGTGTAGAGCAGGTACAGCATGTGCTCGCTCTCGAGGGACTCCGCCGCGCACTCGGGCTTCTGCTTGTCGACCATTTCGTGCCACCAGACGTCGCGGCCGATCGTCCACGGCACGTCCTGCTTCGTGCGCTTCACCACGAGGACCTTTTCGATCGTCTTCGCCTGCGCGACGGCGTCGTCGGCATTCTTCTTGAGCGCGACCGCGCTCCCCTTCCGGTATCCGCCGTCGGCGGTGATGAGGACCTTTGCCTCCGAGTCGTTGATGCGGCCGGAGAGAGCCTCGGCGGAGAATCCGCCGAAGACCACCGTGAACGGCGCGCCGATGCGGGCGCACGCGAGCATCGCGGCAGGCAGCTCGGGGATCATCGGCATGTAGATCGCGACGCGGTCGCCCTTGCGGACGCCGAGCTCCTTGAGCGCGTTCGCGCAGCGGCAAGTCATCTCGAGGAGGTCCCGGTACGTGATCGTCCTCGTGTCGCCGGGCTCGCCCTCCCAGTGGTACGCGACCTTCGTCCCGCGGCCGGCTTTCACGTGCCGGTCGAGACAGTTCTCGGAGATGTTCAGCTCACCGCCGAGGAACCACTTCGCGTACGGCGCCTCCCACACGAGGACCTTGTCGAACGGCTTGCGCCAGAGGAGGTCCTTCGCCTGCTCCGCCCAGAACCCTTCGAGGTCCCGCTCCGCCCGCTGGTAGATAGCCGGATCGTTGGCGTTCGCCTTGGCGGCGAAGTCGGGTGGCGGCGGGAACCTGCGGTCCTCTTGGGCGAAGGTCTCGAGCGCCGTGGTGCTCTTGGTGCCGCTCGCCATGGCTCACCCCCGTCTCGGTCTGGGCCGCCGAGTATGCGACTAGATCGCGGTGGCCGTCCCTTGGTCGAGCGCCCGCAGGTGGGCGATGTAGTGGTTCGGCAGCGTCAGGAGCCAGCCGAAGCAATTGAGCTCCCCGTAGTACGGATGACGGGCGGTGGCGCCGGTGTTCGGCTCCGCGGGGAACTCGGCCCGAAGCCGGCGCAGGGCCCCAGCGGCCTTCTCGGCGAGCGTGGAAATGCCAGGCCGGTTCACGGCCGACGCAGCGGGTCGCGGCTGGCCCGTGGAACCCGCTTCTTGTCCCTGCGCGAGACGAAGGGCGATGAGTGAGACGCCACGTTCGATGATCAGGAGGTGGACGGCGATCTGACCGACTCCCCAGTCGTCATCCGATCCCGCGGCGAGGTCGGCGTCGGTCGCCTGTTCGACCCGAGCCAGGAGTCGCGCGCGCCACTCGTCCGTCCCATCGGCCAGAAGGCGGATAGTCTCGCTGACCCACCCGGGACGGTCCGGCGGGTCATCGGTTACGGTGAGCGTCACAACAACGCATATTGCGCCGTTCGTGTGTGAGAATGCGGCGCGACTTGGCCGGAAGGCCGCACAGGAGGACGAAGTGGCGGGGATCTCAAAGTCGGAAACACTGAATCGGCTCTCGGAGAAGACACAGCTGACGAAGAAGCAGGTGGGCCTCGTTCTCGAAGAGCTGGCGGCCCTGGCGTACAAGGAAGCCCGCAACGGCTTCACGTTCCCGGGCGTCGGCAAGCTCGTCATCGTCGACCGCAAGGCTCGGCTCGGCCGCAACCCGGCGACCGGTGAGACGATCCAGATCCCGGCGAAGCGCGTGCTCAAGTTCCGCATCGCCAAGCAGGCGAAGGACTCGACTCTCGCGAAGCGCGGCAAGTAGCGGCGCCGCAAAGCACTTTTCTTCGCGGGGTCCTTCATCGCGCGCGGTGAAGGACCTCGCGATACCTGGTCAGCTCTGACAGCCAGATAAGCCGCGCAGCCGTTTCTCGCGTCTGCTACGTTCGGAACGTTCAGATGAAACAGAACAAGGCCAAGATGACGGCGGCGCAGCACGACTTCGTGGATCACCTGGGCCAGCAGGTGGTCGGCTGGAACCTTCCTCGCACCACGGGACGCGTCTGGGCGTACCTGCTGATCCGCGGAGAGCCCGCTGTGCTCGACGACATCGCGCGCGACCTCGACGTCGCGAAGAGCGGCGCGAGCGTTGGAGCGCGCCAGCTGGTCGCGTTCGGTCTCGCGCGCAGCACTGGTGAGCGTGGCAGCCGGCGCGTCCTCTTCAGCGCGATCGACAACATGGACGCCATGTTCGCGGCGCGCAGCGAGAGCGCGCGCGCCGTGATGAGACTGCTGAACGAGGGTGCGCGCGTCGCATCGATGCCAGCGACGCGCGCCAAGCTGCGCGAGATGGCATCCACCGTCGACGAGATCCTCGAACGAGAGGGCGCGGCGATCGCGTCGCGCAGCCGGAAGGGGAGACAGCCATGACCGAAGCCATCGAGACGCATGGACTCACCAAGGACTACGGAAGCGGACGCGGCATCTTCGATCTGGACCTGAGCGTTCCGGTGGGCGAGGTCTTCGGCTTCCTTGGACCGAACGGCGCCGGGAAGACGACGACCATCCGCCTGCTCATGGGTCTCATCCACGCCACACGTGGCAACGCGCGCATCTTCGGGTTGGACTCTGACCGCGACGCTGTCGCCGTGAAGCGCAAAGTGGGCTACTGCCCCGGCGAGCTTCCACAGTTCGGCGGCTGGCGCGGATCCGAGATCGTCGCGTACGTGGCTGGACTGCGTGGCGATGTGAAGGACGCCTCGATCATCGCGCTCGCGACGCGGCTCGACCTCGATCTCGGCCGCAAGTACCGCGAGTACTCGCACGGCAACAAGCAGAAGCTCGCGCTCGTGCTCGCGTTCATGCACCAGCCTGCGCTTGTGATCCTGGACGAGCCGACGACCGGCCTCGATCCGCTACATCAGCAGGAGTTCTACGGCATCGTCCGCGACGCCCGCACCGCGGGGGCGACGATCTTCATCTCCTCGCACGTCCTCTCGGAGGTCGAGCACGTGTGCGACCGTGTCGGCATCGTGCGCGATGGACACCTCGTGACCGTGAGCGCTCTCGAGGATCTCGTCGGCATGCGCGCCTTCCGGGTGGAGATCGACTTCGCGGACGATGTGCCGGTCGACAGGCTCCGGCGGGTCGAGGGCCTCGACCAGCTCGTCATCACCGACCATCGAGCCACCGCCCTGCTGCGCGGCACGTTCGAGCCGCTCATGTCCGCGGTCTCGGGCGCGCGCGTGACCGGCTTCACGAGCCGCGAGCCTAGCCTCGAGGAGATCTTCCTCACGTACTACCGGTGATGCTCATCCGTATCGCGCTGAAGCAGCAGACCGTCGGCGTCATCGCCCTGGCGCTCCTCGTGGCCAGCGGCGGTGTGCTGAACACCCTCGCATTCGTCCAGATCGCCGGCACGACACCGGCCGAGCGCGCTGCGTTCGCGCAGCAGATGACGTTGCTCGGTGCGCAGCTCTCCTACATGCTTCCGGTCCCGGTGCGGATCGACACGCTCGCCGGCTACCTCGAGTGGCGCTGGTTCGGCACGCTCGTGGTCGTCTTCGGTATCTGGGCCGCGATCTCGGCGAGCGGAAGCGGCCGCGGGGATGAGGAGCGCGGCCTGGTCGAGCAATGGCTCGCCGCCGGCGTCGGGCGCGCGCGATATCTCATCACCCGTGTCGCCGTGTTCGCGGCGATCGCGATCATCGTGATCGGCACGATGCAGCTGTCGATCCTCCTCTCCGCGGACGGCGAACCGCTTGTGGGCAGGGACCTGTTTGCGATGGGTCTCAATCTCCTCGCGACGACGCTGTGTTGCTACGGTCTCGCTCTGGTGATCGCGCAGCTCGTCACGACCCGCCGCGGCGCGGGCGGGATCGCGGCGGGGCTGCTCATCGGGCTCTTCCTCCTGAACGGGGCGGGCCGCACGACCGACATCGGTCCGGTGCGCTGGCTGTCGCCTTTTTATTACTTCGAACGCAGTAGACCGCTCACTGATGCCGGATCGCTCGATGTCGGTGCCGTCAGCGCGTTGTTGGGCGCGGCAGTCCTCCTGATTACGATCGGGATCGTCACGTTCGCGCGTCGTGATCTCGGCGGGACCGCCCTACCGGGGACCATGCGGGACAGCCGCGCGTCGCGCTCCCCCTCACGCGATCCCCTCCTCCGTCTACCGGTGCTGGGCCCGCTGCGACAGCAGCGCATCTGGGTCGCCTCGTGGCTCGTGGGCTTTGTCGTGCTCGCGGCGGCCCTCACCTCGATCACCCGGACGATCGTCGACTCGCTCACGTCGTCGGCGGTGCCGTTCCTGCGCGCCTACTTCGAGCGTGCGGGGCTCAGCGTGTACGACTCGTTCGTCGGCGTCATCTGGCTCTCGACGGCGACGCTGCTGCTGTCGATCTACGCGATCGTCCAGGTCGCAAGCTGGTCCGCGGACGACGCCGAGGGGAGGCTCGCGACGATCCTTTCGGCGCCCGTGTCGCACGGCCGTGTCATCCTCGAGCGGCTCGCGACGCTCCTCGTCGCCGTCGCGCTCATCGCGGCGGCGTCGTCGGTCGCCGTGTGCGCGGTCGCGGCGGGCCAAGGGATCAGGCTCGACGGCGGACGCGTCGCGCTCGCGGCCGCCCTGCTCCTCACGATCCCCTTCGCGTTCGGCTCCATCGGCCAATTCATCTCGGCCTCGCGCCCGCGAATTGCGGTCGTGGCGCTCTCGACGGTCGCGGTGTTCAGCTACTTCGTGCAGCAATTCGTGCCGCTCTTCGGCTGGCCGGAGTGGGTCGCGAATCTCTCGCTCTATACGCTCTACGGCATGCCGATGTCCGGAGAGATCAGATGGGGCGGCGTGGCGGGCCTCGTCGGGATCGGCGCTGTCGCGACGGCGGCGTCCCTGATGGCCCTGCGACGACGGGATATCGGTGCCTAGCGCGCCGGGCCCGAACGTACCTTTCCCGCCGCAGGAGGCGGAGCTCGTCGAGGAGATCCCGACCGGACCGAAGTGGCAGTACGAGCCGAAGTGGGACGGCTTCCGCGGCGTGCTGGAGAACGACAACGGCGAGCTCGCGCTGTGGAGCCGCAACGGTCGTCCCCTGCTGCGCTACTTCCCCGAGCTGCGCGCCCTCGGCGAGCTCCTCCCGCCGCACTCCGCGCTCGACGGCGAGATCGTCATCGAGCGCGAGGGCAGCCTCGACTTCGACGCGATGCAGATGAGGCTTCATCCGGCCGAGTCGCGCATCCGCAGGCTCGCGGCAGAGACGCCCGCGACCTACATCGCGTTCGACGTGCTGCTTTGGAACGGCGAGCCCGTGCATCAGAAGCCGCTCGCGGACCGCCGAGCGAAGCTTCTCGAGGTCGCGAAGGGCTTCACGCTGTCACTCACGACGACGGACCTCGCGACGGCGAAGCACTGGCTCGAGCGGCTCGAGGTGATCGGGCTCGACGGGATCATCGCGAAGCGAGTTGACGCCGTGTACAAACCGGGGTCGCGCGAGGTCGTGAAGAAGGTCAAGTACCACAAGACCTGCGATTGCGTGATCGTCGGATACCGGACGAACGGCGAGAAGATCGCGAGCCTGCTGCTCGGCCTCTATCGCGAGGACGGCACGCTCGACTTCGTCGGCCACACCTCCGGCATCGCGGCCTCGCTCCAGAAGCAGCTGCAGCAGCTGCTGCCGCCGCTGAAGGAGGAGGGTGCCCTTGGCTTCGACCCGAGCGAGTGGGGCCGCACACCCGACGCCGGGTCACGCTGGTCGCAAGGAAAGGATCTTCCCTGGCACGAGATCCGGCCCGAGCTGGTCTGCGAGATCCGCTACGACAAGATGGAGGACGAGCGCATCCGGCACGGCACGCGCTTTCTCCGCTTCCGACCCGACAAGGATCCGAAGGAATGCACCTGGGATCAGGTGCGGCCTCAGCCGAAGAAGGGCGATCCGATCCTGGCGGAGCTGCTCCGCAGCTAACGCAGCAGCTCGTCGCGGGCGTGGATGAGCGCGAGGCGCGCGCGCTCGCGCTCGAGGTTCCAGCCCTGCCAGTCGGGCGCGCGGCCCTCGTCACGGCGCGAGAGCTCGATGCGCAACAGGATGTCGGCGTAGAGCCGCTGGCTGAGAGGCAGACGCGGGAAGGCATCGACGAGCTCGACGATGGCCCCGCCGCCGAGCGTCGCGAGGTGGTCGGCGTCCAGCCCGCGCGCCGCGTCTTCTGGCAATCCGGACGGATCGAGAACGCGCGCGATGTTCGCGCGCGCGACGAACGCCGCAGGACCGATGGCGTTCGCCGCGAACGCGACGAGCACGACCGCCATCGCGAGGGGCTGCAGCGCATATGACATGCGGCCGCGAACGACCCTCCACGCGAAGAGCAGCAGCGCGAGCGCGAGGAACGCGATCGCGCAGTTCGCGTAGAAGCGCAGCTCTGTCCAGCCGTAGGCCTGCTGGTAGAGGTCGAGCCGGTACCAGGCGGACACGAGCACCAGCGCGGTGAGCGCGAGCAGCGTCAGCGCCGCGGCGAGATAGACGCGGCCACGGTCGAGCACCGCCAGCTCCAGCCCGAAGAGCAGCGCGCCGACGAGCGCGACCGCGGCGATGAGCTCGAAGAAGCCGCGCCGCGCATACGCGCTGTAGCTGATCGCGGCCGCGTCGAGCGTGTCGCGACCGCCGAAGAGATACGCGAGCTGCAGCGTGACGAACATCGCGAAGAGCGCGGCGACGAGGATCAGTGTCACCGTCGCGGTCTCGGCGGCGAGCAGCGATCGCGAGCGCGACACCAGGTAGTCGCGCGGCATGCGCCACAGGGCGGCGAGCGCGCCGGCCGCGGGCCACGCGAACGCGAGCGCGATGAAGAGGCGTCCCGGTGTTTCGCCGAGGAGGTCGGCGAGCCGCTTCAGGTCGAAGACGTTCTCGAGCGAGCGTGCGAACACGGCGTCGGCCGACGAGAAGAGCACCGCGAAGATGACCACGAACGGCGCCGCGAGGCCGACGCCCCCGGCATAGCCAGACGCTCGGGCGAACCGTCGCGGCGCGAGGCGCAGACGCGGCCACGCTGGAACGAGCACGTCGGCCGCGCCGAGGAGCAGGCGTCCGCTGAGCGACCAGCCTTCGGCGACGAGGCGCGCGACGGGCAGGACGCTGATCGGCACGCCGCTCCAGGCGATCACGGTCGCGGCGGCACAGCCGATGGCGGCGACCGCGTCGAACGCGAGGAGCGGACCGTCCGCGCGGACCGCGCAGAACGCCGCGAATGCGAGCGCGCTCGCGGGCAGCCACGCGTCAGATGCGCGCAGGGGGGCCGAGCGGTCGCGCTGCGACCACGCGGCGGCGAGGAACAACGCCGTGATGAGCAGCGCGTTCAGTCCGAGCGGCTGGTGAAAGAACAGGACCTGCCCGACGAGGCCGAGCAGCAAAGCGAGCGCGATCGCGGCGGGGGCCCGTCGTTCGAGCATGCCGGCCATGGTCCCGGCCGCGAACGTCGCAGTCATCGCGCGCACGAGACGCTCGATGCAGGTAGTACTTAGCCGTCCCACAAGTGAGACGACGGCGAGACCGAGGGCCGGTAGTCTCGGGGCGTGCGGATCCAGAACGCGCAGCGCGTCTCCGAGGCGATCCAGACGCTCAGCGCGGGCACCTCGCTCGACACGCTGGTCGATCGCCTCTACGACCTCACCGACGGCACGCTCGCACTCGATCGCGCGACGCTGCATCGGATCGCGCGTGGCAAGACGCAGGTCGCCCGCGCGATCGACTCGCCCGAGGAATGCATCCGCCTCTACTTCGCTTTGATGATCCTGGGCTGCGAGCGCGAGCTTTCGGTCACCTCGATCGTCGACGAGGGTCACGCCGTGCTCGCGGGATTCGTCGGCGAGCCGCTCGCGTCGCTCATCTTCCGCGATCTCGCGGCGACGCTGCCGAAGCTGACCGACCGCTACACGCTCAAGGAATATCTCGAGGAGGGTCTGCGCGTATGGCTACCGAAGTGAGCACCGGGCGGCCACGCGCCGAGAGCCACACCCTCCGCGCCGAGGAGGAGCGGCTGCGCGCGCATCTCGAGCAACGGCTGCGCGTGCAGACGCGCTTCGCGCCTCTCGCCGACGTCCGCGCGCTCCTGGTGAGCCGCGAGGGCCGGCCGAGGAGTCTCGTCGTGAGCTCACAGGCGAGCGTCGCCGAGCGCATCTATCTCTACGTGCACGTCGCCGCGCACATCGCGCTCGGCCATGACCTGCCCCTCGTGACGATCGTCGAGGGCACGCCCGGCGTCACCCGCTTCTCCGACGCGTCGCGCCACCGCGAGGCGGAGGAGCTCGCGCGCGCGATCTGGTGGGGACAGACCGACAAGGGCGGTCTGCTCGGCGCGCCCGCGTCCGTCCAACGATCGGCGATGCTCAGGCGTCTGCTCGCAAGCGAGACGGCGCGCGGCGCGCTGCGCTCGTTGCTCATCGGCATGCGCCACGTGTACTACGACCTGCGGGTCGAACGCGCTCTTGCGGGCAGTCGCGTCGCGGCGTGGCTCCGCGATGCGCTGTGCGTGACCGCGGTGGTAAGCGTCGCCCCCCAGCTCTCCGACTAGGGCTGGTCGGGCGACTCTTTCGGCGGCCGTCGCGACGTTCCGCGGTTCCAGCCGCTCCCGCGGCCCCGCTCGCGCCAGGCGCGCTGCTCCTCTTCGGTCCACGGCCGGCTGGGGCGCACGAGCACGCGGTCATCGACGACCGGGTCCTTCAGCTTCAGCGTCTTGAACAGCGGCTTCAGGTCCGCACGGTGCTGCCAGATGTCGGCCGTGAGGTCGCCGACCTTCGCGACGCGGTCGCGCATCGTCTCGAGCGTGAAGGCCTCGGGTCGGACGTCCGGGACCTCGTCCCAGCGCAGCGGCGCCGACGCGCGCGCATCCGCCATCGGCCGGATCGAGTAGGCCGAGGCGATGGTGCGATCGAACGCGTTCTGACCGTAATCGACGAAGACGCCCGTCCGGTCCTTCACGACCCAGGTCGTCGTCGCGATCTTCGGGACGCGGTTCGCGACCTCGACCGCGACGGCTTTCGCGAAGCGGCGCACCTCGGGGAACGGCAGCTCGATCTGGATCGGCGTGAGGATGTGCATGCCCGATACGCCGGAGGTCTTCGGGTAGCTCGGTAGCTTGAGCTCATCGAGCACGTCCTTCACCACCATCGCGATCTCCCGGACGTGCTCCCACGGGTTGCCTTCGCTCGGATCGAGGTCGATCAGCAGGTAGTCGGGCCGAGCCACGTCGGCGACGCGCGAGTGCCAGGTGTGCATCTCGATGCACCCGAGGTTCGCGATCCATACGAGGCCGGCCGCGTCGGTGACGACCGGAAAGTCCGCCTCGTTGCCGCTCGGATAGCTGATATGGACGGTCTCGAGCCAGTCCGGATGCGGCACGGGCACGCGCTTCTGGTAGAAGAAGTCGCCCTCGACGCCGTTCGGATGCCGCTTCATCTGCATCGGACGTCGCTCGACATGGTTGAGTGCGTACGGCGCGATATCGGCGTAGTACTGGACGAGATCGCCTTTGGTCAGCCCGCGCGCGGGGAAGAACACCTTCTCGAGGTTGGTGACCGCGACCTCTCGCTCGCCGACGCGCACGCGGTCATTGTGCGCGGAGCGCCGCGAGACTACGCCAGGCTCAGCGGACCGTGATCGTCCAGTAGATGCCGGGATCCTCGAGCCAGGTCGTTCCGTCGATCACGCCGCGCGCCCGCAGCAGGTACGAGCCCGGACTCGAGGGCGCGCGCACCTGGAACTGGAACCAGCCGAGCTGACCGGGTCCGACGTACTCGGTCGTCGTGGTCGCGATGCGCGAAGCCGACGGCCACCCGTAGTCGAGATCCCAGCGCTGCGCGTCGAGCGGGTCCGCGGTGCCGAGATTCGCCTGCTGCCCCGGGCTGCCGCGGTACCAGCCGCGGTAGCCGGTGTTGCGAAGCGCGAGGACCAGCGTCGCGGTCTGGCCGGGCGACAGCGTCACGTCGGGGCTTTGCGCCGACCACGCGCCGTGAAACCCGAGGTCGAACGACGGGAGTGCGGTCGCGGCGTCGACGATCCCCCCGACGTCCATGACCCAGTAGGTGTGGTAGCTCGAGCCCGCGCTGTACGCGCGACCGACGCCGATCGCGCGGTAGTTCGGATTCGTCAGGACCGCGTAGTGAGCTGGGCTGTTGATCCAGCCGTTCAGCACTTCGCCGGCGCTCGTGTAGCCGGCCGCCATGTTCTCGCCGGTGTACGTCTGCGGGCCGGGGTAGCCGGCGTCGCTCATGCGCTGGATCGGCGCACGCCCGTCTCGCGACGTGTGCGAAAAGTAGTCAAAGACCGCCATGTCCGTCGCCATCCACTTCGCCGCGAACGTCAGGGTGTCGGAGATAGCCAGGCGGGCGAGCCCTCGTGCGGCACGGAAGGAGTTCACGGCCGCGACGAGATCGGATTCCTGCGCGTCCAAGCTGGCGGCAGCGCTGGGCAGCGACCCGGGCCACGCCACGAGCAAGCAGGCAACGAGTGCGGCGGAGACTAGGACTCGCGGCGTGTGAAGCGTGGACAACCGTTCCCCTCCTCACCCGGTCCTCACACCGGGCTCGTTGGGTCAACGGAGGGGGCACGAAGGTGATGCGGTCGTCCTACGGTTTCGTCCGCTGGACGAACGACAAGCCGTCACAGCGCCCGGTCGGCCGCTATCGCATCCTCGTTGCGCCCGCGGTGGCGATCCAGGCGCGCGCTGTCGCGTGGAGCGACGCATACGCGTCCCAGGTCGACCGCGCCCATCGCCGCAGAGCTTCGCCGTATCTCACCGGATCGTCGGCGCCGACCAGCTCGCGGATCGTGGTCGCACCGTAGGTGGGTGGCAGCGCAGGCTTCGCGATCGGCGACGGCCCGCTGAGCCACCGCTGCACCGCCGCGTTCACGGACTGTGCATCGTGCTCGTCGTCGAGCCAGGCGCACAACCCGGTCAGATGCGCCGCGAACGATTTCGCCGAGCGACCGTAGCGGTCGGGATGCTGCAAGGCATAGACGTCGACGACGACCCGGTGATAGCGCGCGAAGCGCATGTCCTCGTACTCGCGCAGACCGATCGATTCGAAGAGGCGCTGACAGCCCTCCGCCCCGTCCGCGACCGCCAGGCCGCAGCTGGCGCAGACCTCGTTGGCGAGGCCCGGTCCGATCCCGCGGATGCCCGGCGCGACTTCCACGCCGGTAGTCTGACGCGATGCCGGTCCAGCATCGCAGCGAACGGATCGCTGCTCCACGTCTTCGGACGATCGCGAAGCGGCTGCTGAACGCATCGACGCTGTGCGCGATATCGACGGTCTCGGCCGGCGGCCGGCCGCACGTCAACACCACCTACTTCGCGTGGAGCCCGGCGCTCGAGATCGTGTGGCTGTCGGCGCCCGAGGCGCGGCATTCGCGGAACATCGGGCGCCAGCCATCGGTCGCGCTGGCGGTATACGACTCGACGCAGACGTGGGGAGGCTTCGATCGTGGCATCCAGCTGTTCGGTACCGCGAGCGAGTTGACCGGACGCGCGGCGCGCGACGCGGCACGACTCTACGGCAGACGGTTCAAGGCATATTCAGCCGACGAGCTGCGCGCGTACCGCTTCTACCGATTCCGTCCGCGAGCGCTGAAGCTGTTCCACGAGCGCGCGCTCGGCGGCGGCACGTTCGTGACCGCGAAGGTCTCGCGCGATGGTCGTTTGGCATGGGAGCGCACCGAGAGCTACGTGAGCTCGGCCTGATACCCCGCACTAGATTGAGCGCAGCCATGAGCTTCATCGCGCTCAAGTTCCTGCACATCGCTTTCATGTTCATGGGCGCCGCGTTCGCGGTCGGACCCGCTGCTCTCATCTATCTGATCGCACGATCGGCCGATGCAGCGGCGATCCGCCGGTCCTTCGCGCTCGCGGAGCGCATCTTCCAGATCAGCACCGCGAGCTACGGACTGGGCATTGTCTCGGGATTTGTCGCCGCGCTTGTCGGAAGCCTCGACCTCACCGCGTCATGGCTCATCACCGCGTACGTTCTGGTGGCGCTGCTGGGCGTCGACGGCACGCTGTTCGACCTGTGGTCGAAGGACGTCGCCCACGACTTTGCCTCGAACGACGGAGGTGACGCCACTCGTATCGACCGCCTCCGGCACGACCGGCGACCGGTCTACCTGCTGGGCGCGATGGTCGTCCTGATCGTCGCCGTCGTCTTCGTCATGGTCACCAAGCTCAGCATCTTCTAGGCGCGCGGCGCGCCGGAGACCCGCGAGAGACCGACCCACGGGTCGATCGCGGCGAGCCCGTTGCTCCCGAGGATCAGCGAGATCTCCCCGCAGTGATACGCATCGTGCGTGACGAGTCGCATCAGGACGGACTGGCGGGTGTGGATCCGGACCTCGGTCCCGCGCGTCCGCCGGGCCTCCTGGCCCAGTGTCTCGGGCGTCCACGTCTCCAGGCAGCGCTCCACGATCTTCCAGGACGACACCAGGGCGCCGACGAGCTCGTCGGCGGATCGGGGATGCGCGAGGTCATCCTCCCAGCCGAAACCCGTCGGGTCGGCGAACGGCGTCGTCTGCGCGCCGGGCTCCTTGAACACGTGACACAGCCAAAACACGCGCGCGCCGGCGAGATGCGACGCACTCGCCCAGATCGGCCAGCTGGGCGAACCGACGGGGAGCGCGAGCTGTTCGGTGGAGAGCGGCGCGAGCGCCGTGACGAGACCGTCGTTGATAAGGCGCCACCCTTCGTAGAAGGGCGCGACGGTGGAGTTTCGCATCGGCGAAAGGCTAGCAAGTTGCGGATACAAAGCCCCTGTGGAACCGCGAAATCGCCACGCTTGTAGATCGAGTAATGAGGAGCTTCCGAATCTCATTGACCGGTGCGACGCTATCTGGATTCATGCTGGTCAGCTGTTCCGCCGTCGTCGCACCTTCCGTTCGCCCTTCTGCGACCGCAAGCGTCCATTGCGACGCAGGCACGATCCGCGACGCAGGCGAGCGCTTCTTTACGCTCTTCAACCAGCGCAAGCTCGATGAGCTCATGACCCTGTTCCTGCCGGATGCGCGAACGTACTACGTCCGCCGCGGCGATCCGGTCACCGGTGACTTCAAGGAGAGCGGTCCCGCGGAGATCCGGCAGATGCTCGCCGACCGCATTGCCAGCGGTGAAACATTGCGGACGTCCGCGATCGTCACGGTCTCGAGCGGCGGATCGACGATCGCTACGGGGACGTTCCCCGATGGCACCACCAGGAGACTCGATGTGAAGTACGGCTATGACTGCCGTCGCCCGGGAATTTCGCAGCTGCTGATCACGCCGATCGGTGTGTGATCTCGCGAATAGTGCGTCACTTTCCCATCCGGATGCGTCGCGCGCGCAGTTCCGCCACGCGATGGTCTGTCCGGGCACGAACGGCGTGACCATCACGGCAGTATCCGGTTGAGGTCCCGAGGGAAGAGCGTCGTCTCGCGCAGGTTGCTCGCGCCGATGACCTGCTGCACCCAGCGTTCGATGCCGATCGCGAACCCACCATGGGCGGGCATGCCGTAACGGAACGCCTCGAGGTAACCGGCGAACGGCGTGGGGTCGATGTGCCTCTCGCGCATCGCCGTCTCGTAGTCCTCGTATCGATGGAGCCGCTGGCCCCCGGTGGCGAGCTCGAGGCCACGGAACAACAGATCGAAGCTGTTGGAGTACGCCGGTCGCGCGGGGTCGGGGTGCGTGTAGAACGGACGCTTCGTCATCGGAAACCCCACGACGAACAGGAAGTCGGAGTTGTATGTCCGGAGCGCCCACTCGCCCAGCCAACGCTCATGCGACGGTGCCAGATCAGGCTCGGCCAGCACCTCGGTGCCGAACTCGCCAGCGAGCAGGTCGAGGGCCTCGGTGAAGTGCAGCTCGGGAAACTTGAGTGGCACCGCGATCGGCAGGCGGGCCCCGGCCCGCGCTACGGCGGCGTGCTCGCTCACCGCGCCGGCCATGGCGCTCGTCACCTGCCCGAGCAGTGCCATCACGTCGTGGTGGTCGGTGATGAATCCCATCTCCGCATCGAGCGAGATGTACTCGTTCAGATGGCGCGGCGTGTCGTGGGGCTCCGCACGGAAGACCGGCGCGACCTCGAACACGCGCTCGAACGCGCCGACGAGCATCTGCTTGTACAGCTGCGGGCTTTGCGCGAGATACGCCGGCTGGCCGAAGTAGTCGAGCCGGAAGCAGTTGGCGCCGCTCTCGGTCGCGGTCGCAACGATCTTTGGCGTGAACACTTCCGTGAACCCCCGCTCGCGCAGGGCTGCGCGATACGCCGCAGCGGTGGCGTCCATGAGCTGGAACGCCGCACGCCGACGTGGGTGGCGCAGCGAGACCGCCGCATGGTCGAGGAGCGTCGGTAGCGCCGCGTCAATCGTCGGCCGGAACAGGTCGAATGGAAGACCCGCAGCCGCGGACGACAAGACGCGCACCGTCGCCTCGCGCACCTCAACTCCGCCGGGAGCTCGCGGCTCAGCAACGGCAAGGCCACCGACCTCGATCGCCGACTCGGGCGTGATCTGGTCGACGCCGGATGCATCGGGTACGGACGCGACCTGGCACATGCCCCAGGCGTCGCGGAGCACGAGGAAGGTGACCTGCGAGAGGAGCCGGCGGTGGTGCAGCCAGCCGCGCAGCAGCACCTGTTCACCGGCGTGTTGCGCGAGTTCGCTGGTTCGTATGCGTTCCACAGGTCGCCTCCGTCTTTCATGTGGACGGGGAAACCGTGGTGCCACCACACTTCGCTCGCCCTGTGGCGAGCCTCATGAGGTCCGATAACGGGGACGACCGGCGGGTTCTAGATGGACTCGCGCCCACTCTTCCCGCACTCGAGGGTGTCCGACGCTGAGCTCCGGGCACCGCCTTGCACCATCCGGCGGCTCTCTTGGCCCTACACCCAGGTCGCTCCCAGTCAGCGTGTTGCCTTGATCGTAGACCGAAACTCGGCGACGGGGTCGACGCGAGGTCTTCGCGCGCACCAAACACCGCTTGACTGGAAGAAGTGTCGGTAGCCCGTACCGGATTCGAACCGGTGGTCTCTGCCTTGAGAGGGCAGTGTCCTGGGCCGCTAGACGAACGGGCCGGAGGCTTCCATTGTACCGAGCGTGACCTGTCGCGGTCCCTTCACGCGCTGAGCGATCTCGTCGCGCCGGGCGTCCGGCGCATCCCCATCCCCCTCCCGATCCGCGGTCTCTCGATCGTGAACGCCTATCTCGTCGAAGGGGCGCACGGCTGGAGCCTCGTCGACGTGGGCCTCCACACGGCCGAGGCCGAGCAGGCGCTCCGCGCCGGTCTGGCAGACGCGGGGATCGGCATCGAGGACGTGCGGCGCGTGTTCGTCACCCATCTTCATCCCGATCACATGGGCATGGCGGGGACGCTCGAGCGCGCGGGCGCCGAGGTGCTCATGCACACGCCGGAGATCGCCGCCGCGCGCCGCGTCTGGTCGAAGGGACACGAGGCGATCGACGCGACCTACGACTGGTTCGTGCGCCACGGGATGCCGCGGGACGTCGATGAGGGGATGCGACAGGCCTGGATCGCGATGGGCGAGCGCGTCGACGATCTCGGCCGTGTGAGCGGCGTCGAGGACGGGGCGAACGTCGATCTCGGCGGTCGCGCGACGCAGCTCCGCTGGACGCCGGGGCATACCGACTACCACGCCGTCCTCATCGACGAACGCGACGGCGTCTTGTTCGCGGGCGATCACGTGTTGCCGCGCATCACCTCGAACATCGGGCTCTATCCCTCCTCGCGCGACGATCCGCTCGGCGACTTCCTCGGCGCTCTCGCGCGGCTACGCGACCTACCGGTGAAGCGCGTGTTGCCGGCGCACGGCGATCCGTTCGAAGACCTCGCCGGCCGTGTCGACGAGCTCCTTGCGCATCACGCGGCGCGACTCGATGCGACCGTCGCGGCGATCGGGGCGACCGAACGTGACGCGTATGCGATCGCGCGAACGCTCTTCCCGGTACTGCGCTCCCCGCACGAGGAGCGCTTCGCGCTTGCCGAGACGCTCGCGCATCTCCGGCACCTCGAACGCAAAGGTCTTGTGCGCGAGATCGAAGGATCCCCTGCGCGATGGAGCGTCACGCGTCACCGTGAGGGCAGGGGCATCGCCCCTTAAGCGCCAGGACTCCGGTAGCGCTCGAGCGTCTTCGGATCGTCCCTGCCATTCGCTTTGAGGTGCCGCTCGACGACGCCGGCGCCCTGCTCCGGGAACACGTTGAGGCACATCGGGTCGAGCAGCAGGAACAGCTGCGCGTCACGCGTGCGCGGCACGACCAACGGACCCGAGAACGAATGCGCCTCGACCATGTGCGCGAGCGGCTCAGGCCCACCGAGCTCGCGCACGATCCGGCCGGCCTCGATCGCGTGGTTGTATCCGGGTATCCCGACGACCGCGCCGTCCTTCTCGCTGAACTCGATGACCTTCGCCGCGTCGTGCACGTACACGGCGGCGCGAAAGGTGTCGAGGTCGAGGTCCTGCTTCCAAAGCTCGCGGAACATCGGGACGAGCGTCTCCGAGATGCGGACCATCGCGAGCACGTGCTTCACGAGGTTGCCGTGCGTCGCGATCGGCATCGTCGGATGGAGCGGGATGCGCTCTATGTCGGTCCACGCGGGATTCCGCTCGGAGACGTAGCGCCACATGTCGGTCGAGAGCTTGCGCAGTCGCGCGTCGCGGATGTCTTTGATGCCGGGAAAGGCTCGCAGGACGTCGCTCTCGCTCGGCACGACTCGAATAATCGTCGGCCCGATGGGTTGCTGCGCATTCGACGTGAATAGAACGCGTGTTCTACGCTGAGGATTCGATGACTGCGCCGCGAAATCAACGTCCTTACAACGTCCGCTACTACGCGGCACATCGTCAGGCTGAGCTGGATCGCGTAATGAAGCGCCACGCGGCGGCTATCTCGTTCCTCCGAAATCTCCGCCGCGTCCCGTGTGAAGAGTGTGGCCAGATGTTCCCCCCTTACGTGATGGATTTCGATCATCGCGACCCCGGTAAGAAGCTCTTTGCGATCACCGGTGGTCATGCGCCACTCATTCGCGCGACAAACTGATCGCTGAGATCGAGAAGTGCGACATCGTGTGGGCGAACTGCCATGCGTTGAGGACCTACGCCAAGCTGATGGATCGCCGACGTCGGTCAACGCCCGAGGAGTGGGCTCCCGGCAAGTCGGCGCGTATCGTTCAGAACCGTGCGCGATGGCGGGCCAACGCGGCCCTGCTGAACGAGCTCCGCGATGTCCCGTGCGAGGACTGCCGCATGAGGTTTCCGCCGTGTGTAATGCAGTTCGACCACCGTGACCCTTCGACGAAGAATTACGAAGTCACGCGGATCATCGCTCGGGCACGTTCCGTGATCCTGGCCGAGGTAGCAAAGTGCGATATCGTTTGTGTGAACTGCCATCGGAAACGGACGTACCAGCGGCGCATGGCAGAAGCAAACGGATCTTCACGTGCGGGTGTGGCGTAGTGGTAGCGCGCGATCCTTCCAAGATTGAGGCGCGGGTCCGATTCCCGCCACCCGCTCCGACTGACACTGTCGCGTTGCGAGTTGTGCGTCGGGTTCGTGCGATCAGCCTGTCGGATTTGCGAATTGCGTGTCGGAGTACCGGCCGAGCCTGACTTCTTGGCCTCTTATCGCACCCCGACGCCATCGCCGGCACCTCTCGTGGCGCGCGGCTCACGACCGCTACCGCTGGCCGGGCGTCAGCCCAACCTGGCCAGCGCAAGACCGACCGCGCCGGCCGCCGCCACCACGATCACCTCAGGGATCCGCAGTCGCCATAGGAGCAGGAGACTGACCGCGGCGATCGCCGCGGTGGGCAGATCCAGGATCGCCCGGCGCGCGAGTACGAGCACCGCCCCGGCGATCGCGCCGCTCGCGGCCGCGGTGCAACCGGCGACGAAAGCCCTGAGCTGCGGATTGTCGCGATGCCGCTTGAACCACGGCGCGGGCAGGATCGTGAGCAGGTAGACGGGGAGGAACATCCCGATCGCCGCGACCGTCGCGCCCGCGCTACCCGCAACGAGGTAGCCAATGAACGCCACGGTGATGACGACCGGACCTGGGGTGATGAGAGCGACGGCCACCGCGTCGAGGAACTGGCGCTCCGTGAGCCAGCCGAACTGGTCGACCACGCCCTGGTGCAGGAACGGCACGATCGCGAGCCCGCTGCCGAACACGAACAGTCCGGCCTTGGCGAAGAACGCGAGCAGGTCCACGAGCACGTTCCCCGTCCAGGTCGCCGCGGCCGGGAGCAGCGCGGCGAGCGGCACGATCGCGCTCAGAGACGGCAATTTGATGAAGCGCGGGCGAGCGCGGACGAGCACGACCAGCGCTCCCGCGGCGAGAAACAGCTCGGCGAGCTCCGCCTGCGCCCACACCGTCCCGATCGCGAGCGCAGCGAAGATCGCCCAGAGCAGCGGGTCGCGTTTGTTCGTGCCACGACCGAGGCGGTACGCCGCAATGGCGATGATCGCGATGACGGCAGCGCCGATCCCGTAGAAAAGCGCCTGCATCCAGGGCAGCCCGCCATAGGCGACGTAGAGCCAGGACAGCGCGAGCACCATGAGAAACGAGGGCAGGATGAACGCGAGTCCGACGAGCGTCGCGCCGAGCACGCCGTGTTGGAAGTAGCCGATGGCCATCGCGGTCTGCGCGGCGAGGGGCCCGGGCATGATCTGCGCGAGGGCTAGCGACAGGTTGTACGTCGGCTCGTCGAGCACCTTTCGTTCATCCACCAGGTCGCGACGCATGTAACCAACGAGCGCCGCAGGCCCGCCGAAGCCGATCGTTCCGAGCTTGAGGAAGTACAGGACGAGTTCGCGCAGCGGGCTGGTGCTCACGCTGCGTCGCGGAAGATGAGGGCGCCGCCGCGTTGGGGCGCGAACGCGTATAGCTGCGCGGTCGCCGGATCCCAGCCGATGGTATGGGTTCCGAGCTCGGTCGTGATCGTCTCAACTGGTTCGAGCGTCTGCGTATCGAAGGAGTGAACGACACCGGGGTCGGCGACGGCGACGTAGATGCGGGACAGGCGCTCGTCCGCCATGACCACGTCGGGCGATCCGGCGAGCGGCAGCCGCTTGACCACGCGCGGCCCCTCGGCATCGCGGCTGATGACCGCGAGCTCGCCACCGTCGGCGGCGCAGAACAGCTGACCCCGGACGAGCGCAAGTCCGTGTGGCCCGTGGGCACCGACGGCGATCCGTCCCGCCTCCATGAGCACGCCCGCATCGATCTGAAGGATCACCGCCGGGTCTTGGATGTTCACGAACACGCGGTCGGCGGAGGCGTCGAAGACCGCCCAACGCGGGCGTCCGGGCAGCGCGATCGTCGCGATGACGCGTGGCTGATCGAGCGCCACGACCGATGCCGTGCAGTTCGTGCCGGCCGGCTCGCCCAGGTTCAAGCTGTAGAGGTGTCGACGCCGAGTGTCGAAGGCGAGGCCATTGGGGCGCGGGCCAACCTGGACGCGCCCGAGGAGCGTTTCGTCGGAGCAGCGGAGCCAGCTCACGCGCGCGGCCGCGCGATCGGACGAGAACAGCAGGTCGCGCTCGGTGTCGATGAGCACGCCAGCGACGCCGGGCAGATCCGGCAGCGAGCGCAGGTACGCGTTGCTCCGACAGTCGACCACGTCGATGGCGTTGGCGGCGGTGTGCGCGACGTACAGCCGACTGCCGCTGCGGTCGAGATACGTGTCGGCGTGGTCGAAACCCGTGCGCTCGCCGCCGGGGAGCGGGATGAACCCGGTCGCGCGCAGACTCACCCTGCCTTCGCGGCGACCTTGTTCTGGCAGTAGGCGTAGAGCGCGTCGAGCACCGGGCGCGAGGCCTGGCGCTGCTTCTGATCGTCGGGGTAGTGCAGGTGTCGCATGCCATCGAGCAGCGCCTCGACGCCGACGGATTCCGGCGCGACCGTCTTGTCGGCCGTGTCCGCGCCACGGATGACCTTGGCCATGTAGGCCATCGCGGGGTCACTGTCGAGCTTGTACGTGTGGACGAACGCATCGAAGCTGCACTCGGCGCCGTGGTGGCCCAGCTCCGCGTCCTTCACGTCGAACGGCGTCGCGCGTTGGCGCGCGGCCTCGGCCGCGACCTTCTCGGTCGGGACGTAGATGAACTCCGCTTTCGGGTCGACGAACTTCTCGATGAGCCACGGACATGCCACGCGGTCCACCCGCGGATGCTCGCGCGTGATCCACTTCATCGCGTCATCCTCCCAGTGCGTCAGGTTCGCGGTGTTTGTACCATCCTGCCTCGCGCACCGATCCGCGTCACCCCGAGGAGAACGATGTACGCCCCGCCCGCCTGGCTCATCGCGCTTGGTGCGGTCCTGACGGCCGCGACGGCGGCCGGAGCGCTCTACGCCTGGCCGTGGTCCCGACAGCGCCGGAGGATCGTGGTCGGTGCGATCGCCGCGGTGGTCGCGTTCCTGATATGGCGCGGCGCGCTCATCATCGCCAACGGGGCGAACCTCGACATCGACTACCCGCTGCTGCTGGGCCTGAGTTTCGAGGACATCGGCACCGGGGTGATGGCGTTCCTCTTCGCCGCGCTCGCATTCGGCATGGGCTTTGACCGCGCAGAGCCTGCGCAGCGCGTCGTCACGAGTGCCGGTCTGGTCGGCGCGGCCGCGATCCTCGTCGACCGATTCGTGTGACCCCGGAGGTACCGACATGCATCGCCTCGAACGGGCACTCGCGGCTTCGCTCGCCCTCGTGATCCTGCTGTCCGCGTGTGAAGGCACAGCCGCCGTGAAGTACCAGAGCCCACCGCCGAGCGCCGCGCCCGGCGTTTGGAACTTCGACAGCGACGCGACCGGCGGCGCGCCGGCCGGCGCGGAGATCTTCAGCGGCACCTGGGTCGTGCGTGCCGAGGCGGACGCACCGAGTAAGCCGAACGCACTCTGTCAGGTCGGCGATGCCGAGTTTCCCGCGCTCGCGCTCGGCAGCGGCGTGTATGGCGACCTCACGATCACGATCCGGTTCAAGCCGATCTCCGGAAAGGTCGATCAGGCCGCCGGTGTGATCTCCCGTGTCCAGGACAAAGACAACTACTACATCCTCCGCGCCAACGTGCTCGAGACCAACGTGAACCTCTACAAGTACGCCGGGGGTCGGCGCAGCGGGATCAAGGACGGGAGCGCAAAGGTCGCGCAAGGCCAGTGGCAGGAGCTGCGCCTCGAGGTCTCCGGCAACATGCTGCGCGGCTTCTTGAACGGCCAGCTCGTCGTCGAGGCGACAGACGCGACGTACAAGGCCGGTCGCGTGGGACTGTGGACCAAGGCTGATTCCGTCACGTGCTTCGACGATGTCATGGTGACGCCGCGCGCCGGCTGATGCGCACTCTCACGGTCCTGCTGTTGCTTATCGCGTGCGCCTGCTCCGCGCCGGCGTCGGCGACCCACACGAGCTCCCCGACTGTGAACGCCTCACGCGCGCCGAGTGCGAGCGCGATCCGCACGACCGCGCCTGTGACCACCAACCCCACGGGCCCGATCATCCAGCTCGCCGAGCACTACTACGACCCCAGCTCGATCACGGTGAAGGTCGGTACCACCGTGACCTGGATCAACCGCGGACAGCAGACCCATGACGTAAACGCCTACGACAAGTCCTTCGCGTCAGGCAACCTTCTTCCCGGAGGCACGTTCGCTTACACCTTCACGAAGCCAGGCACGTACCGGTACTACTGCATTCCCCACGAGGGCGACGGCATGACCGGCGAGGTCAACGTCACCGACTAGCGTCGATTCGGTGGGTAACGCGCTGCTGCGCTCGAGACCGCGGAGCAAAGGCGTGCGTGGAAGCGCAGAGCAAGGGAAGCTCAGCGCCGCACGACTAAGCGAGCGCTCGCGAAATTGCGTCCGTTAACGCGCGCCCCCACCATCCCCGCACTGCTGCCGGAGGTGCGTGATGCGTCGTGCGTTCGCGTTCCTTTTCATCCTCGCCTTTCTATTGCAGCCCGGTGCACCGCAGGCGCGAGCCGCGCAGAGCGAGTTCCGCGCGTTCTGGGTCGACGCATTCGGCGAGGGCATCTACACCGAAGCTGAGATCACGAAGCTCGTCGCCGCCACGAAGGCCGCGAACCTCAACGCACTCGTCGTGCAGGTCGGACGCCGCGGCGACTGCTTCTGCAACCGCGCGATGATGCCGCGCACGCAGGCCGGCATCGCACCGCTCCCATATGACCCGCTCGACTCGCTCATCGCGAAGGCACATGCCGAAGGCATCAAGGTGCACGCCTGGATCATCACCACGGCGATCTGGAACAGCCTCACGCCGCCGCTCAATCCGAATCACGTCTTCAACCTGCACGGGCCATCGAAGACGGGCGCGGACAACTGGATCTCGCGCCGCTACGACGGGGCCAATCGCGCCGGAGCCGACTATCTCCTCGATCCCGGTCACCCCGACGCCGCGGACTACATGGTGCGTATGTACACGAGCGTCGCGGCGAATTACGACATCGACGGCCTGAACTTCGACCGTGTGCGCCTGCCCGACCAAAACCTTGCGAGCTTCCCGGGTGTCTCGGCGTGGGGCTACAACCCCGTCGCTGTCGCGCGCTTCCAGCAGCTCACGGGCCGCGCCGATGAGCCGCGCCCGGACGACGCGCAGTGGCTCGCCTGGCGTCGCGAGCAGATCACGAACATCGTGCGCAAGGTGTATGTCGAGACGTACGCGATCAAACCGCAGCTTGCGATCAGCGCCGACACGATCACATATGGCTACGGCCCGGTGTCAGTACCGGGCGGCTGGGAAGCCACCCGCACCTACCGCGAGGTGCTGCAGGATTGGCGCGGCTGGATGGAGGAAGGGATCCTCGACCTCAACATCCCGATGAATTACAAGCGCGAGCACTTCACGACGGAGCCGAACAACCAGCGGCGCATGTACCTCGAGTGGAACGAGTTCGCGCGCGACCATCATTACGCGCGCCAGGTTGCGATCGGAGCCGCGATCTACCTCAACTTCGTGGCGAACAGCGTCACGCAGGTCCGGAAGGCCCTCACGCCGAATGCGAATGGGAACACCGCGGTCGGCTGGGTGGGCTACTCGTACCGAACTCCGGACTGCTACACCAACAGCTCGGCCGAATGTCAGCCGCCGCGCTCCGGCGATCTGAGCCGCGCCGAGCTCACGCGGGCGCTGACACAGCCGTCTGAGTACGACACCGTATTGCCTCCAGTCTTCTCGACGCCGGCGACGGTGCCGGCCATGCCGTGGAAGGTCGCACCGACGCGCGGCCATCTTGCTGGGACGGCGAAGACGAACACCGGGATCCCGCTCGACCAGATCCTCGTCGAGGTGCGCGACGCCGAGACCGATGCGCTGGTGATGTCACGGCTCACCGACGGGTTCGGCTATGCCGCGTTCGTGGATCTCGCGCCCGGCCGCTACAAGGTCTTCATCCCAGATGACGCGCGCGTCACCGGAAAGCGCGTCGAGCTCGTGAACGTCTCAGCCGGCGCGGTCACGCGATTCGCGATCACGCCGTTCGCGAAGGGCAGCGAAGGTCGCAGGCCAACGAAGGAGACGACGCCAGCGTTCGATCCGATGGAGGAGCAGGACCTATCGAACGGCGAGCGCTGAGCGGCGCTAGGCGGTAGTCGCCAGTCGCGCACGCGCGCCAAGCCGCTCCTGTCGGAACGGCACCTTCGCGCGCCGCTTGAGGTCCGCGAACGCGGCGTGCTGCGTCTCGTTCACGAATGTGAAGGCGACGCCGCGGCGACCGGCGCGGCCGGTGCGGCCGGTGCGGTGCACGAAGGTCTCGGCGTCCTCGGGAAAGTCGAAGTTGACGACGTGGCCGATGTCGTCGACGTGGATGCCGCGCGCCGCGAGATTCGTCGCGATGAGCGTGGGGATGCGGCCGCTGCGGAATCCTTCGAGCACACGCTCGCGCTCGTGCTGGCCGACGTTGCCGTGGAGCGCGCGCGCCGGGCTGCCCAGGCGCTCGAGCGCCTTCACGAGCTTGTCCGCGCCGTGCTTCGTGCGCCTGAAAACGAGCGTCCGCACGACGTCTTCGCGGCGGAGGATCTCGTGTAGCGCGGCGACCTTGTCGGATTCACGCACCTGGACCCAGGCCTGGTCGATGGCGGCAACGGTCGGCTCTTCGGGCTTGATCGTGACGTTGACGGGATCCTTGGTGTAGCGGCGGGCGACGGCTCGAACGTCGTTCGTGAGCGTCGCGGAGAACAACGCGGTCTGCCGCGGACCCCTCAGGAGCGCGACGATGCGCGCGATGTCGGGGGCGAAGCCGAGATCGAGCAGCCGGTCGGCCTCATCGAGCACGAGCATCCGGATGCGGGACAGGTCGAGCGTGCGGCGCGAGGCCAGGTCGAGAAGGCGGCCCGGCGTCCCAACGACGACGTGCGCGCCACGACGGAGAGCGTCTTCCTGCGCGCGGTACCCGACGCCTCCGTAAAGGGCGACGACGCGCACGCCACGGAATCGACCCAGGTCTTGGATCTCCTTGGCGACCTGCTGCCCGAGCTCGCGCGTGGGAACGACCACGAGCGTGAACGGCGCGCCGGCGCGTCCTTCGACGCGCTCGAGGATCGGCAGGGCGAAGGCGCCGGTCTTGCCGGTGCCGGTCTGCGCTTGGGCGAAGAGATCGCGGCCCGCTCGGAGCGGCGGTATCGCGAGCTCCTGAACGGGCGTGAACGTGGTCCAGCCGAGCTGTTTCACAGCACGGTCCAGATCGGGGGTAAGCGAGATCAACTGATTTCCTTTGCGGGGCAACAAAAAAGCGAGCCGAAATGTGACTCGGCTCGCTGGTTTTCTTGAAGGACCCGAGTGATTTTCTGAGTTCAGGTTAGCACAGTCGTTACATGACGGCTAGCGAGACTTCCGGCGGCCCTCCGTCTCCCCCTTCTCGGCACGCGTCTTGTTCACCGTCGCGGCGGCGATGCGCTTGGCGGTCCCCGCCGACCGACCGCGCTCCTGTTCGTTCTCCTTGATGTGCTCGTACTGACGCTCGCGCTTTGCGGTCCAAGCTTTCTGCGGCATGGCACACACCTCCTCGCGCCTGCAATGCATGACGCATGCTCGTCGCTCATTTACAGTCGTCACAGATGCACGTCGCTCGCTCCGACATACGCTCCCTCACTCTCCTCCTCGCCAGCACCCTCATCGTCGCCGCCTGCGGCGGACCGACGACGATCGAGGGCTCACCGTCGCCGACTGCGGTGACGCGGCCAAGCCCGACGCCACGAGCGACGGTGGACCCGGCGGCCCCGTGCGAGGAGTGTTGGCCGCTCAGCGGCCAGCCGGCCGGTAACGGGGCCGCGACGGACCGCAGGCCGCTGCTGATCAAGATCGACAACGCGCCCGCCGCGCGCCCGCACTACGGCATCTCGCAGGCCGACATGGTCTTCGAGATCATCGTCGAGGGCGGCGTCACGCGGCTCGCGGCCGTGTTCCAGTCACAGGACCCGGCGACGATCGGCAGCGTGCGCTCGGCGCGGCTGGTCGACCGCTCGCTCACACCGATGGTCCGTGGCGCGCTCGTGTACTCAGGCACGTCCGATTACGCCTGGTCGCTCATCAGCAAGGACGCCGACCAGGGCAGGTACGTCGAGCTCTCCGCCGACCACGCCCAGGGCTATTACCGGGTGAACTTCCGGGCGTCGCCGTACAACCTCTTCACCAGCGCCGCCAGCCAGCGCCAGAACCTGAAGCAGCTCGGCGCCGAAACCGCGCGGGACATCCCGAAGTGGGGCTTCCTCGTCTCGCAGGATCATCCGGCGACGCTCGCGGGCATGACCGGCGGCGCGCCGGCGACGGAGATCTCCATCCCCTATCGCGCCGACACGTCCGCGGTCTCGTATCAGTACGACGCGGCGACGAAGACCTACGCCCGCTTCCAGAACGCCGCCGGGCGTGCGGTCCGCGACGTCGATGCGGTCACCAGCAAGCCGGTGGCGGCGACGGACGTCGTCATCATCCAGACCGAGATCTGGGAGGTGCAGGACATCGTCGATGCCGCGGGCGCCTTCTCGAACGACATGCGCATGACCGGCACCGGGCCCGCCACGATCTTCCGCGACGGGCTCCGCCAGGACGGGACGTGGTCGCGCAAGGACGACCTGTCGCCCTTCGTATTCAAGAACGCGGCGGGCGAGCAGATCCTTCTGTCACCGGGGCAGCCGTGGATCCACGTGGTGCCGAACGAGATGAAGGTCACCTCCCAGTGATCGCGTCGCGCTAGGACAGACAGAAGGGCCGCCTTTTCGGCGGCCCTTCTTCATGTCGCACGCGGTGAGTTGGCGTACGCGGTGAGTTGGTTAGAGGTACCGACCGAATGTCGCGCTGATCCAGTCGAGGTTCCAGCTGCGGTCCAGGCGGTAGACACCGCCGGTGCCTGCGCAGCTGCCATTGAGGCCGTACGAGGTGACGCCGCCGATGACGTTCGACCGCCCGACAAAGTTCGGGCCGCCCGAGTCGCCGAAGCACGTGCCGCCGGTGTTGGCGTTGTTCGACAGCAACAGCGAGAAGTCACCGGTGAAGCCGGTGTTGATCTGGACGAGGTGTGGATACGCGACCATGCGGATGCGGAGCGCGACGTCCTTCCAGGACGCCGCGTCAGGGAAGCTCTGCTGGAGGCCGTAACCAACGGCCGTGAACGTCGTGCTGCTCGAGGGCTGTAGCGAGTCGAGCTGGTCCACCTTGGGCAGCGCGCCGTACTTGCCCATCTTCATCGCCTTGTCGAGCACGACAACGCCGAGGTCGCGGATGAAGAACCGATTCGGGTCGTAGTTCGGGTGGGTGTACGGAGTGCCTCCGACGTCACCCTTGTTCGGGTAACCGTTGCCCGGGATCCCCGATTGCACGTCGGCCGCGAACCAGATCTCGATGTGCCCGGCGGGCGCCTCGGTGCAGTGGCCTGCCGTCACGAAGATCCTCGCCGAGATCAGCGTCCCGCTGCAACGCCAGAGCGGCGTGCCGCTCGCAGTCTGAGCGACCATCAAGCCAACGTACGGATGGCCGTTGCCGTCGAGGTCGCCATCGGTGACCGCCGCGGCCGGGATCGCGCTGAACACGAGAGCCACGACGAGGGCGCCGAGCAGTGTGAGCTTCCTGACCATGTCTTCCCCAATCTCCCCGCGACACGGTGAGCCGTGCCGGTGTTGCCAATAGGCTAACCGCATGACACTCGGGACTCGACCGTATAGCGATACGAAGCAGCTTGAGCCGCGGGCTAATCGCACGACGTGATCTTCTTCCCCACCGAGGCCCCCGCCGAGCGTCGGCAGCTCCGCCGCGTGCCGCGCGTGCTCGCTTCGTCATTCCGTCTCGTGTGGGACGCCGCGCCGCGGCGCTTCGTCGTGAGCCTCGCGCCACAGGCCGTGAGCGCGGTGATCGTCGGCGCCCAGCTGGTGATCACCAGGGATCTCATCGCCGCCGTCCTCGCGACCGGAAGCGGCGGTGACGTGGGCCGCGTCGGGCAGCTGCTGGTGGCGACGATCGGACTGTCGCTCCTGGGCAGCGCGGCCAATCTCGTCCAGAACCAGCAGCAGTCGCTCCTGTCCGCGATCGTCGAGCGGCACGTCAATTCGGTCCTGCTGGACCGGATCATCTCGATCGACCTCAAGCGTTTCGAGACACCGGAGTTCCAGGACCTCTTGCGGCGCGCGATGAACGCGACGTTCCGGATGATGAACGTCACCGGCGCCGCCATCGGCCTCGTTCGCGGCGTCGCCCTCATCGTCGGCGTCGCCGCCGCGTTGTATGTCCTCCAGCCGGTGCTGCTGCTCATCGCGGTCGTCGGCTTCGTGCCGATGTGGCTCGCGAGCATGGCCACGAGCCGCACGATGTACCGCTTCTTCCGTTCGCAGACCCCGAACGAACGAAAGCGCAATTACGTCTTCAATCTCTTCACCCAGCGCGAGTACACGAAGGAGATCCGCGCCTTCGGCCTCGCCGGCTACCTGCGCGCGCTCTACGAGCGCCTGTCGAACGAGCGCCTCGAAGAGCTGCGCAAGAATCTGGGCAAGCGCGCGCGTTACCAGGCCCTGAGCAGCGGCGCCTCCGCCGCGGTCACCGCGCTGACGTACGGAGCGCTCGCGTATCTCGTCATCGAGCACCGCATCGGTGTGGCCGAGGCGGGCGCGGCGGTCGTCGCGAGCCAGCAGCTGAACGGCCAGCTCAACGGGATCGTCCAGAACATGTCGCAGCTCTACGAGACGAGCCTGTTCCTCGAGGACTGGGAGGAGTTCTCCGCGCTGGCGCCGGCGCGCGCACTCCGCGCGCCCGGACTTCCGACTCCCTTCGAGCGCATCGAGCTCGAACACGTGACCTTCACGTACCCGCGCACGGGGCCGAACGAGCCGGCGCCCGCCCGCGCGGCGCTGTCCGACGTGTCCCTCGATATCCGGAAGGGTGAGGTCATCGCGCTCGTCGGCGAGAACGGCTCGGGAAAGACGACGCTCGCGAAGGTGCTGTGCGGGCTGTACGCGCCGGACGCTGGCCGCGTGCTGTGGGATGGGATCGACGCGTCCACGCGCGAGCCGGGCTGGATCTACGACCGCGTCGCGGTGCTCTTTCAGGACTTCGCGCGCTTCATGCTGACCGCGCGCGAGAACATCGGGCTCGGGCGCGTCGAGCGCTTGGGCGATGCCGAGGCGATCGTGCGCGCGGCGGAGCGCGCGGGCGCCACGTCGTTCATCGACGCCTGGCCGGATCGCTACGACACGATCCTCGGCCCCGTCTTCATCGGTGGCCAGGAGATCTCGATCGGGCAGTGGCAGCGAATCGCGCTCGCGCGGGCGTTCTTCCGTGACGCGCCGCTGGTGGTGCTCGACGAGCCGACGGCGGCGCTCGACGCGCGGGCCGAGCACGACCTGTTCACGCGGATCCGCGATCTGTTCGCCGGGCGCTCGGTGCTGCTCATCTCGCACCGCTTCTCGAGCGTCCGTTCCGCCGACCGCATCTATGTCCTTCACGAGGGACAGATCGTGGAGCACGGCACGCACGACGAGCTCATGCAGCTCGATGGCCGCTACGCGGAGCTCTTCACGATGCAGGCGTCGGCGTACTTCCCGGAGCTGATGAAGGCACGCGTCTAGGCCGTAGCTGCTTCCCCGCTCCGCCACTCCGCGGCCGTCTTGACGCGCGGAAGCGGCGACAGGATCAGGAAGAGGAGCGACGCTGCCATGCCAGCCCATCCGACCGCGATCGCGCCGCGTACGCCGATCTGCTCGGCGATGGCAGCCGCGGCGAGGGCGCCGATCGGATAGCCGATACCGTGTGAAACGACCTCGAGTGTCGCGTTCGCGCGACCGAGGATCCGATCGGGGATGAGCCCCTGCACGAGCGAGATCTCGCCGACGCCTTCGATCGTCTGCATTCCGTCCCCGATCAATTGCGGCAGGAACACCATGAGCGTCGCGATCAATACAGGACCTTGGGCCAGCGGCGTGAGCACGCCGAGGGCGGACGACCCGAGCGCCATCCAGATGATCGCGGGGCCGATGCCGAGGGCACGGATCGCGCGCGAGGCGAAGACCGACCCGACGAGCGAGCCGACCCCGCCGGCCGAGATCACGATGCCAAGGAGGAAGGGATCGAGGTGCAGGTCCTGCAGCAGGTAGAGGGAGTAGAGGACGCCGTAGAACGATCCGAAGACGTGACCAAGGATCGATCTCATCGCGAGCGGGAAGACGACGGCGTTACGTCGCACGGCCCAGAGACCCTCCACGATCTCGTGCACGATCCGTGTCGTCGTATCGCGCGCGGGTCGCAGCGGCTCGGGACTGCGGATCATCGCGAGCGACACCGCAGAGACGACGAATGAGAACGCATCGACGAGGATCGCGAACGGCGCGCCGGCGATCTGCACGAGCGTCCCCGCGAGCCCGGGACCACCGATCTCGGCGATCGACGAGCTCGTCGCGAGCTTGCTGTTCGCGTCGACGACACGGTCGGTGCCGATGAGCGATGGCACGTAGGCGGGATATGCCGAGTTGAAGAGCGAGGCGAGGCAGGCTTCGATGAATGCGACCGCGTACAGCTGCTCGATCCTGAGCGCGCCGACCGCATAGGCGGTCGGGATCCAGAACAGCAGCGCCGCGCGGATGATGTCGGTCCAGACCAGGATGGGTCGGCGCCGCAGTCGATCGACCCAGGCGCCGGCGACGAGTCCCACCACAAGTACTCCCGCGCTGGCCGAGATGACCAGGTAGGCCATCTCCCGGGGTCCGGCGCCGAGCACGAGCAGCGCGACGAGCGGAAGCGCGGTGCGCGTCACCACGGACCCGAGCCGGGAGATGGTCTGACCCGTCCAAAGCTTCAGGAAATCGGTATGTCCCCATAGCGACGGCGTTGACACGGCGGCGCGAGCGTACCGTCACCGAAGGGCGTTCGTTCTGGCGGCCTAGGGAATGACCGCGAAGACGAAGAGGGCGGCCCCCGCTGGGCCGACACGGCGCAAGGTACTGGTGACCGCGCTCGCCGCCGGTGCGGGTGTCGCGGGCGCCAGGATCCTCGGCCTGCGCAACCTCGATGCGTCCGGATCGCTCGGCTCCGCGATGGAAACGATGGACATGTCGATGGCCGCGGACATGCCCGAGCCGATGGACGAGTACGACGCGATGTTCGGCGTCCCGGATGACTCCTTCTTCGGAGCGCAGGACCTGGATCCCTCCAACATCCCGCAGTTCACGGCCGCGACGCTCCCGCCCGTGAATATCCGGCCCGGGATCGCGCTCCAGCCGCCGATCAGCGGGATCGCCGCCCCGAAGCTCGCGGGCGACGTCGACTGGATCTCGCCGCTCGCGAGGGAGAGCGCGAGGGTCACGCATCTCCTCCGCCGCGCGACGTTCGGCGCGACCGACGCCGAGCTCGACCGCGCGCTGTCGGACGGGTTCGCGCGCACCGTCGAGCGCATCATCGAATCGCCCTTCGTCGAGCCACCGGTATTCCCCGCCCCGGCTGCGCCGCGGCCATCGACCTCGCCACGCGCGAGCGCGAGCGCGTCGGCGCGGCCGAGCGCGAGTGCGTCCGCGAAGCCGAGCACGATGGCGACGGCGCGACCAAATGCGACCCCCGCGCCGAGCATGGGCGCGGTCGCTGCGAGCCCGAGCCCGAGCATGCCGGCGGTGATGACGAACACGACCTCGATCAACATCGGGAATCTGCAGGCATGGTGGCTCGACTGGATGACGAAGAGCCCGACGCCGTTCGCCGAGCGCATGACGCTCTTCTGGCACGGGCATTTCACGAGCGACTACCGCAAGGTCGGCACGAACACGCCCGCCATCTACTGGCAGAACCTCACCTGGCGGCGGATGGCGCTCGGCGACCTCAAGAGCATGCTGCTCAAGGTCACGCCCGACCTCGCGATGTTGCGCTACCTGGACCTCGCGGCGAGCACCGGCCGCGCACCGAACGAGAACTACGCGCGCGAGCTGCTGGAGCTCTTCACGATGGGCGTCGGCAACTACACCGAAGACGATGTGAAGGCCGCGGCGAAGGCGCTCGCCGGTTGGCGTCTTCCGCTTCGCACCGAGCCCACCGCGCGGACGGGCATCTTCGATGCGCGGCGGGCATACGCCGGCCCGGTCACGTTCCTGGGCAACACCGGGACGTTCAACACCGAGAGCGTCGTCGACACCATCCTCACGCACGACGCGACAGCGCCGTACCTCGTGCGCCAGCTCGTGACGTCCTTCGTGACACCCAGCCCGTCGGATGCGTACATCGCGCGGCTCGCCGACGGCTTCCGCCGCTCGCGCTACGACACGAAGTCGCTGATGCGCGACATCCTCATGAGCCCCGAGTTCGTGGCACCGGCGACCTTCCGCGCCCTCATCAAATCGCCGACCGACTTCATGGTCTCCACCGCGAAGGCCCTGGGCGCGACGAACCTCAGCGGGACGATCCGGCAGTACGGCTCGACGCTCGGTCAGAACATGTTCGACCCACCGAGCGTCGCCGGCTGGGGCGACGGCGCGTCGTGGATCTCGTCGAACACCATGCTGCAGCGCGCGAACTTCGTCACGTCGGCACTCGGCGCATTGCGCACCGCGCCGTCCGCGGCGCGCGCCCACGAGCGCCATCTCGACAGCGTGCTCGCGCAGGGCACGGTCAACGAGCTCAACGTCGCGCGCGACGACAGGTCGCGGTGGTTCGCGGTCTTCGCTTCGCCGGAGTTCCAGCTGAAATGAGGTACGCGTAATGGGCGCCACGGATCTCTCACGCCTGGGGCGTCGCGACTTCCTGAAGAACGGCTTCGTCTTCGGCGCGGGCGCAGCCGGCCTCGCGGCCGGATATGCGGCGGTGCCCGACGTCTTCGCGCGCGCCGTCTACGGCGGCAAGCGGGACGGCGTGATGAACGACCGCGTCCTCGTGATGATCCAGCTCGCCGGCGGCGCCGACGGTCTCCAGACGGTCATCCCGCTGCAGGACCCGAGACTGCGCGCTCTGCGGCCGCAGCTCTCGCAAGCCGCGAACAATGCGCTCCGGCTCGACGAGAACTTCGGCCTCAATCGATCGATGCGCGGCGTCAAGGCGCTCTGGGATCAGGGCAAGGTCGCGGTCGTCCACGGCGTCGGTTACCCGCAGCCGAACTACTCGCACTTCGATTCGATCCGCATCTGGGAGACCGGCGACCCGCTGCGCCGCCAGCAGGACGGCTGGCTGGGCAAGACCATCGCCGCGAACTACGACTCCGCCGGCCATCCGCTGGTGGGCTGCGCCTGCGGCTCGTCCGAGATCCCCGGTGCGCTGCGCGACCTCGACGCGACCCTCTCCGTGGTGAACGGACAGAACACCTTCAAGTTCAACGGCACCGACGCCGAGCGTGCGATGGGCGTCATCTACAACGGCACGCCGGGCATCTATGGCGCGCTCTTCGACACCTCAGTCTTCAGCGCGCGCGACACGATGGCGCGGCTGCGCCTCGCGCGCGAGAAGTACACGCCACGCGCGGCGTACAACGACAACGTCAACCTCGTGTACTCCTCGCGCAATCAGCTCGCGTCAGCGCTTCAGCTCGCGGCGCAGCTGATCATCAGCGGCGTCGGCGCCAAGATCCTGCACGTCACGCTCGGCGGCTTCGACACGCACGACCAGCAGATGGCGCGCGTCGACAGCCTCATGGGCTACGTGGACAGCGCGATCTCCGCCTTCCACGCCGACCTCAGCGCGTACGGGATGGCGGACCGCGTGCTCATCGCGACGTGGTCCGAGTTCGGGCGCCGTGCGGCCGAGACCGCGAACGGGGGCACCGACCACGGCGCGGCGGCGCCGATGTTCCTCATCGGCGACACGGTCAAGGGTGGGTTCTACGGCGAAGCGCCGAGCCTCAGCGCGCTCGACCGCGGCGGCAGCCTCAAGTACACCGTGGACTTCCGGCAGGTGTACCAGGAGATCCTCGAGTCGCACCTCCAGGTCGATTCGCAGGAGGTCCTGGGCAAGGCCTTCGAGCGCATCCCGGCAGTCCGGACCGCGTAGTGCCGCCCTGGGCGCTGCGACTCGCGGCCGCCGCGATCACGGCGCTCTCGCTGCTGGGATCGACAAGCTATGCGTTGGCCCATCCCAAGAACCCGAACGCGCCGCTGCAGCCGCCGGTCGCCGAGACCACCACCGGGGGGCTCCGCCCCCCGAATACCGTCCAGGCCCCCACGCCGGTGCCCACGCTTCCCTTCCGGACGGTCACGCCGACGACGACACCGCCGCCCACCACGCCACCGCCTACGGCCCGCGCGACGGCAGCCGGACCGACGCCGTCACCGACGCGCGCGCCGACGCTCCGCCCTACGCCCGTGCCGCAGATCACGCTGCAGGCCGGTGTTCGCGCGACCGCGCTCCCGAAGATCACCATCACACACGTCTCATGAACCTGGTCAATCTCTGGCCATGGCCAGGAGACACGCTCAAGGCTGGTGGTCTCGCTCCTCGCGGCACGCTCGCTCCGCTCGCTGACAGGGGCCCCTCCCCCTGACCGCCTCGTCGCTCGTCTAGCCTCTTCACGTCTATGAACGACCTGACGTTCTGGTTCCTCGCGCGGATCACCGGTCTCACGGCGTTCGCGGTGCTGTCGCTCTCCGTTCTTTCTGGCGAGGCGCTGCGGACCTCGGTGCTCGACTTCCTCGCCTCGAACCGCGCGATCCGCAAGCTGCACGACTTCACCACACCGCTGTGGCTCCCGCTCGTGTTCGCGCACGTCATCTCGCTGCTGCTCGACAAGACCGCGCAGATCCGTCCGATCGACGTCGTCGTCCCATTCGTCAATCCGTACGAGCCGTACTTCCTTCCGATCGGACTCGGGACGATCGCGTTCGACATCCTCATGGTCGTCACGGTCACGAGCTGGCTCAAGCGGCGCATGAACAACACGCTCTGGATGTGGATCCACCGCACCAGCTACATCGCGTTCGTCGCGATCTTCTTCCACGCAGCGCAGTCCGGCACCGACTTCGACGCGCCGCTCGTCTCCGCGATCGCATGGTCGACCGCGGCAGCGCTCGCGATCATCGGCGTGACGCGCATCGTCTGGGGACGCCTGCCGGCGTAGTCGACGCGCCATCGGCTCGGCGGCCAGAATGTCGGCCGAGCATCCGGCCCGCAGGCGAGGAGGAAAGTCATGGAGTGGAACGTGCGCTGGATCGGCATCCTGGTCGCGACGGCCTTGCTGGCCGGCGCCGCCGGCTTTGCCGTCGGCACGGTCCGATCGCAGCCGAACATCCTCACGGGCGACGCGTACGCGGGAGAAGGGCAGATCGGAGCGCTCGCGACCGATGGGATCACGTACGCGATCCCCGTCGACGACGTCGCTTGGCTTGACTCGAAGGGAAGCCTGCATGGGAACGGGCGTGCCGACTGCCTTCCTCCCGACCTGAAGACGGCGAAGGTCAAGTTCGCGGCGGTCCGGTGGACGGTCGGGGAAGTCGGGGGTTACAGCGTCGTGCTGGTGGACTGCCGTAGCTGATCACCACCACCGCAAGTCCGTCCTCGTTCGCTACGCCGGAGACGCGCAGCGCGCGCGTGACGAATACGAGAAGCGCCCGGGCTCGAACCTACGGTTCCTGCTCCGAAAGCGATTCAGCTGGATGCAGCGCTACCTCGGGCCCGACACGTACGCGGTCGAGGTCGGCTGCGGCGCGGGATTCAGCGAGATGTTCCTCCACGCGGGCAGGCTGGAGCTCACGGATGCCGAGCCGCGGCCCTGGGCGAAGCGGATCGTCGACGCGCAGGAGCTGCCATACGCGGACGCGAGCATCGACGCACTCATCGCGAACAACGTGATCCATCACCTCGCATTCCCCGACCGTTTCTTTCGTGGCGCGGCGCGTGTGCTCCGTCCAGGCGGTCACTTGTTGATCCAAGAGTGCAATTGCTCGTTGACGACGCGCATCGCGCTGCGTGCGACGGGACACGAGGGCTATGACTTTTCGGCCGATCCATTCGATCCCACGCGACCGTGCAACGACCCGAGCGATCCGTGGAGCGCGAACTGCGCGATCCCGAATCTCCTCTTCGACGACCTTGGTCGCTTCCAACGGAGCTATCCGGAGTTCGCGGTCGTCGATCGCGGGATGTCCGAATTCTTCGTCCAGTTCAACTCCGGCGGCGTGACCGCGACCGTCCCCTACGTCCCGCTCCCGTGGCCGGCGATGCGTGTCGTCGACGCCATCGATCGCGTGCTCGTCGCCGTCGCACCGGGCGTGTTCGCGAGCCAGCGCCGTCTGGTGCTACGGCGCTCGTAGACGCCAGAGGGGCCAACCGGTGGCCGGCTCAGGCCCGGCGCGTTCGTAGTTCGCGACGATGTACTCGACGACCAGCGCGAGCTCGGGTAGCGGCGCGTACTGCGGCTCGGGTGAGACCCAGGCGCGCAGCCCGGCGAGATCGAGCGGTGGCGTGACGAAGCTCTCGCTCGACGCGTCGAGGATGAGCGCGGGCCGCCCGCGCCGCAGATCGGCGAGGAACTCGGCGACGCGGGCGGGCGTCGCGTAGCCGCGCGTCGCGAGGGCGGCGTACTGATACACGTAGCGTGTCGGGGAGCGCCGCTCCGCGAGGAACAGCACCTCCGCGTGCGAGCCCCAGATGAGAACGGTGTCGTCGGGCCGCGTGTTCGCGGCGACATACGCGGCCGCCGAGCGCACTCTTCCCTCGTCGGTGGTGAGCGCGAGCCGCGCGACCAGCAGCGAGGGCAGCACGCACATCGCGAGCACACCGAGCGCCAGCGCGGGCAGCGCGATCCGCGGAGACGCCAGGCGCTTCAGCTTACCGACGGCGAACGCCGCGAGGATCGCCATCGACGGCAGCCACGCGATGAAGTAGTAGTGGTAGCCGCGGCCCCACGTCGACAGCGCGATCTCGATGGGGAACGCGACGAGGGCCACACCGAGCAGCGCCGGCGCGAAGCGGCGCGTCATGAGGGCGTACGACCACCCGCCGACCGTGACGATCGCGAGACCGGATGGCAGCGTCAGCCGTAGACCCAAGATGACGGCATCGATCCGATCGGAGATCGGCGCGAAGGCCGCGTAGGCGCGGTTATAGACGAATGCCTGATCGATCATCTCGCCCAGCACGCCCCGCGCGGCAGCCCAGGCGGCGACGATCACGAGCGGTGCGAGCGCGCCGAGAGCGATCAGCGCGACCGGCGCGACGCCCGCGCGTCGGCCGCGGGCGAGCGTGACGACGCCGATCGCGATCCAGATGCCGACAAGTGTCGGCTTGAGCAAGAGCGCCGCGCCGCCGAGCGCGCCGATGCCGAGCGCGCGCGACCGTGTCAGCGGGCGCGTGTAGAGAAGAAGCGCGCCGAACTGGAGTGGGACTGCGTAGAACTCGACAAAGCTGGTCTGTCCGTACTCGAGGAAGAGCCGCGGGAACGCGGCCAGCCACGCGAGGGAGCCGACGAACGCCGCCAGCGCACCGAATTCGCGGCGGAGCGCCTGATATCCGAGGAGCGCCGCCGCGACGAGGAACGCGAGCTGCACGAGCCACACCCCCGTCCGGCCCGCGAGCGCGATCCCGACCGCATCGACGAAATACACACCCGGTGGCTTGTGATCCCAGATGTCCCGATACGGCGCGCCGCCGTCGAGCAGGCGCTGCGCGGCGTAGAAGAAGACGCCTGAGTCCTCGGCCGGATCGCGGCCCGCGGGGTGGTTCGGCAGCAGCACGCCGACCGACACGACGACGAGCAGCGCGACCGCGACGACTCCGACGCGCATCGCGCAACAGATTCGCTCATCCTGTGCGCTGATGCCGAGGCGGGTCGCGATCGTAGGCGCGGGCGTGGCCGGACTCGTCGCCGGCCGCGAGCTTGCGCGGCGCGGTCATCACGTGACGCTCTACGAGCGCTGGCCCGACGTCGCTGGTCAGGCCAGCGCGTTCGATCTCGGCAACGGGGTGTGGATCGACCGCTACTACCACCACCTGTTCCAGAGCGACAGCGACATGATCGCGCTGCACGACGAGCTCCTTCCCGGCGAGCTCGAGTGGCACACGTCGTCCGTCGGCATCTGGGCGCGCGGTCGCGTGTGGCCGTTCGTCAGCCCGATGGATCTTCTCCGCTATCGCCCGCTGCCGCTCATCGATCGCCTGAGGCTCGGGTACTCGGTCCTGCGCCTCACCGCACGGACCGACTGGGAACGCATGGACGACATCGGCGCGCTCGAGTGGCTGCGCAAAGCGTCCGGCGAGCGCGCGCTCGCGTCGGTATGGACGCCGCTCATGCTCGGGAAGTTCGGCGCGGACAGCGAACGAGTGCCGCTCGCGTGGCTGTGGTCAAAATTTCGTTTGCGTCGGAAGCTGCGCGGCAGCGGCGCGACGAAGGAACAGCTCGGCTACCCGCGCGGATCGTTCCGCGCGATCTGCCAGGCGCTCGCCGCCGAGATCCGCAAGCTCGGCGGAGAGATCGTCGTCGACCGCGAAGTGCTGCGCGTCACCGAGGACAACGGCTACGTCCTGCACTGCGCCGCTCCGGGCGCGTACCGCCGCCGCGCCGGCGAGTCCCCAGCCGAGCCCGCGTTCGACGGTCGCGCCGACGCGGTCCTCTTCACCACGCCGACATTCGTCACGCGCCGCCTCGCCGATTGGCCGGCTGAGTACGCGCGACGCCTCGACGACTGGACATACGAGACCGCGGTCGTGCTCTTGCTCGAGTTGCGTCGTCCCTTCAGCCCCACGTACTGGACGAACATCGCTGACACCAAGGTGCCATTCCTCGGCCTCGTCGAGCACACCAACCTCGTGCCACCGGAGCGCTATCCGGCGCGCTACCTGTATGTGTCGAACTACGTCTCGGGCGGGGATCGGCTCACCCGGATGAACACCGAGGAGCTGTTGGCCCACTACCTCGCCGCGCTCGGGCAGATGAATCCGCGCTTCGATCGGAATGACGTGCTGCGCTACTGGTCGTTCCGGGAGGAAGCGGCGCAACCGGTGCCGCGGATCGGCAACCGGCACCGCATCATTCCGTTCGCGTCGCCGCGGCCCGGCCTTTATCTGGGGAACACGACACAGATCTATCCGGAGGATCGCGGCACGAACTACAGCGCACGGCTCGGTCGCGAGATCGCGGAGAAGATCGCGGCGGACGGCTAGCATCGGCCGCTTGAAGATCGGGCTCATCTTCTCGCCCGCCGCCGGACATCCGTACGCCGAGCTGCGCGACTTCGCGCGCGAGGCCGAGCGCGTCGGCCTCGAGTCGTTCTGGGTGAGCGATCACTTCTTCGGCGGGCCCGTGGGCGTGCCCGATCGCGACTGCCTCGAGGCGTGGACGCTCCTCGCGGCGCTCGCGCGCGACACGAGCCGCATCCGCCTCGGCGTCCTCGTGACCGCCGCGCAGTACCGCAATCCCGCGCTGCTCGCGAAGATCGTCGCGGGCGTCGACCAGATGTCGGACGGCCGGCTCGAGTTCGGCATCGGCGCCGGATGGAAGGCGGAGGAATATCGCGCGTACGGTTATGAGTTCCCGCCGGCGGGCGCTCGCGTCGAGCAGTTGAAGGACGCGCTCGAGATCTGCCGCCGCCTCTGGACCAGCGACCGCGCGACCTATCACGGCAAGCACTACCGCATCGACGATGCGGTGTGTGCGCCGAAGCCCGCTCAGCGTCCGTATCCGCCGATCTGGGTCGGCGGGAGCGGACCGCGCGTGATGCGCCTCGCTGCGCGCTACGCGGACGGCTTCGACCTCGGCCGCCGTGGACCGGCCGGCGCGCCGCTCAGCTCGGACGAGATGGCCGCCGCGCTCGCCGAGGTACGCCAGGTGTGCGAGGACACGCGGCGCGATCGTCCGATCTCGCTGTCGCACTGGACCGGAGCGGAGCTCGGTAGCGACGACGAGTCAAAGCGGCTGCTCCTCGACCGGGTCCGCGGCTACGAGCGCGCCGGCCTCGATCGGCTGCTGCTCGCGTTTCCTCGCGAGCGCGCGGGCGAGATGATCAGCCGCCTGGGCGAAGGGATACTGGCGCAGGTGTAGCCCGTTCGTGGGCCGTGACCGTGCGATACGACTCGACGCGACGGCTCGCAAGCTGCGCCTTTGCGCGTATTCGCGGCTCGCTGCTTTCACAGGCACGCTCGATCTCTCTCCACACGGGACGAGCCACGTGTCGGTCGGTCCTGAAGAGCGATGCGAGCGCGTCACGCTGCTCGCGCACGTCGTTTGACGCCAGCATTTCGATGATCGTGGGCACATCATTCCGCACGGGCTTCGGGTATTTGACCTTCCCGCCCTTCCAAAGCCAACCGTGGCGTCTCTGTTCGGCGCCTGCGCCGATCGCGAGCAGAAGCTCGGCGGCCTGCGAGTCGATGCGAGCGCGCTCGCGCAGTGAGATAAGCGCGTGATGAGCGCTCCCGCGCACCTCCATGACGTGATGGGTCCCGGAAAGCCGAACGACCGCCTGCCACACCTCGACGTCTCGGCAAATGTTCCGGCATGGACATAGAAGCCGGAGCACGGTGAGCTGGAGCTGACGACCAGCGCGCCCGCTCAGACGCACGAGGATCTCGCCTTTGATCGGCAGCGGTTCGTCGTCCACGTAGCAGAGAGGTTCCACGGATGCATTCTCGCGCTCGGCCAACCTTCAGCGGGAGACCTGATGGCGGATAGTTCCGTTTGCGCGGGCGAGGACTAGAAGACCAGCCCCGCGAGGGCTAAGGCTAGACCGTCCCGCTCGCGCGAGAAACGTGACCCGCTTCGCACTGGGAGGGTGTCGCCCCACGAGGGCTCGTCCATCAGGCCGTCGCAGGCGGGTCGAAGGGACGGTGCTCCGATGCTGTTCTGCGGCGTGGACTGGGCCAGTGACCATCACGACGTCTGCATCGTCGACGCAGACGGGGCGGTCCGGTGGAGACGACGTATCGCTCACGACCCGAGCGGGATCGCTGAGCTGCGGGCGGCGATCACCACGCAGGAGCCGGATCCCGCGAAGGTCTGCGTCGCGGTCGAGATCAACCACGGGCTGCTCGTTGGCGCGCTGGTCGAAGCCGGATACGTTGTGTATCCGATCAATCCCAAGGCGGCCGAGCGCTTCCGCGACCGGCGCAAGCCCGGTGGCGGCAAGAACGACCGGCTTGATGCCGAGGTCCTGGCGCAGGCAGTGCGTACCGATCGCGCGAGCCTGCGCGCGCTGCTGCCGGACTCAGACCTGGCCAACGAGATCGCCGTGCTCGCGCGAGACCGACACGCGCTGGTGCGCGAGCACACCCGACTCGTCAACCAGCTGCGGTCGGCGCTGGGCGAGTACTTCCCCGCGGCGCTCGTCGCGTTCGATCTCGATGCGGACTCGACGCTGGCGTTCCTGGAGCGCTATCCGACCCCCGAGGCCGCGGCCAAGCTCTCGGCGTTCCAGATCGCGGCGTTCCTCAGGGCCCGACGGGCCAACCGCGATCTCGCGGCCAAGGCGGCCGCAGCCAAGGATGCCTTCCAGGCGCCGGCGCTGCGCGCTCGGCCGGAGATCGCGCGGGCCAAAGCGCGACTGGTGCGTGTGATCTGCGCGCAGCTGCGCGCGCTGCGACCCGAGCTCACCGCATACGAGCACGAACTCGATCGCCTTTTGAAGACGCACCCGGAAGGCGAGCTGCTCCGCAGCTTGCCAGGGCTCGGCGTGATCCTCGCCTCCCGGGTGCTCGCTGGCACCGGCGACAACCCCGAGCGCTTCCGCAGCGCCGCGGGGCTCTGTGCGTACGCCGGCACCGCCCCGATTCTGCTGCAGAGCGGCAAGCGCGCGGTGGTCAAGGCGCGGGCTGCCTGTCCGAAGGAGTTCCGCGACGCGGTCCTGCAGTGGGCCGATCAGTCGCGACGCTGGTCGCCTTGGGCCGCCGAGTTCTATCGCCGGCACCGCGACCGGGGCCACAACCACAACGAGTCGCTGCGCGCGCTCGGAAACCGCCTGCTCGAGCTGCTCTTCGATCTCAGGCGCCGCGGACTCCTGTACAACGAGTCAGTTCACGCTGCGAACATCCGCTGGGCCGCGTGATGCGCCTATTGACGGAGGGTGTCTAGCCGGTCGGTGGCGCCGCCGGATCGCGGAAGCTCACGTGAGGCCCATCGCCGATCGCGAAGCGAAGCTCGCGTCCGTCGCGCAGCTTGATCCACGCCTCGCCCTTCCCATGCGCCAGGCGACCAAGCCATGAGCGCGGGCCCTCGGGCTCCGGCCCGAACGAGACGACATCGCTCTCGGCCACCGTCAGCGTGCGCGGCTCGTCACCGAGCGTGATGTCGACGCCAGCCGGGGTGAGACGGATGCGCTTCAGCTCGCTGCGCTGGAAGCCGAGTACGGTCTCGTCGGCGAAACGGATCACCCAGCGGCCTTGATCCGACGCCGATACCGCGCCGAGCCAGGCGCGGAATCCGGTGATCTCCGGCCCGTACGCCGCGACCTCGTCGAGCTCGACCTCGATCGGGTCGCCGGCCGGAAAGCGGAGCCGTGCGCGAGTCACGCGATGAACGCTAGACCGTGCGACACTTTGAAGTCTCTTGAGCACTCCCGAGGCCTACCGCGCTGAGCCCATGGAGACTGAGCCCGCTGAGCCCATGAACGATGCCCCGTTCTCCTGGCGCGCGATCCTCGAGATCGTCCAGGCGCTCGCGCTCGCGGTCATCATCTCGGTCGTCCTCAACCTGTTCGTGGTGCAGGTCACGGAGGTCCGTCAGCGCAGCATGGAGACGACGCTGCTGCAGAACGACCGTGTACTGGTGAGCAAGGTCGATTACCGCTTCACCTCGCCGCAGCCCGGCGACATCGTGGTGTTCAACCCGACCATCGACACGAGCATTCCGTACGTGAAACGCATCGTCGCGGTCGCCGGCGAGACGGTCGAGCTGCGTGACGGGAACCTGTTCGTGAACGGAAAGCTCCGCTTCTTCCCGCAGGCGCATGGCCTGACGCTGGCGCAGCACCCCGACATCAAGTACCCGTACAAGGTGCCGGATGGCTATTTCTTCGCGATGGGCGACAACCGCCAGTCCTCTCAGGACTCGCGTTTCTTCGGCGCCCAGCCCTACAACCGCATCATCGGAAAGGTGATCGTGCGGTTCTGGCCGCTGGACCGCCTCATGTTCTTCGACTGGTGATGGCTTCGCCGCGCCGCTAGGGAACCGACCGCGCGAGCCGTTGTAACTCTGATGTGAGATCCCTCTTGGTCTTGGTTCTCGTCCTGGCCGCCTGCTCGTCGGAAGCGCTGCCGACACCGGCACCGGCTCCGGTCGCTCGAGCACCGCTCGCCCGTTCGGCCCAGGAGAGCACCGCGTGCGCGCGTTCGGTCCTGAACTCCTTCATCGACGCCTTCAATCGCGGCGACTCGGCTCAGCTCTCGACATTCTTCAGCACGAGCCAAGGAGCCATGACGTTCCAGTGGTTCGTCACACCCGAGACGCCCGCATACGGTCCGGGCATCGCGCAGCTGCCCGACTACTTCGCAACGTGGCGTGCCGCCGGCGAGCGCTGGCGGCTCGTGAGCGTCGACGCCGGTGCCAGTCCCAGCTGGCACGGGGGCGTCGACTTCGGAATGGAGATCGAGCGCACCTGGCCGGACCGGTCAGTGATCAATCCGGGCAAGGGCGCGCTCGACTGCGATGCCGGGAAGATCTTCGTGTTCGGGCTGGGCGATGCGATCAGCCGGCCACCAAGCGGCGGCGCTAGCCGATAGCGCTCCCGAGCTCCGCATCGGTATCCGGCTGCAGGAGCACGACGCGTCCGTCGGATTCGATCGCGCCGAGCGTGAGGACCTCCGACTCGAAGGTCGCGATCCGACGTGGTGGGAAGTTCGTGACGCAGACGACGAGCCGGCCGACCAGATCGGACTTCTCGTACCACTGGCGCACCGCGGCGGACGACCGGCGCGTGCCGTACGTGCCGAAGTCGATCGTGAGCTTGTAGCTCGGGTTGCGCGCCTCCGGAAAGTCCTCGACCGCGAGGACTCGCCCGACGCGCATCTCGAGCTTCTGGAAGTCGTCGATCGTCGCCACATCCGTATCATCGGATGTGTGGGCGATGTCTTCCACCGCGCAACCGACTGGGAGATCGTGACGCCGACGCGCGTGCTCCGCGTCACGTGGGACGACGGGAACGTCAGCGAGTACGCGTGGGAGCCGCTGCGCCGCGCCTGCATGTGCGCGTACTGTCATGGGGAAGGCGCGTACAAGGGCGAGGTGAACGAGGACACCCGCTTCACCGAGGAGCAGACCACCCTGAAAGAAGTCTTCCCCGTGGGTCGCTACGGTCTGACGCCGTCATGGGGCGACGGTCACGACACGGGCATCTACACCTTCAAGATGCTGCGGCGCGCGTCGGGCCTCGAATGAACCACATGGAGCACGTGTCATGAAGCTCTTCACGAAGAAGGCCGACCTCCCCGCCGAGACGGCCGCGCGCGTCCCGCCCGGCCAGTACCTCACGCAGAAGTGGCCGGTGCTGCACTACGGTCCGGTGCCGCCTTGGAGTCCGAAGACGTGGGACTTCCGCGTGTTCGGCAACGTCGAGAACGAGTTCAAGCTCACCTGGGAGGAGTTCCAGAAGCTGGAGCAGACCGCGGTCCAGGCGGACATGCACTGCGTGACGACGTGGTCGAAGCTCGACCAGCAGTGGGAAGGCATCCCGTTCTCGAAGATCGTCGAGCTCGCGAGGCCGAAGCCGGACTCGAAGTTCGTGATCGCGCACTCCGAGTACGGCTTCACCGCGAACACGCCGATCGAGTACTGCCTCCGCGACGATTGCTTGATCGCGCTACGCGCGAACGGCGCACCGCTCACCGCGGAGCACGG
>DASYUC010000004.1:0-4964 GCA_036001645.1 Candidatus Limnocylindria bacterium
GTGGCGCGCCTGCTCCACGGGAGGCCGCTCGCGGAGCGGATCAAAGCCGAGACGCGCACCCGGGTCGAGACGCTGGGCGGGCGCTCCCTTCATCCCCAGCTCGCGATCGTCTCCGTTGGTGCCGATCCGGCCGCGCTGACCTACACCGAGCGGCTCGCACGGTCGGGCCACGGCGTCGGCGTGCGCGTCTCGACCACGGCGCTCGGGCGAGAGGCGTCCGAACCTGCTCTGGTGCGGACGCTCGAGACCCTCGGCGCCGACCCGGACGTCCACGGGATCATCCTCATGACACCGCTGCCCGGTGCGCTGGACGAGGGTCACATCGTCGACCACATCGCGGTCGAGAAGGACGTCGAGGGGATGCACCCGTTCAGCGTCGGCTGGCTCGCGGACGGGCGGCCGCGGTTCGTGCCGTCGACCGCCGAGGCGGTCATCGAGCTCCTTCGCTTCTACGAGATCCCGATGCGTGGCTGCCACGCGGTCGTCGTCGGCCGCAGCACCGTGATCGGACGTCCGGTCGCGTACCTGCTGCTGCGCGAGGACGCCACCGTGACGATCGCGCACAGGCGGACGTCGGATCTGACGCGCTTCACGCGCGACGCGGACATCGTCGTCGTCGGAACGGGCAACCCAGGTTTCCTGAAGGGCGACATGATCCGCGCCGGCGCGACGGTGATCGACGCGGGGATCAACGTGATGCCGCAGGGGCTGGTCGGCGACGCGGATCCCGACAGCGTCGGTGCGGTGGCTGGGGCGTTCAGCCCCGTGCCAGGTGGGCTCGGTGCGGTGACAGCGGCGCTCTTGCTGCGGAACGTGGTGAGCGCGGCGGAAGGGATCGCGCGAAAGACGATCACGTAGCCCGGGAGAGAGCGACGCCGGCGACCGACTCGCCGGCGTCCTCGGGGCGGGCGCTGATCTAGCAGCAGACCGGTGGCTCGCCCAACCAGTCGCGCTCGTCCTCGTCGGGAGCCGCGTTCGCCATCGCCGTTCCAGCACTGAGCACCAACAGGATCACGAGGATGCAACGCCGCATTCGCTACCTCCCCATCAGTCCGCTCGCCGACTTTGTCGCTTGATACGCCTGTTCCGCGTACCGGTGTGCGCGTTCGGCATCGCCTTGGTCGCGCGTGACCCCGCTGAGGCGCATCAGGACGTCGCCCAGCTCCTGCTTCGCGCCCAGATCGCGATACTTCCCGGCCGCCTCCTCCAGCCGGCGGACTGCCTCGCCGAGAGAGTCCGCGCGCCGTTCAACCTCGCCCAGGACGACGAGGGAACCGGCTGCCGCTCGACCATTGGCGGTCCTGTCAGCGATCCCGAGTGCTTCCTGAGCGATGAGCGCGGCGTCACCGGCGCGACCTGCCTTCAGCGCGCACTCCGCCTTGGTATTCAGGTAGTGCGCTACGTACGCTTCCGGTCCTGCGACCCTGGCCAATTCGATCGCTCGGTCGACGTGTCGGTACGCGGTCTCGATGTGACCACGCTCGCCGGCGATGACCGCAAGAGCGTTATGCAGGATCGCTGTGTGGGTAAGGTCATTTGATATCTGGCATGCGGCGAGCGCGCGCTGCAAGTAGGTCGTCGCGCCTTCGAGATCGCCAAGGGCGCGCCGCGCATAGGCGAGGCCGTTGTAGATCGAGATCAGGCCCGCGACGTCACCGATCTCGTTCGCCCACTGCAGCGCACTCTCGTAGTAGGCCGCTGCTTTCTCGTATTCGCCCATATCCCAGCTGACCGCACCGAGATCTTTCAACAGCTTCATGCGAGCGAGACTGTCGCCTTTGCCGACCTTCTCGATGGAGGCGAGCAGTTCAGTGAGCAGGCTGCGCGCCCTGGCTAGCTCGCCGATGTTCCGCAGGGCGATCGCGGTCTGATGAGTTATCGAACGCTGAAGCTCTCCTTTGCCCAGTTGCATCGCCAAACGCTCGGCGGTCGTGAGCTCACGAAGAGCAGCCGCCCCATCCGTCAAGAAGTTATGCGCGGTCGCTGCCATCAGTCGCAGGCGGCAGACCTCTTCTGGCCGGGTCGCATCTGAGAGCAACGCCTCGATCTTTCGGAGCGCGTCCGAGGCCGTCGAGCGGTTCAGTAACGTGGAGGCAGCGCCGATGTCGAGTTCTCGTTCGCGCGAACGTTGTTCTCTTTCCTCATCCTCCACGAAATAGCCGACCGGCTTCCCAAGTTTCGCGGCGAGGAACTCGAGCGAGCGCATCGCGGGACGGATCTTTCCGAGTTCGAGCGCACTGATGTAGGCGCGCGTGAAGTGCGGCGCTCCTAGCTGCGCCTGACTGAGGTCGGCCTCAACGCGGGCCTTGCGGAGACGCTCCCCCAGGCGCTGGAGCGACTCGGAGATCGGCGCGGGCGCTCGATGACGGGTGCGCGCCCGGGTCGGCACGGTCCGTCGACGCTACGAGCGCTCACGATCACAGTCAACGGCCTGTTGACAGACTTATCAACCGACCTCGGAGGGACGGCGGGACCTCGAAAGATGCCGCTGGGTCGGAGCTGCCGCTAGTTCAGACGGATGAGCGGCGGGTTCGCCGGATCGTCGAAGTGCGTGGTGTCGATGAAGCGGAGCTTGCCGGCCTTGCGGTCTAGGAGGATCGAGTGCGTCCGGACGCCACGCGCGAGGAAACGGACACCCTCCAGGACCTCGCCGTCGGTGACCCCGGTCGCGACGAACCGCAGTTCGTCGCCGCTCGCAAGTTCCTCGGTGCGGTAGACCTTGGACGCGTCCGTAACGCCCATCCGCCGCGCTCGCGAGCGTTCAGCGTCGTCGCGGAAGACCAGCCGGCCGAGTATCTCCCCGCCGGTGCAGCGGAGCGCGGCAGCAGCAAGCACGCCTTCGGGCGCGGCACCGACGCCCATGACCGCATGCACGCCGGTCCCGCCGATCTGCACGGAGATCGCCGCGATCACGTCGCCATCTTCGATGAGCTTGATGCGGGCACCCGCAGCGCGGATGTCGGCAATGAGCTTCTCGTGGCGTGGCCGATCAAGGACGATGACAGTGAGGTCGTCGACGTTGCGGTTCAGCGAATCGGCGATGATCTTCAGATTCTCCGCGGGCGGCCGATCGAGGTCGACCTTGCCCCGCGCGGGTGGTCCGACGATGAGCTTCTCCATATAGATGTCGGGGGCATGAAGGAGCCCGCCCGGCTCTGACACCGCCATGACGCAAATGGCATCCGAGCGACCCTTGGCGACGAGGTTCGTGCCTTCGAGGGGATCGACCGCGATGTCGACGTCGGCGTGGCCGTCGCGTCCGACGCGCTCGCCGATGTGCAGCATGGGCGCCTCGTCGCGCTCGCCTTCGCCGATGACGATCCGCCCGGCAAAGGAGACATCGTCCATGGCGCGGCGCATGGCCTCGACCGCGGCCGCGTCGGCCTTCGTGTTATCGCCGTGGCCCATCCAATGAGCGGCGGCGATGGCGCCTGCCTCGGTGACGCGGACGAGCTCGAGGGCCGGCGGCGGCGGCGCCGGTCGGGGCTGATCGGCCGTGACGGATCGCTCCCCTACCGTCATTCGGCGGACAGCCTACTCCCCAGACGCTGTGCCGCCTCCGCGATGAGATCCTCGCCGCGGCGCATCGCATCCTCGAGGGACGATGCGCCTTCGCTCGAGAGCTCGATCGCGCCGAGCCCTGACTCGCGCAGCTGATCGACGCCGCTCCCGAGACCACCGACGATCGCCGCCACGGGCTTCCCGAGCCCCTTCGCCTTCGCGATCACTGACCCGGTCAGCTTCCCGTACGCGCTCTGCGCGTCCATGCGTCCTTCGCCCGTCACGATGAGGTCGGCGCGCGCGGCGCGCTCGGCGAAGCGCGTCGCGGTCATCACGATCTCGGCCCCGGAGCGCAGCTTGGCATCCGCGAACGCGAGCAGACCCGCTCCCAGGCCACCTGCGGCGCCGGCCCCGGGCACGTTGCGCACGCCGCGGCCCACGAACCGCTCCACCACGTCGGCGTAGCGCGTGAGCGCGGCGTCGAGCTCCGCGACGATCGCCGGCGTCGCGCCCTTCTGCGGCCCGAACACCGCGGACGCGCCCTCGGGGCCCAGGAGCGGGTTGCGCACGTCGCTCGCGACCTCGATCGAGACGCGGAGCAGGCGCGGATCGATCTGCCCCTCGATCCGCCGCAGCCGGGCGAGCGGGGCGCCACCCTCGGGCAGGTCGTCGCCACGCTCGTCGAGGAAGCGGAAGCCGATGGCGCGCGCCATCCCGCTGCCGCCGTCGTTCGTCGCGCTGCCACCGATCCCGACGATGATCCGCTCGACCCCGCTGCCGGCGGCGTCGAGGATCAACTCTCCGGTGCCGCGCGTCGACGTGATCCGCGGGTCGCGCTCCTCATCGCTCAGCAGTGGGAGGCCGCTCGCCGCGGCCATCTCGACGACCGCGGCCCGCCCGCCGCCGAGGATCCCCCACTCGGCGTCGATCTGGCGCCCCAGCGGATCGTGCACGCGTGCGCGGCGCATCGATCCGCTCGTCGCGTGCACGAGCGCCCGCACCGTGCCTTCGCCGCCGTCGGCGAGCGGCAGCTCGTCGCACTCGACGTCGGGCCACGCGCGCCGAAACCCGCGCGCGATCGCGGCGGCGACGCGGACCGCATTGACACTTCCCTTGAACGCTTGCGGCGCGATGAGGACGCGTCGCGGTCGCGCCGCGTCGGCGTTCACGTGCCGGTACTGTACGGACGTTGACCCGGCGCATCGCGATGCTCTCCGTCCACGCGTGCCCCCTCGCCAAGCTCGGCGGACGTGACTCCGGCGGCATGAACGTCTACGTCCGCGAGCTGTCGCGCGAGCTCGCGAAGCGCGGCATCGAGGTCGACGTCTTCACCCGCTGGCGCGAGCCGGGCGATCCGCGGATCCAGCAGCTCGCGCCGAACGCGCGCGTGATCCACATCGAATCGGGACCCATCCGCTACATCCCGAAGACCGAGGTCTACGAGCGGATCGGCGAGTTCACGG
>DASYUC010000005.1:0-4054 GCA_036001645.1 Candidatus Limnocylindria bacterium
GGGGACGGGCGTCGCGGCGCTGGTGAGGAGCGCGGGCACCGACGCGCAAGCGACCGGCGCCGGGGTCGTCGGCGGAGGCAACGTCATCGTGGCGGCGGCCATCGCCGGCGTCGGCGAGGGAGAGACCGTCTCCGGTGCGCACGCGATCGCCGCGACGGCGAGAAGGATCGCCGGTCGTCTCATCGCACCTGATTACCACAGCGGCCGCAGCTGGTTCGCCACGGCCGTATCGGCTGGCCCGCAATTTGCGTTCAGGCCCTTGCATGCTTGTACGGAAGGAAAGCAACGTCGGCTAAAGTGAGCAGGCAAGTGACGAAGCGTCTTCTGACCGTTCTCTTGACCGTCGTCACCTGCGTCCTCTGGCTCATACCCACCGCGGACCCCCGAGGACACACCGCGAGCGCGCAGACGCTCGCCAACGGGTTAGTGGTCTCGGGCGACTTCAAGGGCGCGGGCTACACCCAGATCGCCTCGCTCTTCGACGCCAACGACACCCTCGGCATGCGCATCTCGGTCCTCGACCGCACCGGGACCGACGACAAGTTCACCGCGTCACCCTGGTACCAGAGCCCCGATTACGCCTTCGACCTGGGCCGGATGAAGGTCGCGGCCACCGACGTGAACTCCGACGGGAAGACGGACATTGTCGCCCTCTACGACGACGGCGGGACGTCGGTGCGCATCCTGGTATGGACGTCGAACGGTACGAGCTTCCAGTTCCAGGGCGACCAGGGCTGGTGGCGGAGCGACTCGTACGCGTGGAGCCGCACGAAGGCGGTCCTCGCCGGTAAGTTCTCCACGACCGGCCGAAGCGGCCTGCTCTTCATCTACCAGTACGACAACTTCGACATGCGCATCCACTACTTCGACTCGGATGGCAAGCAGTTCGTCTACGGCGGGAACCAGGGCGTGTACGACTCCGGAGTCGGCCAGTACGACACGTCGCGGGCGCGGTTCGCGGTCGGGCACTTCACGCGCCCTGACGGCCCCGACCAGATCGCCTCGGTCTACCAGTACCCCAACCTCAAGATCCGGGTCCACGTGTTCAACCCCACCCCGAGCGGACTGCAGCCGGTGAACGGCTGGGCGGGCATGTGGGAGTCGTCGGAAGGGGCCTATGACCTTTCGCGCGCGAAGATCGTCGCGGCCGACTACGACGGCGATCACCTGACCGACCTGCTCTCGTTCTACTGGTACAACGATGGCTCGGTCCGCGTGCACGTATTCAACGCGGCAAGGAGCCTGGCCTTCACCGACCCGGGCGGCATCGCCTCCTTCACGCCGTTCTCGATGCCCTGGCTGCAGACACAGTTAGTCGCCGGCGATTGGAACAAGGACGGCTTTGGCGACCTCGCGACGCTCAGCTCGCTCGACGACGGATCGACACACGTCGGCGTCCTTCGTTCGAACGCGGCGGTCGTGGGTGGCCCGCGCACGCTCGCGTGGAGCTTCGACCAGTGGGTCACGCCCGCGACCGACCTCTCGAACCCGGCGTGCACGGAGTGCTGGCCGCTGACCGGCGTCGCGACCACGAGCGGCAGCCCGGTCACGCGCCGTCCGCTCGCGGTGAAGATCGACAACGCCCCGGCCGGCCGTCCGCATCACGGCATCAGCCAGGCGGACATGATGGTGGAGCTGCTCGTCGAGGGGAACATCACGCGGCTCGCCGCCTACTTCCACTCGCAGGATGCCGCGGAGGTCGGCGCGGTGCGCAGCGTGCGATTCTCCGACCGCTACACGACGCCCATGGTGCGCGGGGTACTCGTCTTCTCGGGCGGATCGCAGCTGATGATGGATCTCGTCTACGCCGACATGGCGAACGGCAACTACGTGGGCGTGTCTCCGCAGCTCGGTCAGGGCAACTTCTTCTACCGCTCCGGCGTCGACGGCAAGGTCGTACCCCACAACCTGTTCACCTCGACCGCATCCTTGCGCGCGGCCGCGAACGGCGTCGGTGGCGGCGCGCCGGTGAACGTGCCAAGGTGGGGGTTCCTGCGGTCTGTCGATCACGCGCCCTGGGCGGGCGGATTCCTCGGCGCGCGCACCGCGATCACGCTCGGCATTCCCTACCGCGTGGACGCCGCGGTCCGCTACGACTACGACGCAAGCACCAAGACCTACGCGCGGTACCAGTCGAACGGCACCGTCTACCAGCGCGAGGTCGACGGCGCGAACGGCGTCGCCATCGCGGCGCGCAACATCGTGGTCATCAACACGGACGTCTGGGCGACTGAAGTCCGCGACGACGCGGGCGGCGCCCAAAGCCTCGACATGAGGCTCGTCGGCACGGGCCACGCCTCGATCTTCCGGGACGGTCGCCGTCAGGAAGCGACGTGGTACCGCTCGAGCTGGTTCGACCCGTTCGCTTTCTACACGGATCAGGGCGAGAAGGTGCTGCTCTCACCGGGTCAGACGTGGATGCACATCCTTCCCGCCGACTGGGCGGTGCCCTCCAACTAGCTAGGCACCCGCTGCTTGTCGTGTTGAGGATCGGCTTCCGCCGCGAGGCCGCATTCGTCGGACACGCGGCAGCGATCACTCGGAGAGTGACCAGCGCGCGATCTCGCTGCGTCCAGCCGTGAGCCAGGTGCCATTCGCCGCACCAACAAGGTAGCCGTCCCCCGGGACGAAGCCCGGCCCGGTGTCGAAGGTCATGATCGTTCCCTGCGAATCCACCACCACGAGCCGGTCCTCGCCGTCGCCGAGCAGCTGCCCCACGATGTGCTCGCCGACGAAGCACGCGGTCTCGCTCCAGAAACATCCGTCGGTTGTTGCTTCCAGGAGTCGCAGCGGGCTCAGGTCGGGGAAGGCGCGGACACGGAGTGGGCCCCTCCCGCTGTGTGGCGTCGTAAGAATGCGCGCTCCGATGGGATCGCAGTCGGTCAGGATCTCGTCGTGCCAGCCGGCATCGCGCACGTCGAGCCGACCGTTCGCTGCCAGCCGTATCCACCAGGCGCGTGCGGCGTCCTGACCCTCACCCTCGGACAGACCGACCCAGCCACGCTGTGGCAGCGGTGTGATGCCCGCGGGTTCGCCGGCGATGCGCTGCTGCGCGAGCACGCTACCGCTGTGCGCGTCGAGGTGCACGACCAGGCAGAACTCGCTCTGTGCGTCGGGGATGACAGCAAACGCGCTGCCCGCCTCATCGAACCACGTGCAGCCAGATTCACGCGCGTCCGACCAGGGCGTGTGCCTCGTGACCCAGCGGGGCGTTCCGTCAGGCTCGAGCATGCTCACCGTGTCCGGACCGCTCAGTAGCGCAACCGGGCCCGCGGGCGATGCGGCACTCCACCCTCGGAGCGTCGTCGGGAGTCGCCAGCTGTGCGCAATCTCAAGCGTGTCGCCACGCAGCAGGTGCAGTCGTTCACCTGCCGACGCGACGAAGAACGACCGTGCCGGATCAACCGCGCTCAGGATGCCGAGGCGAGCGCGCAGCGCCAGAGACGCGAGTCGGCGTAGCCGCACGCCCATAGCGTCGCACGCAAACGCTTCGCGGCACCCGGTCGGCTCATCACAAGAGCAGTACGCGCTGACCGACGCAATCCTTGGGACAGTGGGCAGTCCGCTTGTCCGAGTCGAGACGGGCGCCAGCTACTCGGCGCTGCAAATACCCAACACAAGAAGCAGCGGGGGCCTAGCTAGCGCGAGCGCAGTCCCCGCGCGATGAGCGCGATCTCCTGCGGAGAAACGCCCAGCCGATGCAGCGCGTAGCCGGTCATCTCGATCGCGAGCTCTTCGTCGCCGAGCACAACCTCGTTCGCGCCGGCTTTGCGCAAGTAATCCGCGGCATCCTTGCTATGCGCGCGGGCGACGATGCCGATGCGCTCGTTGGCGCGGCGCGCCACTTCGATCACGCGCCGGGAGGTCTGCGGATCGGGAAGCGCGATCACGAGCAGGATGGCGCGATCGAGGTGGGCGCGCTCGAGCACGAGCTCATGACCCGCATCGCCGTAGAGCGCGAGCGTTCCCGAAGCCCGGAGATCTTCGACGACCCGGCGATCCTGCTCGATCACGAGGCACTCCATGTTCCGGCGCTGGAGCGCTCGCGTGACCA
>DASYUC010000006.1:0-8070 GCA_036001645.1 Candidatus Limnocylindria bacterium
CGAGCGGCGCCGACATCCCGCCGGGCGTCGTTCCCGCCGACGCGCAGGTCGATCCAGACCTGCTTTTCGCGCGTCTGCGCGATCTCGGCGTAGACGTGCGCTCCTAGAGTGATGCTCGTGCCGCGCACGATCCGCGCACGCGTCCTCCTCGGCTCGGTGATCACGATCCTCGTCGCGCTGGCCGTCGTGGCCGTGGCCGTGCCGGGCATCGCGACGCAGCACGAGATCGACGTGCTCGGCGCCCGTCTGGCCTCCGAGGCGGCGCTGGCGGGAGACCTGTCGCGCGACCTCTTCGTGCGAGCTGACGCCGACGGCCTCGATGCGCTTGCGAAGCGCATCGCATCCGATGCGACCATGCGTGTGACATTCGTCGAGACCGACGGCACGGTCCTTGGTGAGTCGGACGAGGACCGCCGGACGATGGAGAACCACGCCACCCGTCCGGAGATCATTCCGGCGCTCGCCGGCGGCGAGGGACGCGCGGTGCGGCATTCGGCGACGGTGGGACGCGACCTCCTGTACGTCGCGGTCCCGGTGCGCGCCGGCGACCGGATCGTCGGCGTCTCGCGCCTGGCGCTGCCACTCGTGGCGGTCGACGCTCTCGCAGGGCGCCTCTCGCTCTCGCTCCTCGCGGCCGCGGTCGTCGCCGCGGTCGTCGCGATCCTCGCTGCCCTGGTCATCCAGCGCGTCGTCGTGCGTCCGATCGAGACGCTGACCGAGCGTGCTGAAGCGCAGGACGCCTCGTTTGACATTCGAGGGCCGGTGGAGATCGAGCGCCTCGCGGCCGCGCTCCGGCGCTCGGCGGCGGCCGTGCGCGCAGAGCACGACGTCGCCGAGGGAGAGCGGGACCGGCTCGCGACGCTGATCGACGAGCTCGGCGACGCGATCTTCATCGCCGACGGTGAAGGGCGCGTCCTGCTCGCGAACGCCGTGGCGCGCGAGACCGCGGGCCAGGACGTCATCGGTCGGCACCTTCCCGAGGTCATCCGGCATCACGAGACGCTCGCCGCGATCGCGTCGGCGCGCGCGGGCAGGGAAGCGACCACCACGATCGAGCGTGCCGATCCCCGCCGATTCATGCGCGCGGTCGCGCGACCGCTCGAAGATGGACAGATCCTGCTGGTGCTGCAGGACCTCACGACGCTCCGGCGTCTCGAGACCGTACGCTCGGACTTCGTGGCGAACGTCTCGCACGAGCTGCGGCGACCCATCACATCGCTCAAGGCGATGGCCGAAGCCCTCGAGGAAGGCGCGATCGACAACCCGCCCGTCGCACGCGACTTCGTGCAGCGTATGCATCAAGAGATCGACGGCCTCGCGCAGCTGACCAACGAGCTCCTCACGCTCACCCGCATCGAATCGGGTGCCGAAACGCTGACGCTCGCGCCGCAATCGCCGAGCGATCTCCTCGCCGCATGTGCGCGGCGGATGGGCCCGCTCGCCGCGCGGGCTGACGTTGCGCTCCTCGTCGAGCCGAGCGACGCACCAGACGTTCGCGCCGATAGCGAGCGGGTCGCGCAGGTGCTCGCGAACCTCGTGCACAACGCGGTCAAGTTCACGCCGGCCGGCGGATCGGTCCGCCTCTCGGCGACGCGTGAGGATGGCGGCGTCGCGTTCAGCGTCGCGGACAGCGGCGTCGGGATCGATCGCGCAGATCTCGAGCGCGTCTTCGAACGCTTCTACAAGGCGGATCGATCGCGTTCGGGTGGCGGCACCGGCCTTGGGCTCGCGATCGCGAAGCACATCGTCCAGGCGCACGGCGGTCGCATCGAGGCGAAGAGCGACGGGCGGGGGCGGGGCGCGACGTTCCGTTTCACGTTGCCGGTCGCCGGTTAACGCGGCCTAGGCGTACAGGCTGTCCTCGGCATACGGCCGGAATGCGACGAGGGGGCCGTCGGGCTCTGGGACGACGCCGGTCACGACGACGTCGCGGTCCACGCGCAGCGGATCGCCGTGGCGATCGATGCCGATGGCGTCGTTCCTGAAGATCACGACGCCGACGCGCACCCATGGATGCGGGATGCTGAGCTTGGTGACCGTGATCACACCCAGAGCGTCGCGGCTCGCTGTCATCGCCGCGTGAACTCGCGGTGAACGTTCGGGGCGGATGCTAGGCTCGGCGACAGGTGACACGGATCGTCCTCGTCGACGACGACGCGAATCTGCGTCATACGCTCGGCTACGCGCTTCGTCAGGAAGGCTTCGAAGTGATGGCGGCCGAGGACGGCGAGCGCGGGCTCGAGGCGTTCCGCCAGAACCGCCCCGACGTCGTTCTCCTGGACGTGATGCTGCCCACACTCGACGGCTTCGAGGTCTGCCGGCGCATCCGGCGCGAGAGTGATGTGCCGATCCTGATGCTCACCGCTCGCGACACCGAACTGGACAAGGTCGTCGGTCTCGAGCTCGGCGCCGACGACTACCTCGCCAAACCGTTCTCGACGCGCGAGCTCGTGGCGCGCGTGCGCGCGCTGCTGCGCCGGACCCGGCCGACCGTTGCTCCCGTCGGCGAACGGCTCGCGAGCGCGGGACTCCTCCTCGACGCGGGCCGCCACCGCGTGACGCTGGACGGCCGCGAGATCGCTCTCAAGCCGAAGGAGTTCGACCTGCTCGCGTTCTTCATGGCGCACCCCGGGCAGGTGTTCGGTCGCGAGCAGCTGCTCGCGAGCGTGTGGGGCTATGACTTCGCCGGCGACTCGCGCACCGTGGACACGCATGTGAAGACGCTCCGCGAGAAGCTCGGGGACGATGCCGAGCATCCGCGCTGGATCGACACCGTTCGCGGGGTTGGATATCGGTTCCGGGAGCCCGCACCCGCATAGGGTGATACCCCCGGAGCGGGTCGTTCACCGCACGTTCACAGAGCCCTCACCGTCCGCACTTGCCACAACACGAGCCTGTCACTGCGCCCCGCGACGCTGGACGGGACATGAAAAGCGCGGTTGTGAGGAGAGGAATGAAGAAGCCCTTGATCGCGTCGATCTTCGCGTTCGCGACGTTGTTCACCGCCTGCGGCGGCGCGACCCCACCCGCGACGAGCGGCTCCACCGGCGGCGCCACTGCCGCGGCCGAGGCGTGCGGCGTGCCCGTGAAGGGCAAGTGCCCGACCGAGTCGACCGGCCTTACCGGCGCCGGAGCGACATTCCCGGCTGTCATCTACACGAAGTGGACCGATGAGTACAACAAGCTCACCGGTGTGCAGATCAACTATCAGAGCATCGGGTCGGGCGGCGGCATCAAGTCGATCAGCGACAAGACCGTCGACTTTGGCGCCACGGACGGCCCGATGACCGACCAGCAGCTGACAGACGCCAAGGCCGCGATGTTCCACATTCCGATGGTCATGGGGGCGGTGGTCCCGACGTATAACCTGCCCGGCGTGACGACGCAACTCAAGTTCAACGGCGACACGCTCGCACAGATCTATCTCGGCGCCGTAAAGCGGTGGAACGACCCGAAGATCGCCGCCACGAATCCAGGAGTGTCGCTGCCCGACCAGGCGATCACGCCGGTCGAGCGCTCGGACGGGTCCGGCACGACCTATGTTTGGACCGATTACCTCTCGAAGGTCAGTCCTGAGTGGAAGCAGAAAGTGGGCTTCGCCAACTCAGTGAACTTTCCGACCGGTGTCGGCGGCAAAGGCAACGAAGGCGTTGCTGGTGTGGTAAAGCAGACGCCCAATTCGATCGGATACGTCGAACTGATCTACGCCATCCAGAACAAGCTGGCATACGGCCAGGTGCAGAACGCGAAGGGCGCCTTCATCAACGCGTCACTCGAGTCGGTGTCCAAGGCGGCGTCGGGCGTGACGCTCGCGCCGGATCTGAGAGTCTCGATCACCAAGTCCGACAACGCAGAGGCCTATCCGATCTCCTCGTTCACCTGGACGCTCACGTACGTCGAAGTCTCGGACAAGGCAAAGGCTCTGGCGATCGCGCGTTACTTCTGGTGGAGCACGCACGAAGGCCAGATCTTCGCGAAGGATCTCGGCTACGCACCACTCCCGGCCGAAATCGTGACCAAGGCCGAGGAGAAGATCCGCGGCATCACCTCAGGCGGTCAACCTGTCCTGCCGAAGTAGCTCCCTTTGACCCGGGTCGTCGACCGCGCATTCGCGGCGGGCGTGGCGGCGCTGGCGTTGCTGGTGCCGATCACGCTCGCCGTGATCACGCTCCTCATCGTGATCGACGCACGCCAGTCGCTGACCACGTTCGGCTCGTCCTACTTCACAACGACCGTGTGGGACCCGGTCACGCTCGTCTTCGGCGCGGCAGCCTATGTTTACGGAACGCTGGTCACGACCGCCATCGCGGTCATCGTCGCGGTCCCGATCGCCGTCGGTGCCGCGATCTACCTGACCGAGTTCGCTCCGCGCGTGTTGCGGGCGCCGGTCGCGTTCGTCATCGAGCTTCTCGCCTACATCCCCAGCATCGTCTACGGCCTCTGGGGTCTTTTCGTTCTCGTGCCGATCATGCGCAATCAGGTCGAGCCCGCACTCCAATCGATGTTCAGCGGGGTGCCGCTCCTGTCGCGTCTCTTCAGCGGAACGCCAGTCGGCCTGGACCTGCTGACCGGAGGTGTGATCCTCGCGATCATGATCCTTCCGATCCTGCTGGCGGTCTCGCGCGAGGTGCTTCTCGCGGTTCCGCCGACGCAGCGGGAAGCGATGATCGGTCTCGGCGCGACGCACTGGGAAGCCGTGAGTCGCGCGGTCCTGCCATACGCGCGGCCCGGCATCATCGGAGCCGCGGTCCTCGGTGTCGCGCGTGCCTTCGGCGAGACCATGGCTGTCACGCTTGTCGTCGGCAACTCATCGCGGGAGATCAACGGATCCCTGCTGGTCCCCGGATACACGATGGCCTCTGCGATCGCCAATCAGTTCACCGAGGCGGACAGCGAACTCTACTTCAGCGCGATCGTCGAGATCGCGTTGGCGCTCCTGCTCGTCGCGCTGGCGATCAACACTCTTGCGCGCCTGCTGATCCGACGAGCCGTCGCCGATCGTCCCGCGGGAGTGGTCATATGACCACGGTGGCCGTGAGCGTGAGGACGGTTCCTTCTCGCCATCGACTTTCAGCTCGTCGGCGCGTCGTCCAGGGTTTCGTGGTCTCGTTGCTCGTTCTCTCCACCGCACTGTCGGTCGCGGTGCTCGTGGCGATCGTGAGCTACGTGGTCATACGAGGCGTTCCAGCGCTGAATATCGACTTCTTCACACAGCGGCCCAAGCCGTTTGGCGAGGTCGGCGGCGGCGTTGCTCCGGCCCTTGTCGGCACGCTCATCATCGCCGCCGTCTCCGGGGCGATCGCGATCCCGATCGGGATCGCGGCGGCGATCTTCGTGGTCGAGTACCGGTCAGGTCGATACGCCAGTGTCGTGCGCTTCGCGGCAGAGCTCATCGCCGGGCTCCCGTCGATCGTCGTTGGCGTCTTTGTCTGGGCGTTCCTGGTCCGCGGTGCGGTCGGACATTACGCGGGCATCGCCGGGGCCGTCGCTCTTGCGGTCATCATGGCACCGATCGTCGCGCGCACGTCCGAAGAAGTTCTCCGCCTCGTCCCGCAGTCACTTCGTGAAGCGGCGTTGGCGTTGGGCGCGCCGCGCTGGCGGGTCGTGTTATCGGTGGTGCTGCCCAGCGCGCGTGCCGGGATCATCACCGCTTGCATCCTCGCGCTCGCGCGGTCAGCCGGGGAGACAGCGCCGCTCATGCTGACCGCGCTCGGCAACCAGTTCTTCAGCACCGATCTTCTGAAACCGATCGCGGCGTTGCCGCTTCAGATCTATCAGTACGCGGTCGCCCCGTACGAGGACTGGCACGTGAAGGCATGGGGCACATCGCTGGTGCTTGTCGCCGTCATCGCGGCGGTGGGGGTGCTCCTGCGGGTCGTCGCGCGCCAGCGGGTCCGTTGATACGGTGGAAGGGGAGAAGAGCATGTCAGTGATGACGCCAGAGAGGACGCAGCGCGAGGCGCCGACACTGTCCGTGCTCGTGGACTCCGATGCCACGGGAGCGGCCACGCCACCGCGTGCCATCGCGCTGCGCACGGAGAAGCTGTCCGCCTACTACGGTTCGGCCCAAGCTGTCGGGGACGTCGATCTGAGCTTCGATGTCGGTGCCGTGACCGCGATCATCGGGCCATCGGGCTGCGGGAAGTCGACCCTTCTTCGCTGTCTGAATCGCATGCACGAGACGACGCCGGGCGCACGTGCCACCGGCCGTGTCCTCCTTGGCGACGTCGAGGTGTACGCGCCGGCGACCGACCCGGTCGAGGTCAGGAGCATGGTCGGGATGGTGTTCCAGAAGCCCAACCCGTTCCCGATGATGAGCGTGTACGACAACGTCGCCGCGGGTCCGCGGCTTCGCGGATGGAAGATGTCGCGTCGTGAGATGGATGATCTCGTCGAGCGCAACCTGCGCCGTGCCGCGCTCTGGGACGAGGTGAACGACAAGTTGCATCGCTCGGGCGCGGCACTCTCCGGCGGCCAGCAGCAGCGGCTCTGCATCGCGCGCGCTCTCGCGACGGACCCGAGCGTCCTGCTAATGGATGAGCCGTGTTCGGCGCTTGATCCGATCGCGACGTACAAGATCGAGGAGCTCCTGCGCGACCTGAGTCACGAAGTCACCATCGTGATCGTCACGCACAACATGCAGCAGGCGTCGCGCGTCAGCGAGCGCACCGCGTTCATGCTCGCCGCGGACGACGGCATCGGTCGCCTGGTCGAGTTCGGCGAGACCGACGACCTGTTCACTCTGCCCCGCGATCCACGTACCGAGGCGTACATCACCGGGCGGTTCGGATGACCGTGCGCTCCGTCCACATCCGAGCGGCACTTGACGACGGGCTGGCCCAGCTTCAGGCGGATCTGCGCGCGATGACGAGCCTGCTCGACGTCGCGATCGAGCGAAGCGTCCTCTCGCTCCAGACGCTCGATCAGCGCCTTGCGCGCCTCGTCATCGACAGCGACGACCAGATCAATCGCATGCGCTTTCAGATCGAGGATCGGGCGATCCACCTCATCGCGACGCAGCAGCCGATCGCCGGCGACCTGCGTTTCATCGTCGCGGTGTTGATGGTCGTGTCGGAGATCGAGCGGATGGGGGACTACGCCGCCGGCATCGCCAAGGTGGTGCAGCTCCACGAGAACCGGCAGCTCCTCAAGCCGCTTGTCGACATCCCCGAGATGGAGCGTCTGGTGCGTGAGATGCTACGCGACGCTGTCGACGCGTTCCTGCGCCGCAACGAGCACACGGCTGAGCGCGTCGCGTTCCAGGACGACGAGGTCGATCGCCTTTACGACATCGTCTATCGCGAGCTCCTGCAGTACATGGCGAACGATCCAGCGACGATCGACCGCGCCACATGGCTGCTCTGGGTCGCGCACAACCTTGAGCGCATGGGCGATCGCATCCAGAACATCTGCGAGCGCACGGTCTACGAGGTGACCGGCGTGATGCGCGAGTTCTCCTCGCATGGGCCGCGGCAGCCTGACGCTGATGACTGACGTGCGTCGCGTCCTGTTCTTGTGCACGCACAACTCGGCCCGATCGCAGATGGCCGAAGCGTTCCTCAACAAGCTCGGTGGGGGCCGGTTCCAAGCGTTCAGCGCGGGGACCGAAGCGCGCGGACTCCATCCGCTCTCGATCCAGGCCATGGCAGAGGCCGGCATCGACATCTCACTGCAACGGTCGAAGACCGTGGACGTGTTCGCCGACCAGCAGTTCGATCTCATGATCACCGTTTGCGATGAGGCCAACGAAGCGTGTCCGTACTTTCCGAATGCGCGCGTGCGTTGGCACTGGTCGCTCCCAGATCCCTCGGCCGCGACCGGGGACGATGACGAGCGCTTCGCCGCCTTCGTGGCCGTGCGCGATGCGATCCGCGATCGCATCGAGCGCGAGCTGCTCTCGCCGCGAGTGGGTTGACGAGGGCCGTGCTGGACGCTGGCCGCGGGACGCTAGCGCCGCGCGGAGCTCCCGGTCTCGCGGGGCGGACGGCGCGATCCCTCAGAACGCGATGAGCGGACGCCACGTCCCGAGCGCGATGCTGAGCGAGGTGGCGCCGACCGCGAGGGTCAGCG
>DASYUC010000007.1:0-13620 GCA_036001645.1 Candidatus Limnocylindria bacterium
CGGCCGGCGAGCGCTGCGCGGGCAGCACGGCGATAGGTTCCGCCGACGCCGCTTCGGCCTCCACGCGAGAGATCCAACCGTCCTCGACCATGCGCGCGAGCACGTATGACTGCCGCGCGCGAGCCGACGCGTCGTCGGCCGTCTCGTACGACGCTGGGCGCTGCGGCAGCCCGGCGAGATACGCGGCGTGCGCGAGATCGAGGTTCGACGCGCTGATGCCGAAGTACAGGCGCGACGCGGCTTCGATGCCGTACGCACCGCGACCGTAGTAGACGTCGTTGAGATAGAGATCCAGGATCTCGGACTTCGAGCGCCGCGCCTCGAGCTGCAGCGCGATGAGCGCCTCATGAGCCTTCCGTACCGGCAGCGACGACGCGTCGTCGCTCAGATACAAGCGGCGCGCGAGCTGCTGCGTGATCGTCGATGCACCCGACGGCTGCGTGCCGATGCGCGAGAGCGCTCGCACGATGGCGAACGGGTCGACGCCGGGGTGCTGCCAGAAGCGCCGATCCTCCGCCGACACGGTCGCCTGGACCATCCGCGGCGCGACCGCGTCGAGCGACACCGGTATGCGCAGGCCGTCTGCGGCGTCGTGTTCGAGGACGCTCCCGTGCACGTCGAGGACGACCGTGCCGGGCACGACGCTGCGCGATTCCGGAGCCTCGAGCGGCGCGACGCGCGCGTAGACAGGGAGCACGAGCAGAACGGCAAGGCCGGCGAGAAGGGCACGCGAGCGACGCGACATTACGAAGGAGCATGGCCCCTGGCGCAAGGGCCGTCGTCGGATTCTCAGCCGGACAAGTACTACGAGGCCGCTAGCACCTAGAGAGCACCGATCGCCAGAAGGAGGCCGTCCTTCTTGATCGCGGGGCTCGTCACGATGAAGAGCACTACGCCGCTGACGGGAGCCTTCACCGTCGCGAGCACTTGGCCGACGAGGTCGGTGAGCTCTCCGACAACGTCCCCGGCCTTCACCTGCTGGTCGACGTGGACGCGCGAGTGGAAGATGCCTTCCGCGGGCGAACGGAGCCAGTCGAAGCTGTTGACGACGCGCGGCGGCGGGACAGCGTTTGGTGCGCCGTCGAGCGCGCCGATCGCGCGTAGGACGTTCGTCACGCCGCGGACGTGGCGCACGACGTCCTCCTCGATGAGCAGACCGCGGCCGCCTGACTCCGCAAGCATCGACGCGACGCCGTTCAGCGCGGCAAGCGCGTACAGGGAGCCCGGCCGCTCGCCGGTCGGCGCGCTCTTCACCGCCCAGCGCGCGCCATACGCGCTCGCCATCCTGCGGATACGTTCGTCGAGCGCTGCCTCGCCCGTTTCGCGATAGATGACGAATGGCGTGAGGTCCTCGATGAGATCTCCGGCGTGCAGATCGATCGCGTACTCGCAGCGCGTCACGATCTCGGTGAGCAGCCGATGCGCGAATCGCTCGCCCCACTTACCCTTCGGGTCGCCGGGGAAGAGGCGATTCAGGTTGTCCCCGTCCTCCGGATTCACGTAGATGCTGCGCTCGTAGAAACCGGGACGGTTCAGGAGCGGGATCACGAGCAGGATGCCGCGCACCTGTTCCGGAGCGGTGTCGCGGCCAAGGCGGATCGCGGCCTCGATCCCGGTGTACTCGGCGGCGTGGATGCCGGCGGTGACGAGCACCGTCGGACCGGACACCTTTCCGGTGATCGCGAGGTACGGCCATTGGTACTTCGCGAGCCCGTCATCGCCCGCGAACGTGAAGTAGCCCGCGGCGCGCTCGCCCGCGGCCGGGACGGGGATCGGGCCGAGGGCGCTCTGCTGCGTATGCACCACGGCGCAAGTCTGTCAGAGTGTCCGACCCGCGATGCGTAGCATCGTTCGGCAGCCAACAGGGAGGTGCGATGTGCCGATCAAGAAGCCGAGCCCATCACGCAGCGGTCGGGGCACGAACCCGCCGGGTGGCGGCTATGGCCGCGGCGGCAAGAAGCGCAACCCGCTCAAGCCGAAGCCCGGGCGGAAGAAGTAGGGACCGACCGCCGCCGCAGCCACCATCAGCGCCGCGTAGAGGTAGTTAGTCGGGGATCTTGAGCTCCAACCCGGGATGGATCATGTCCGGGTCGTTCCCCACTGCCTCTTTGTTCGCGGCGTAGAGCTCGGGCCACCGCTTTGCGTCGCCCATCTCGGACTGCGCGATGTCCGAGAGCGTGTCTCCTGCCTTGACCGTGTAGGTCCTCGTACTCGTCGCGCCCTGCCCGCCGCGCTCGCCGCGGCGCTGCTCCATGACCCGCTCGGTCTCGGTCGGCTGTTCCGTTGTCGGGCGGTCGATGGCGGTATCGCCGCCTTCGCTACGTGGCATGTGGCACCTCCGTCGTCACGGGTAACCGCATTCCGCGGGCCAGGACGGTGTCTGTCCCCTATTCGCGTCAAAGCAGGACCGAAGCGTCATCGGAATGGCGGGTAATAGTTCTCGACGCCCTCGCGTTTGACCTCGTCGACCCAGCTCGTCCCGTAGACGGCCTCGCGATCGGCGCCGGCGAGGCTCCACGCGTCACGACGGTAGGTCCAGTTCGTGGGATGTAGCCGGTGCGCGCGTCGAAAGTGTTCGATCGCCGCCTCCTGCGCGCCGCGACCGTACAGTGCCTGACCAAGTGCGAAGTGTGCCGCGGCGGTCGCCTCCTCGATCGGCCGTGGTCGACTCCGGCGGACGACCTCGTCGGGCGAGAGCGCATACGGGCTCTCGCTGCCGCGCGCCGCCCAGTCGCGAAGCGCCGCGACGTACCGTTCGGCGTCGACGTGAAGCGCCTTGACGAGCAGGATCCGTTCGCGCTCCGCGGGCGAAGCGTCCGGCGGCACGACACGATCGAGGAACGCCGGCCGGCGCGGATGGGCCGGCTCCGGCGGACGCACGATCACACCCTCTTCATCGATCCAGATCCCGCTCGGGACGTTCACAACGCCGAAGAGCGCATCGACGACGTGCGTCTCATCGATGAGCGAGGGATGCTCGGGCTCGGCCTTTACGATCGACGGAGCTGCGGTCTCGCGGCCGCGCGCGTCGAGCGCGATCGTGACGATCTCGAGCCCCTGTGGCCGCAGCTCCGATCTCAGCTCCTGCCACGCGGGCAGGTCCAGACGGCAGCCTCACCACGACGCCCACGCGATGAGCAGCACCTTGGTTCCGCGCAGTGAGGACAGGCGGAACGATCCGCCGCGGAAGTCGGGCAGCTCGAGCTCCGGCGCGACCGCGCTGCGGAGCGCACGACCGCCGGCCTCGGCGCCGAGCGCCCAGAGACCGTAACGCGCGTCGTGAACGAGCGGCATCGCGAGGGCCCGAGCAGCGGCAGCGATCTCGACGACGGTCGGGTCGGCGGCGCGGAACGGCACGCAGCGCTCGCCGCGGCACAGGCCCTCGGGCTTCGACCGCCACCCGGCGATGCGCTCGAACTCGTCGGACGACACGCGGGCGCTCGTGAAGATCACGCGCGAAAGCGTAGGAGGTCGGCGGCGAGCCCGGCGTTACTGATGGAGCGGCGAAGGCCGCTCCAGAAAGCCGGAGCGCGAAGCGCGAAGGTTAGTGTGAAGGTACGTTCAATCAGAGCGGCTTCGCGCCGGTCGAGGGCACGGCGCTCTACTACGAGATCGCGGGCGACGGACCTCCGATCGTCCTGATGCATCCCGGGCAGGCCGGTCTGGTGCTCTGGGACCGTCAGTTCCTCCCCTTTGCGCGCTCCTATCGGGTGATCCGCTACGACGCGCGCGGGTTCGGCGTTCGGAACGACCGGACCGCGCCTTTTCGTTCTACGAAGACCTGCGCGGTCTCCTCGACCATCTGCACATCGACCGGCCGTCGCTCATCGGCCTCTCGCTCGGAGGCCGGACCGCGATCGACTTCGCGCTGGTCCACCCGGATCGCGTTGCCTCGCTCGTGCTCGTGAACGCCGGGATATCCGGGTACACCTTCAGCCTCGACGAGTACTCCCGAGAGATCAACGACGCGGTCGAGCGCAACGACCGCGAGGCGTACGTCGAGGTCTCGCTGCGTCAATGGTTCGATGGCCCAGGGCAACCGACGACGCGGGCTCCCGTGGCACTCCGGGACGAGGTCAAGCGCCTCATTCGCGAGCAGACCGAGCTCGCGGCTCGTCGCGACACTCGACCGCGACTCCAGGAGGTCGGAGCGCTCGAGCGTCTGCACGAGATCACCGCGCCCACGCTCATCATCGAATCGGCGCTGGACGCTCCAGATATCCATTCGATCGCGGCACTGCTCGAACGAGACATCCGCGGCTCGCGCAGGGTCACGATCGAGAACGCGGCACATCTGGTGAACGTCGAGCGGCCTGACTGGTTCGCTGCCATCGTGCTCGACTTCCTCGGCGCGGTCGTACCGAGCGCGTGATGCGGCGCATCGGACTCGTCGTCGCACTCGTGCTGGCGACGTCCTGCGGGCCAGTCGTGGCGGTGCCGACGCCCACGCAAACGGTCGCGACGCCCTCTCCAACGGCGACGACGCCCACAGCGCCGACGGCCTCACCGGCCCCATCGCCGACGGCAACGCCCGGCGTCATGCCGCTGTTCGATGCGCATCTCCACTACAGCGCGCCGGCGTGGTCGGTGTATCCACCCGAGACCATCGCGAAGCTGCTCGATTCGGTCGGCGTGCGCTCCGGGCTGGTGTCGAGCGCACCGGACGAGGGCACGTTCAAGCTGCGCGCGATCCTGGGCGATCGCGTCATCCCGACGCTCGGTCCGTATCGCAACATGGCCGACGTCTTCGGATGGGCCCGCGACCCTTCGATCGTGTCCTACGTCGAATCGACCTACCGGCCCGGAGTGCACCGCGGCTTCGGCGAGTTCCACCTTCTCGCGGGGCAGATCGGTCTGCCGACGGTGCGCGCCGTGCTCGCGCTCGCGCGGCGAGAGAAGCTGTTCCTGCAGCCGCATGCCGACGCGCGCGCGGTCGCGGAGCTGCTCGCCTACATGCCCGATGCGACGGTGCTCTGGGCCCACGGGGGCGTGGACGCGACGCCCGAGCAGATCGGGGCGCTGCTCGACAAATGGCCGAAGCTGTCGGTCGAGCTGTCGCTGCGCGCGGACGTCGCGCCGAATGGCGCGCTGGATCCCCGGTGGCGCGATCTGCTCGTGCGCCAGAGTGGCCGCTTCATGATCGGCACCGACACGTGGACCGTGGGCGGCACGTTCACCGGGAACGAGCGCTGGGATGTCTATGCCGACATCGTGAACGGGATCCGCGGGTGGCTCGCGCAGCTTCCCACCGATGTCGCCGAGGCGATCGCGTATCGCAACGCGGAGCGTTTCCTTGCGCAGCTGCCGCGCTAGACGTGACCTCCGCTTCGCTCCGGCTTTCTGGAGCAGCTGACGCTGCTCCATCAGTAGCGCGAGAGCAGTAGCCCGACGGCGAGCGCGACGACCGCGAGCCAGAGGATCCGCAGCGCTCCCTCGGCCGACGCGATGAGGCCCTCGGCGTCGAGCCTCTCTCGCGATCCGTCGCGATAGCGCACTTCACCTGTGACAGAAAGGCTGCGTCGCCGCACCGCGCGGACCCGCGTCGAAAGGACGCGCTGCGCGAGGCTCAAGAGCGCGGCGGCGGTGGCGACGGCGACGGCCGGGATCGGCGGCGCGCCAGTCGCGTACGCGGCGGTGAGCGTTGGGAACGCGCCCCACGCAAGCGCGAACCCGAGATCCGAATGCACGAGCGGCGCCTCGAACGCATAGAGAAGGACGAGCGCGACACCGGTCGCGACGAAAAGGCCGAACGCCGGACCGAGCAGCGCGATCGCGGCGATGCCGAGCGCCGCCGCCGCGGCGAGACCGAGCGCCCCGAGGGCGACGAGGACGCGCGCGGGGATGCGCGTGCCGAGAGGGCGTCCCTGGAGCTCGTCGAATGAATGCGCCGCAACGCCGACGCCGAGACCGAACGCCAGCACGGCGCCCAGGACGATGCGCGGATCGGGCGCCGGCGAGAGGGCAGCACCGAGCAGCACGTACGACAGATGCCACGCGGTGTACGGCGGATGGAGCAACGTCCAGTAGTCACGCCAGCCTCCGGGCCGCAGCGCGTAGAACGCGGAGCCGAGTCGGGCATCGCTCGGGGCAGGCGCTTCGCGCTTCGTCGCGGTCATGACGATGCCGCCGCCGAGGCTCATACGCCGCGAATGGACGTCGGCGAGACCCGCGTCACGCCAGTAACGCTCGACCGCGCTCTGCGGATGAGCGCGGTAGAAACGCTCGATGCTCGGACCCAGGAACGCGTTCACCTCGCGCCACTTGCGCGAGATCAACGGTCCGGCGAGCGGCATCGCCACGCGGGTGTACAGACGCCACAGCGCGAAAGCGAACGGTGAGGTCGGGACGCCGAACTCGAGCGCCGCGAGACGGCCGCCCGGTTTGAGCACGCGCGCGAGCTCGCGGACCGTCGCCGCGGGGTCGTCGACGTAGCGAAGCAGATAGGTGAACGTGACGTGGTCGAACGTCGCGTCGTCGAACGGAAGGCGCTCGGCGCGCGCGTTCACGAGCCCGGCGATGAGCCCATTCCGGCGCGACGCCTCGGCGAGCATGTCCGCGCTGCGATCGAGACCGACGACCCGACAGCGATAGCGACGTGCGAGCTCGATCGCGACGAGGCCCGTGCCCGTCGCGACGTCGAGCACGACGTCGTCCGCATCCGCGCCGACCGCGCCGACCAGTGCGTGGCGCCAGCGCGGATCCTGACCGAATGAGAACAGCGCACCGGCGCGGTCATAGGTACGCGCGATGCCGGTGAAGATGCGAGGCGCGTCGGCGGACGGAGGACGGGGCAAGGCATCGAAGTATGCGCGGGGACCAGGCGTTAGACCGGCATCACCACGCGGGCGGTACGGCCGGTTCGCGACCGGTACTGCTCGGCCGCCGCGCGCGCCGCCTCCACCCCGCAGCCCGCGTCCGCGAGCGCGAGGACGGAGCCGCCGAAGCCGGCGCCGACGAGACGCGCGCCACGGACGCCGCGCTGCGAGCGCAGCGCGTCGGCGAGGACATCGAGCTCCCCGATCGAGACCTCGAAGTCTTCGCGCAGAGAGGCGTGCGACGCGTCGACGAGCGCGCCGCAGCGCGCGAGGTCGCCGGCCCTGAGCGCAGCGACGAACGCGCGAACGCGCTCGTTCTCGGTCACGACGTGGCGGACGCGTCGCGCGAGGGTCGCGTTCTGCGGCGCCAGACGCTCGACATCGCCGAGCGTGGCGTCGCGCAGCGAGGCGATCCCAAGACGGCGCGCGGCCTCGTCGCACTGCGCGCGCCGCTCGTTGTACGCGCCCTGGTTCGCGTTGTCGTGCGCGATGCCGGTGTAGACGACGACGATCTCGACGTTCTCCGGGATGGGCACGCGCTCGATCTGCGTCTTGCGCATGTCGATGAGCAGCGCCTCACCGGTGCGCGCCAGCCCCGCGGCCAGCTGATCCATCGTGCCGACGCGCGCGCCGACGATGTCGCGCTCCGCCTTGTGCGCCGCATACGCGAGCGCCATGTCGTCGAGCGCGAGCGAGAACGCATCGCGCAGGGCGCGAAGCAGCGCGACCTCGAGGGCCGCGCTGGACGACAGGCCCGCGCCCGGTGGTACTCGTGAGGCGATGCCCGCGTCGAAGCCTCGGATCGGGTGACCAGCCTGCCTTAGCACCCACGTCACACCGCGGACGTAGTCACCCCAGTCGCCGGAGTGCCGCTCCTCGCCGAGGTGATAGGCGATCGGCATGTACCCCTCGCTCTCGACGCGAACGACCTGGTCCTCGCGCGGGGAGAGCTCGACGACGGTGCGCTGTGGGGTGGCGGTGGGGAGGACGAGGCCCTCGTTGTAGTCCGTGTGCTCGCCGATCAGATTCACGCGGCCAGGGGCATCGGCTCGGTACACGTCGCTCCTATAACAACACCCGGTACCGGTCGCTCCAGTAACACCCGGGGCGCAACTCGCGGTCTGTCCCGCCGATACTTGGCTCGTGATCCGATACCGACGCGCCATGCTCTCGGCGGTCGAGCGCCTGTCCGGGGCTCGGTTGCCCGACCTCCGGCGCTCGCTCTGGCGCCGGCAGATGTATCTGTACGTGACGCCCGGAGACGTCCTGGTCGAGCGCGCCCTGCGTGGCTTTCCCGACGAAGTGCGGGCACTCGGCAAGCGGTGCCGGATCATCCGGACGAACGCGCGCGCGGGCGGTGGGTTCTACCCCGATCGCAACGAGATCGAGCTCGCCGCGGGTGTGGAGACCTACGAAGGGCTGCGACAGGTCGAGCTCTCCGCCTGCCACGAGCTGTTCCACTTCGTTTGCTGGAACCATCCTGACTATCGCCGGGACGAGGATCGCAACTTCGCCTATCTCCGCCGAGCGGTCCGCGACGCACGACCGCACCTCGCGGAGTTCCCGCGGTACGGCGACTGGGTCAACGGCTCGTTCCTCCGTCAAGGGGATCACGCCAACCCGGTCGAGTACTTCGCCGACATTCCGACCAACTTCCGGAACACCGCCGAATTGCCGCCGCCGATCCGCGCGCATTTCGCACCGCTGATCGATCGGTCGACGCCGGCGGTCGACTTCACGCGCGAACCGGATTGGCCGATGGACGAGGAGTACTTCTCGCTTGCGACGTTCCAGCGCTGGCTCGCGGGGAAGTGAGGGGCCGGGTCGGTGACGAGCGTTGAGGGAGCGATCCTGGTATGGCTTGCGATCGGTGTCGGGATCGCGGGCGGCGTGTTCATCATCGCGCGATCAGCGGTGCAGATCGCCAGCGTGGCGTATCGCGTCATCGAGAAGGACATCGACACAAGGACCGCGACCCGGCAGACCACGCTCTTGAGCCTCGCGATCGTCGCGGCGCTCATCGTGACCGCGGTCATCGCCGGGTTCGCGATCCTCGTCATGTTCGCGACGCTGCTTGAGGGCAGCGGCCTGATCGACGGGTCCTAAGCCGTCGGAGTCTTCGGACCCTTTTCCGTTCCCGGCTTCTTAGGCGGCGTTTCGGTCGGCCCGCCAAGTGGGATCGCCGGCTCCTCGCCGCCCTTCTTACCGACATCACCGGGGATCGGCTCGCCCGGGCGCGGTGGTAGCCCTGGATCGCGCATCAGCGTTTGACCTCCTCGCCTTCGCGCGGCTTCTGGCCGTAGTCGCCGCCCTTCTTGCCGACGTCGCCCTGGCCCTGGCCACCCTGCTTACCGGTCTCGGGCCACTCGCCCTCCTTCTTCTTGGGGTCGTCGCCGAGGTTCGGGTTCTTCTCCTGCATCGGAAGAGGTCCTCCTGCGATCAAGTCGTCCCTTCGGACGCTGAGACGAAGACGAGCAGGTGATGTGCCATTTGCCCGTTCTTCATGACGACGATGTTGCGGCGTGGGCGAAGCCACACGCCAAGCAGGTGACAGCGGCGGAGCCGCTGGATTACAGACGATTCGCGAGCAAGCGAACGCGCGACTGGATGGAGTCCCGTATGCCGCGAAAGACGTCGAGACGTTCGGCTTCGGTGCCGCGCGCGGCCGACGGGTCGGGGAGCCTCCAGCGCAGCTTGAGACCACTGCGCGGCGGGACCGGACAGCTCGAGTCGCAGACGGTGACGACGACGTCCCAGCCCTCGCCGACAGCGTCGACGGACTTGCTCTTCTGTTCCGCGATGTCGATGCCGAGCTCACGCATGGCCTTGATCGCGAGAGGATGAACGCGCGTCGCGCGCGTCCCGGCGCTCTCGACCTCGAAGCGGTCGCCAGCGAACGAGCGCAGGAATCCTTCGGCCATCTGGGAACGGGCCGAGTTGTGCGCGCAGAGGAAGAGGACGCGCTTCACGAGTCCAGCATGACGCGCGGCGCCGGAGGTCATCCGGCGCCGCGCGGCAGGTCAGGCCTGGACGGCGGTGCTGAGTGAATCGATGAGCGAACGCGGCGTCGTGCCGCCGCCGAAGATCTGCGGACCCGCGTAGAGGATGAGAACGAGGACGATGAGGATCAGCAAGATGATGCCGATGATCATTCCGGCACCGAAGCCGCTGTCCGAGGATCCGCTTGGATTCACGTTGACTTGGCCCATTTGAACCTCCTGTAACTAGGTCGCTAAGGGCGCTCGCAAGCGCCGTGCCGCGCGGCGGCGGGCGGCTCGCTTTTATGCTCGCCGTCCCATGCGCAAAGGGCCTCTTCGTCATAAATGGTTCGCGGCATTCACCGCGGCCATCGGTCTCGGCTCGATCGCGGACGAGGTCGCGAGGCTTGCGCTGCCGCTCCTGGTCCTCGATCTCACGCACTCGATCGCCGCCGCTGCCACGCTTCGCGTGGTCCAGTCGCTCCCGTACATCCTCTTTGGAGCGCCCGCCGGAGCACTCATCGACCGTGTGGACAAGCGCCGACTCCTCATCGCCTGCGACATCTCAGGGATCGCGCTCACCGTGGCCATCCCGCTCTCCGCCCTTGGCGGCGTGTTCTCGATCGAGCTGCTGTACGTCATCGGTTTCCTGCTCGGCACCGTCGAGGTGCTCTGGGGGGTGACCACGGATTTCAGCGTCGTGCCATCACTGGTGGAGGAGCACGAGCTCACCGATGCGAATGCGATCTTCCTCGCGGCCGACCGGGCCGCGCGGATCGTGGGACCGACGCTCGGCGGGTTCGCGATCGCCGCCATCGGAAACGTGAGCACGATGTGGATCGCCGCGCTCGCATTCCTACCGACGCTCGCCCTCTTCTACCGGATGCCGCCGATCCTCGAGATCTCGGCCGCTCAGCTGGCGCCGCTCACTGTCCGCAACGTCATCCACGAGATCGGCGACGGCTTCGCGTTCGTCTGGCGACTGAAGGTGCTGCGGTGGCTGCTGGTCGCGATGTCGATCGCGAACCTCGGCGGCATCGGCCTGCGGACGCTCATGCTGTACGTGCTGCGTGAGGAGCATCACCTCGACGAGGTGACCATCGGACTCGCGCTGTCCGCCAGTGGTGGACTCACGATCATCGGCTCGCTGCTCGCGCCGCGCCTCGCGCGTGCGCGGCCGATCGGTCACAGCATGATCGCGGTCATTCTCGCGTCGGGCTTCGCCGCGCTCGCGGGCGCGTTCACGAACGACTGGCGGCTGATCACGCTCTGCTTCACCGGACGCGAGATCGCGTGGCAGGCGTTCATCATCTACGCCTTCATCCCGCGGCAGCGCGACGTGCCGGCGAACATGCGCGGCCGCGCGAACGGCGCGTTCCGCACCGTCGTGCTCATCTCGAACAGCGCATCGCCGGCGGTGATGTCGGCGATCGTCCTCGTGGCGTCGAGTGCGGCCGCATTCGCCGTCGCCGGCGCGCTCGCGATCTCGAGCGCCGCGGTCGCGGCGTTCACGCCCCTCCGCGAGTACGCGGTGCGCGAACCGGCCGCGGACGAGGTCGCGCGGGCCACGACCGGTGACGAAGCCGTGGCTGGATCAGCCGAGTAACAACCCCGCGCAATAGGTCGAGCGGGTCATGGCCAGTGCCTAGAAGGGCGCTTAGCGTCACCGGGTGATCCAGAAGGTCGTCGGCTTGGTGATCGCGATCGCCGTGTTCGCTGGTGGCGGAGCTGCCACGTACCAGCTGACCCGCCCGGCGTCGGTCACCATCGAAGAGCAGGGGGTCGCGCTCGAGCCCGGCGCCGTGCGAGCGATACACGCTTACGCTTCGGGCGGCCTGCCGTTCCGTGATGCAGTGAGCTGGGGCGTCGTCCCGAGCTGGCTGGGAACGATCAACGAACGCGGAGAATTCCGTGCCGGTGCGCTGACCGGCTCTGGCACCCTGAGCGCGCGATTCGGCTCGGCGTCGGCCAAGATCACGGTCACGGTGACCTGCCCGAGAGAAGCTCAGCTGCAGGGCGTCCGTTTCGAGGTCGCGTGCGGCCGCCTCGCCGATGTCTACGTGGACGTCATCGCGTATGGCGGCGCTAAGGTCGCGGCCGCCGCGGTCGACCGTTCCGCCGAGCGCGTCTCGCGCGATCTGCAGATCCCATCAGATCGCCGCTTTCGCGTCTACTACTTCGGGTCTGCTCAACGGTTCGCCATCGGCGTCGGCGAGCTCGGGGGCGGCTTCACGTCGGGTCCGACCGGGTTCGAAGGCGAAGCCGTCTACTTCGATACCGCGGACGCCATCGCGATCGACCAGTCGGCGGATCCCCTGATGCAGACGGAGGGAGCGCTGCAACACGAGCTGGTTCACCGGTTCGTGCGTCAGGTCGTGGGCTACGCGAACATCGCCGAGATCCCGACGTGGCTCAATGAAGGCTGGGCTTTCCTCGAGGAGTCGAGCCAGACGGGTCGACTTCGCACCGAAGCCCGCCTCGTGTCGGCGTCCATGGCCCACGTCGACAAGCTGCCGTCGCTTCGTTCGCTCATCAGCCAGCGTGATTGGAACGCCCGCAGGGGTGTCGAGGGCCTCTATCAGTACTACGCCGCCGCGCAGGCGACGCAGTTCCTGATCGACGACATCAAGCTCGTGGGTGTGCTTCGCATCCTGAAGAACGTCCGGGACGGCGACAGCTTCGCGGAGGCGTTCGCGAAGTCGGCCCCGGGCGCGAACTACGACGATTTCATGGACCGTTTCCCCGACCGCGTGGCCGCGCTCGAGCTGACGCTTCCGGGAATGGTCGCGGTCTCGGGTACGCCGTACGGCCCGGGTATGACCGTGATCGCGTACGGGCTCAGCCCGAACACGTCCGCAACGCTGAGGGCCATCGGGCCGATCAAGCGAGAGCTGTCCGACAACGTCGACGCGTACGGAGTGTTCGTCGAGTACATCGGAGCGGAGTTCCCGGCCGGCGAGTACGTCGTGAGCCTTGAAACGCCGGAGACGCGCCTCTCGGTGACCGCCCGACGCTAATTCGCGCGGTAGTGTTCCGCGACCAGCAAGTGAGGCGAGGCCGGCGCTAGGCTGCGCGCGTTGGACCCGGTCATCGGCGTTTCCGTGGTGGCCCTTCTGATCTGCGTCGCGATCTTCATCCGGGCGTTCATCGGCGCTCACTGTCCACACTGCGGGAAGTGGCTTCGCGTGGCGCAGCGGTACTGCCCGCGCTGCGGCACAGAGCTCGGGTGAATCGCCATTAGCAGTGGTGGTGCGGTCGTGGGCGGTTCACGAGCCGATGAGCCTCCCCGACAGCAACAGCCACACGAGCGCGGCAGCCGTGACGAGGATCATCACGCGCGTTCTTCCTTCATGCCTTAGCGCTCACCTATCGACACGAACGTCATGGATCCTCGGATCGTCGCTGCTGCCGCCGGTCCGCGATAGCGAAGAAAGGCAGCACGATCCCACTGGACCCGTAGCGCGGAACGCCTCCGGTACGGGTAGTTGGTCGGTTTGAGTTTCATTCGGGGGCTCGGACAGATCGCGAACGAAAGCGGTACGATCCGCGAGCCACCCCAGGGGTGGGACCGCGCAAGCGGTCCCCAGCCTGGGGATGGCCATTTCTTGGCCCATCGTGAAACTGACCCGCTACTTCGTGTACGCCCGGCCAGTTTCGCCTAGATTTACGGTATTCCGACTCAGACGACGTCCGGTAAACGGGGCGACTGGCTCACGCTCGGCGAGGCCAGCCGGATCCTCGGCGTCGACCCGGACACGCTGCGCCGCTGGGCTGACAACGGGAAGGTCGAGGTCTTCACCACCCCGGGTGGGCATCGCCGCTTTCTT
>DASYUC010000008.1:0-6825 GCA_036001645.1 Candidatus Limnocylindria bacterium
ACCTCACGGCTCATCCCTGCGTCGATTGCGGCGAACGCGATCCGATCGTCCTCGAATTCGATCATCGCGATCCATCGATGAAGCGAGCTTCGATCTCGAGGCTGATGAGTCATGTAACTTGGGCCGCTCTCCAGCGTGAGATCGCGCGGTGTGATGTTCGGTGTGCGAATTGCCATCGCCGTCGGACCGCGGAGCAGTTCGGCTGGGCGAAGCTTCAAGAAGACTCCGCGTAGAATCTCAGTCATGCGGGAGTAGCTCAGTAGGTAGAGCGCAACTTTCCCAAAGTTGAGGTTCGCGGGTTCGAAACCCGTCTCCCGCTCAGGTCTCACGGATGAACAGCATGTCTCTGGTCGCGTTTGGGTTCGTGTTCGTCGGCCCAGCCCTGATGGCGCTCGGCCTCATCCTCATGTTCGGGAGTCTTGTTAGCCGGCGCGTCGGCTCGCCTGTCGGTGCGCGGCTGCTCTTCCTCGGACCGGGCGTATCAATGATCGGCGCAGGATTGGTCATGGCCCAGCTCGAGTTCGATCCGTTCGTCCGTGCGGTTCTTGTCCTGGTGCCGCTCGCGTCGGGAATCGCAGTGTGCGTGGCAGCGTTGCGAGCCCGCATCCGATTCGCACCGATCGAGCGGACCTAGTTACGGCGACGCGATCTCTATGAGAAATGTGCGAGAGCTGTCGCCACGATCGAGGAACCTCGACCATCGCTCCTCGGAGGTGCGCAATCTCCTTCGGTGCGAGTGAGTCGCTTACACGGTCGCCGGGGGCAGCACCCGCCTGACGGCGCCCAGAAGCATCTCCACATCGAACGGCTTTGAGAGGAACACCGCGGCGTGCATCCGACCCGAGGTCTCACCGCCGGTCGCCACGCCGCTCATCACGATGATCTTGGCGCGACCCTGTCCGCGCCGATACGCGTCCGCGAACGCCTGACCGCCGAGACGCGGCATGGAGAGATCGAGCAGGATCACGTCGGGATCGCGCTCCTGGCACGCGGCGAGCGCCGCGGCGCCGTCAGCGGCCTCGACCGCCTCATAGCCGGCGTCGTTGAGTGCGGCGCCGATCAGGCTCCGAAGGTCATCATCGTCTTCGACGACCAGGACTCGCGACGGCTCCAGTATCACGACCTCACAGATTCAAGGTTCGCGCTCACCATAGCGGAAGACCCACGTGCGTAGGGTTCCCTGCCTATGCCGCCTTGGCTGCCGTCTTTGGCGCGAACATCGCGTGGCTGATGAGGACCACCGCGACACCGACCGCCATCGCGATCCACCAGAGACCGACGAGCGTGTCCGGATACGTCAGGCCAACGGCGGCGTCGAGCGAGTACGCACCGTTGCCGATGAGCGCGATCGCGAACGCGCCCGCGGCGAGCGGCACGGGGAACTCCCAACCGCCGTTGGTCGACCAGAAGCCCTTCGGCACGTGCGCCACGATCGTCACAACGACAAGATCCGCGGCGACCGCTGCCGCCGGGAACGGGCCGCCGAGGCCGAGCGCCACAAGGACGCCGCCGAGGCCCTCGGCAAAGATGGTGACCCACGCCCAGAAGATGCCGGGCTTGAAGCCGAGCTGACCGTCGAACCATCCGGCCACACCAGCGGGGGAACCACCCTTGCCGACCCAGCCGAGCTTCATGAAACCGTGCATGGCGATCACGATGCCGACCGCGATCCGCAGGACCAGCAGCGCAAGATCGGTGTTGTTCACGGGATCTCCTCCTTATGTCCCAGTGCTAGAGAGATATCTGAAGAGGGCTACAGCCGCAGCGGCTTGATCTCGGCGAACACCGCCGACGGATCGTCCTTCCACCGAGCCGGCTGGACGTCGATGTACAGCTCGATCTCGTTGCCGTCCGGGTCTTCGATGTAGAGGCTGTGCGTCACGCCGTGGTCGGACGCTCCCACGATCTTCGCGCCGGCGGCCTGGAGCGCGTCGCGCGCCTCGCGAAGCTCGTCATCGGTCTCGCCGACCTTCAATCCGAAGTGGTAGAGACCGAGACGCCGTCCTTTTGGCAGCGGCGCTGCACTCGGGCCGACCTCGATGAGCAGCAGCTCGTGATGCGTGCGACCCGAGGTGAACGCCGCCGCGGGGAACTGCATACCGCCCTCGGGCGTGATCTCTTTCCAGCCGAGCAGCTCGCCGTAGAAGCGGCGCGAGCGCGCCAGATCCTTCACGTACAAGACGAGGTGACCGAGCTCCTTGATCTGCATCGTGTCCTCCCGGTGTCGCTGTCGGTGGAACAAGGGACGTGGCCCACTTGTTCCACCGACCCAGCCGCCTCGGCCAGCTGCACCGCGCGGGCCAGCGCCGCCCTCCTGAAGCTCGGAGGCGCAAGGCTTGGCCCTAAGGCACAGTGGAGCCGATGCGCCGGCCCAGCTTCGTCGTGTTCCTCAGCGACGACCAGGCCTACTGCGATCTGGGCTGCATGGGCGCGACCGATCTCGCCACCCCGCGACTCGACGAGCTGGCCGCGTCGGGCGCGCTGCTCCTCAGCTGGTATTCGAACTCACCGGTGTGCTCGCCCTCGCGCGCGAGCCTGCTGACCGGTCGGTATCCGGGAAACGCCGGCGTCCGCTCGATCCTGCGCGGCCATCGCACCGCCACGGGTCTGCCGCGCGAGGTACCGACCATCGCGACAGCGCTGCGCTCGATCGGCTATCGCGCCGCGATGTTCGGCAAGTGGCATCTCGGGCTGACGGAGGGCTCCCGCCCGAACGATCACGGTTTCGAGGAGTCATTCGGCTTCATGGCCGGATGCGTGGACTACTACTCGCACATCTTCTACTTCGACATGGAGGTGGGGACCGATCCGATCCACGACCTTTGGGAGAACGGGCGCGAGGTGTGGGCGAACGGCCGCTACTTCACGGAGCTCATCACCGAGCGCGCTGTCGACTACATCCGTCGCGCGTCGCGGCAGGGCGAGCCGTTCTTCCTCTACGTCCCGTTCAACGCGCCCCATTACCCGCTGCACGCACCCGCGCGCTACCTGGATCGGTTTCCGGACCTGCCGCCCGAGCGCCGGATCATGGCCGCGATGCTCGCCGCGATGGACGACGGGATCGGTGAGATCCTCGATGAGCTGTCGCGCACCGGCGCTCGCGACGACACGTTCGTCTTCTTCCAAAGTGACAACGGTCCGTCGCGCGAGACCCGCAACTGGCTGAACGGTCGCACCGATGCGTACTACGGATCGCGCTGCACGCTGAAGGGACACAAGTTCAGCCTCTTCGAAGGCGGCATCCGCTCTCCCGCGATCGCCAGCTGGCCCGCGCGCATCCCGGCGGGGAGGCGTGTTGGCGAGCACGGTGCGGCGATCGATCTCTTTCCGACATTCCTGCACGCCGCTGACGGGGACCCGACGCGTTACGAGCTCGACGGTCTCGACGTGCTCGCGATGCTGGCGGACGACGCACCGTCACCGCACGACGACCTCTATTGGGAGATGGGTCGCCAAACGGCGATACGCCGCGGCCGGTGGAAGCTCGTGCTCCAGGGGCAGCTCGTCGAGGGCACGCCGCCCGAGGACGCGATCTTCCTCGCGGACCTCGCCGAAGATCCGGACGAGCGCCACAACCTTCGCGATCGTCATCCGGAGCTCACCGTCGAGCTCGGCGCGGCGGCTGAGTCATGGCGGCGGCGCATCGAGGAACGCTGGGAGCGCGAGTGGCGAGGTCGTTTGCAGGAGACCGGCGTCACCGGATGGCAGCCACCGCCCTAGGCGCGGACATGCGCGAGCACGGCGGGATCGTCGGTAGCGAGCACGTCGATACCGGCATCAGAGAACGCCCGCGCCTCGACAGGATCGTTCGTGTGCGGCGCCATCACGAGCAGCCCGGCGTCGTGGAGCGCCGCGACGAGCGCCGGATCGAGCGGGCGGAAGCAGGGATGCGCATATGACGCGCCGACCGCGCGGCAGGTCTCGATCATCGCTGCGGTAGACGTCCGGCGGAACAGCACGCTGCGCGGTACGTCCGCAGCCGTCTTGCGCAGCTCGTCGACGAGCGGCGTATCGAACGATCCGGAGATGAGCTCCACTCCGTCGGCCGCGCCGGCGCGCACGAGCTGCCCGAGCGCGGAGCCGGTGCGCGCTCCCTTGAGCTCCACGTAAACGCCAAGACGCCCGCGTGCGAGCGCGAACACTTCGGTCAGACGCGGCACACCCTGGCCATCGCCGAGCTCGACCCGGGCGAGCTCGTCCGCGGTCAGGCTCGCCACGGTCTCATGCCTGCCGGCCGATCGCATCAGGTCCGCGTCGTGGATGACGACGACCTCTCCGTCGCGGCTCAGATACACATCCACTTCCACCATGTCGAGCCCGTGGGCGATCGCGAGCTCTATCGCGCGCAGCGTGTTCTCGGGCGCGAGCGCGCTTGCGCCGCGGTGCCCGACCGTGCGGGGCCGCGCGATCCTCATGCGGACTTCACACTCCGCTCACGACACGGGCTTCTTTTCGAAGACGGCGGGCGTACACTCGCGCCGCAGTTTGCAGGGGAGGCGTTCACATGAGCAAGCGAACATCGGGAGAGCGCGTGGATCGTTACATTTTGTCGCGCCGGCGGTTCCTGATGGGGACGGGCGCCTTGGTGGCGGGTGTGGCCTGCAGTACGGCGCCCGTTGGCACGGCAACCCAAGCGCCGGCGGCGACCGCTGGCACGGTGAAGATGGCGGCATGGACGATCGGCCCGGACGCGCCGTCCTACTACCGGCGCGACAACCTGCTCTCGGCCGTCGAGCCGCTGAACAAGAAGCTCGGCGGCAAGCCGACGGTCGAGCTCGACGCGACCTTCGAGAGTGGCGGGCAGTGGGGTGACTACCTCCAGAAGTTCACGCTCGCCGCGGAGGCGAAGTCGTCGCCCGACATCATCCTGGCCGGACACGAGAACCTCGCGCCGTGGGTCGGTCCGGGCTACGTCATCCCGCTCGACGACCTCATCAAGAAATACCAGAGCGAGGGCGGCATCAAGGACGTCATCCCCAACCTGTGGAACTCGATGAAGCTGAAGGGGAAGACATACGGCGTCCCCCAGGACACCGAGGCCCGTCCGATGTATTACCGCAAGGACCTGCTCGCGAAGCTCGGCTGGTCGAAGGAGAAGATCGACGGCCTGCCCGATGCGGTGAAGAAGGGTGAGTGGGCGTGGCCCGACTTCGTTGCGACGGCGAAGGAGGCCATCGCCAAGGGCATCGTCGGCCCGGGCATGGGCTGGTACACCCGCACGAGCAAGGGCGCCGACATCTACATGTTCTATTACCAGAACGGTGGCGAGATGCAGGACGCCGCCACCGGCAAGCTCGTCATCGTGAAGGACGCGCTCCAGAAGCACTTCCAGGTCCACGCGGACGCCGTCCGCAACGACAAGATCACGACGCAGGCGATCTACGGCATGGACGGCAAGCAGTTCGACGAGACCGTCACCTCGGGGAAGATCCTCTTCTACAACGCCGGTACGTGGAAGTGGAAGGACTGGCAGACGACCTTCAAGGTCCCGGAGCAGTCGCTCTGGGAGAACGTCGGCTTCATGCTCATCCCGGCCGCGCAGAGGGGCGGCAAGCCCGTGACCGTCTCGCACCCGCTCGCGTATGCCGTGACGGCGAACGCCAAGGATCCGGACATCGCGTTCCGGCTCATCGCGAACGCGACGACGCCCGAGCTGAATTCGCGGCACTCGGTGGAGAGCGCGCATCTCGCCGTGCTCACGACGCAGGCGGACGACCCGAAGTACAAGCAGGACAAGTTCCTGCTCGCCGCCGGGTACATGCTCGACTTCACGAAGTTCATCCCGAACCACGCGAAGTTCGGCGTCTACGACGATGTGCTGTACCGATTCCTCGGCGCGGTCGAGCAGGGACAGTTCACGCCGGCGGCGGCCGTCGACAGCGCGGTGAAGGAGCTGCAGGGTCAGTTGGGGGACGAGCTCATCGTCAAATAGCCGAAGTGGCTCGCATCGAAGAGATCACGCTCCCGCGTGGCCGAGAGACAGCAGCGAGGTGGCGGTGGAGCGCCACCGCGCTGCTGTTCATGGGCCCGGCGATGGTGCTTGTGCTCGTCTTCTTCATCGCGCCGGTGATCATCACGTTCGCAATGAGCTTCACCGACCTCGCCACCTCGACAGGCCTCTCGCACTGGCAGTGGATCGGACCCGACAACTACGCGCGCATCTTCCGCAGCCAGTTCTGGATGACCATCCTCGGCAACACGCTCATTTACGTCGCGGTCGTGCTCGCGTTCAACGTCATCGTCGGCCTCGGCGTCGCGCTGCTCTCGGTGCACATGGAGCCGAAGGCGGGCGGCGTCTTCCGCGCGCTGTGGCTGCTCCCGCGCATCTCGCCGTCGGTCGTCTACGCGCTCATGTGGACGTGGGCCGCCGCGTCGCCGCCGTTCGGCATGCTGAACTACGTCGTCGCGCCGTTCGGCGGCGAGCCGCGCTTCTGGCTGCAGTCGGATCCGTGGCTCATCGTGATCTTCATCAACGGGTTCGTCGGCGCCTCGTTCGGCATGCTCATCCTGACCAGCGCGATCAAGGCGATCCCGGAGGATCTCTTCCGCGCGGCGCAGGTCGACGGCGCGTCTGCGCTGCAAGTCATCCGTCGCATCACGCTCCCGCTCATCAAGTGGCCCATCCTCTTCGTCCTCGTCTACCAGACGATGAGCCTGTTCGCGTCGTACGAGTACATCCTGCTAACGACGAACGGCGGACCGGGACTGTTCGCGACCGAGACGTGGAGCCTGTGGGCGTTCCATACCGCGCTCGCGAACTACTACGGCAACCTCGAGTTCGCGTACGGCGCGGCGATGGCCGCGATCCTCGTGATCATGGGGCTC
>DASYUC010000009.1:0-16558 GCA_036001645.1 Candidatus Limnocylindria bacterium
GTCCTCTTCGTCGCCACACTCGGTGCCGCGGCGCTGGTGCAGTCGCTGCGCACCCTCAGCCTGGAGCGCGTCGACCCCTTCATGCTGGCGATCCTCATCGCTCTGGCGGCCGCCGCCCAGCGCATGCCGGTCTTCCTGTTCCGCTCCAGCGCGATCTCGATCAGCTTCGCCGCGGTCATCGCCAGCTACGTGCTGTACGGCACCGAGATGGCGGTCATCGTCAGCCTGTTCCAGGCCGGCGTGAACGCGGTCACCCCGCGGCGCAAGCCGGCGCTCAAGGCGGCCTTCAACGCCGGGTCCCTGGCGACGAGCGCCTTCGTCGGTGGCAGCGTGTACCGCCTGGTGGGTGGCCAGGTGCCGCCCGGGGAGATCCTGCTCACGCTGGTCGCCGTCGCGGTCTCGGCCGCGGCGTACTTCCTGGTGAACACCGCCACGACCGCGCTGGTCATCTCGATCAGCGAGCGGCAGAGCTTCGTACAGGTCTGGCGCACCAACTACAGCTGGATGCCGATCAACTTCCTGGCCACGGCGGCGCAGGGCGCCGCGCTGGCCCTGGCCTCGCAGGCTCTGGGGGTCTTCGGGGTCGTCGTGTTCACCCTGCCGCTGGGGGTCGCCTGGTACAGCTTCAAGCTGTACATGGCCAAGAGCAGCGAGGTCCGCGCGCGCAACGAGGAGCTGCAGTCGGTCAACGACATGCTGCGGCGCACCAACGACCGGCTCGAGGAATCGCACCTCTCGGTCATCGGCGCGCTCATCGGGGCCCTGGAAGCCAAGGAGTCGCGCACCGCCAAAGGCGCGGCGCAGACCATGTTCTACGCGGTGCAGGTCGCCACCCACCTGGGCTGCAGCGACGACGAGCTGGCGGCGATCAAGCTCGGTGCCCTCTTCCACGACATCGGCACCATCGGGGTGCCCGAGCACCTCCTGCGCAAGCCCAGCGCGCTGGACGCCCGCGAGTGGGCTGAGGTGAAGGCCCACCCGGTCATCGGCGCCAACCTGCTCTCGAATGTGCCGATGCTCGAGCGCATCCGGCCGATCGTGCTCAGCCACCACGAGCGCTTCGACGGCACCGGGTACCCGCAGGGCCTGCGCGCCGACAAGATCCCGCTCGCGGCGCAGATCATCGCCGTCGCCGACGCCTACCAGGCGATGACGGCGTCGCGTCCCTACCGCCCGGCGCTCTCCGCCAAGGCCGCGCTGCGCGAGCTGCGGGCCCACAGCGGCACCCAGTTCAACCCGGTGGTGGTCGAGGCCTTCATCAAGACCGTGGTCGGCGAGCGGCGCAAGAGCGCCCGCGGCGCCGAGAGCCCGCACGAGCAGGTCTACCAGCAGGCCGTCGAGGCCGTTCGCGTGTCTTTATAAAGGGGGATGAGATGAACAAGACGCTCAAGCGACTCGCCTTCGCCACGATGCTCGCGCTCTCGCTCGTCGCGAGCACGAGCACCGCATTCGCCAAGGACGCGAGGCACGGGCGCGAGACCGCATGGACGGATGAGGGACCTGTCCCGACCGATCCGAGCGGAGTGACCTGGGAGAACATCTTCCAGCCCGTCGGCGTCACCTGGGAAGAGTGATGACCGCCGCTCGCGCTCCAATTCGCTCGCTCGCCGCGATCCTGTTCGCAGCGCTGCTCGCGCTGTCACTGATCGCGACGACGGTCGACGCGCTCGCGGCCACGCCGCTGGGCATGGATCGCTTCGGCCGCGAATCGCAGGCCAGAGATCTGAAGGAGTTCTTTCACGGCCGCGGCATCAGCTGGGAATGACCGCTCGTTAGACGTGGGCGAACTCCGGTAGCGCAAAGAGCTCCTGCAGCGATCTGATCACCCGGTCCGGCACCGCCTCCCCACGCGCGCGCTCGGCCGCGCCCTCATCGGTCAGACCGGTGAGGATGAGCACACCACGCGCGCCCACACGATGCGCGGCCACCATGTCGTAGTCGGTCGAGTCACCGATGACGACGGCGTCACGCTCCCCCGCCCTGCGCAGCACCTCCTGGAAGAGGAATGGCTCGGGCTTCCCGATGCACACCGCGGTGCTGTCCGAGGCGACCTCGATCGCCGCGACGATCGTCCCCGCACCGGGCAGAAGCCGTCCCTCCACGGGATAGGCGCGGTCGCGGTTGGAGCAGATGAGTCGTGCGCCGGCGAGCACGCAGCGCTGCGCCTCGGCGATCTTCGCGTAGGTCACGTGAAGGTCGAGGCCGACGACGACCGTGTCGGCCGGCGGCGGCAGCGTCACGCTCGTGAGGTACCGCCGCATCGCGCCGGGGTCCACCCCGTCGGCCGCCGCCGCGTCGGGCGGTTCGATGCCGGGAAGGGTTGACGGATCGCGGACCGGGATGCCCGTCGCGCGGATCTCCTCGCGCAGGCCGTTCGCGCCGACGACGAAGACGTCCTTCGGCTTTGGGTCGAGACGCTCGAGGTAGTGCGCGGTGGCGTACGCGCTCGTGACGATGTGCTCGCTGTCGCCGCCGAGACCGAGCTTGCTCAGACGCTTGACGTACTCCCCGCGCGTCGCGGTCGAATTGTTCGTGGCGAAGAAGACCTGCCAGCCGGCGCGGCGCAATCGTTCCAGCGCTTCGTTCGCGTACGGCATGACGATGCCGCCGCGGTACAGGACGCCGTCCATATCGAAGATCGCGACCGGCACGGGACCGAAGGCTAACTACAACGCGTGCGTCACGCGTTCGGCGTCCGCGGGCCACTCGCCACGGAGGAACCCATCCACCGCCGGGAAGAACGCGTCCGGATCCTCGAGCCACGGGAAGTGACCGACACCCTCGAGCCAGAGCACACGCGCGTCCTTGACGAGCGTGCCCCAGAGACGCGCCGCGTTGGGGAGCACCAGGTCTTCGAGACCGTGAACGGCCAGCGTCGGCGCGCGCACGTTCCTGACGCGATCTCGGTAGTCCCAGGCCTCGCCGAACGACGCGAAGATGCGCTGCATGAGATTCGCCCTGTTGGCCGGCCACTCGTTCGGCAGGTCGCAGGGATCGGCCTTCGTCCTGAGCATGGCCTCCGGCCGGCCGAACTGCCGCGGCCCCGACAGCCTGCGGTGTTCGCGGCAGTACGCGGCCTCGTCGGGCCATTTGCCCGCCGCATGCGCGTCCTCGAGCCGCTGTACCGCGTCAGCATCGACGCGCTCGCGCAGGCGGCGAAGCGCCTCGTCCCGCTCGCGTTCGAGCTCGGGCGGCAGCTCGGTCGCGGCGAGGTTGCGTGGCGCGATGGCGCCGCTGAGCAACAGTCGCTCGACCGCGTCGGGATGCTCGGCCGCGTACAGACCCGCGACGAGCCCCATGTACGACCAGCCCATGAGCGCGAAGCGCTCGAGACCGAGATGCGTGCGGATCGCGTCGATGTCCTCGAACTCGCTACCGAACGTCACGTGCATGTCGGCGGGGATCGGGTCGGAGCGGCCACGACCGCTGCGGTCGAAGAAGATGACGCGGCGACCCTTCGCGAGCGGCGCGAGGTCGTCCTCCAAGAAGCACGCTCCGGCCGTCACGAGCGCCGGGCCACCCTCGCCGAGAATGCGGTAATAGAGGCGCAGCCCGGCGGGGTTGCGCGCGTAGCCCTCCTTCAGCGGTCGCTCACGGCGGTGGTTTCTTCTTACCCCGACCGCGGTACGAGCGCCAGGCCTTGCCCGCTGTGCTGTCGGGGTAGCGCCTCTCGACGTGCGAATCGATACGCGCGAACACGAGCGCGATCAGCGCCGCGAGCAGCACCTTCCACAGCTGGAAGAACAGGAGTCGAAGACAGCCCATCAGGCAACAGCCCACGCCGCGACTCTAGCGAGTCACGTGCCAACACAGGCGACGCAAGCAGCGCGACGACGAATAGGCTTGTTCTCGTGCCCATCGAGATCATCGACTACGACGCCACGTGGCCTCGCCAATACGAGGACGAGAAGCACCGGATCCTCGCGCGGATCGGACGCTACGTTGTCGCGATCGAGCACGTGGGCAGCACAGCGGTCCCCGGCCTTGCCGCGAAACCGATCGTCGACATCCTGGTCGGTCTTCGCTCGCTGGCCGACGCAACGAACTGCATCAACCCGTTGAAAGAGCTTGGATACGAGTACGTGCCCGAGTGGGAGGCGGAACTGCCAGAGCGGCGGTACTTCCGGAGAGTTCGGCCGCACCCGCGCACTCACCACATCCACATGGTCGAGACCACGAGCGAACTCTGGCGAAGACAACTGCTTTTTCGTGACTACCTCCGCGCCCATCCGGAGGATGCTCGTGCCTACGAGACGCTCAAGCGCGACCTGGCGACCAGGTTCGAGATCGGACGCGACTATGCCGCGGCGAAGTCAGTCTTTATCAGGACAATGTTGGACAAGGCCGATCGAGCCTCAAGGAGAGCTTGAGGGGTCACCGCTCGAGCCGGCCCAGCGCGTTCTCGACCCACGTCTCGAGTCGCGCATGCGCGTCCGCAAGCGGCAGCGTGAGACCGAGCTCGGTGTAGCCCTCGACCCAGTGTGGAAGCCACCGGATCGGCGCAAGGCAGCTGAAGAGATCCCAGAACGCGAGCTCATCAAGAGGTCCGCGGGTGCGCTGGTACTCGTCGAGAAAGACCTGGGGGCCACGCGCGCCTGAAAGCAAGGCGAGATCGTTGCGCGCAATGGCAACGTCGCGGGCGGGATCGGCGATGCGCGCGCCGTCCCAATCGACGATGCCCGTGAGCCGGCCGCGCTCCCAGAGCGTGTTGCCGAACCAGAAATCGCCGTGGATGAGCGTCGGCGGATTCGGTCGCACGCGCGCCGCGATGGGCGTGAGCCTCGACGCAACGGCATCCCAGAGCGGATCGCGGACGTCGGCGCCGCGATCGAGGAAACGTTGGAGCCGTTCCGCCGGGGCGCCCTCGCGCGGGAAGTCGCCCGGCAGGCGCTCCAGCGGCGTCGCGTGTACCGCGGCGAGCGTGGTCGCGAGCTGCGTCGCCCAGGCGTCATCGCCGGTGGGCGGCAGCGGTGCCCCGGGCAGGAACGACATGACGATCAGCGGCGTCCCAATGAGGTCACCGGGAGGGTCGGCCAGGATCGGACGCGGCGCCGAATCGATCACCGCGGAGACCGCGGTGAGCGTCGCGAATTCGGACCGCGCCGCTTCAAAGGGATCGGCCTCCCAGTCCTGATACACGCGCACGACGACCTCGCGCTCGCCGCCGCCGTGCGCGAGACGCAGCGCGTAGGTCGCGGTGTCGATGCCACCCACCAGTGGCCGCGCGCTCACCTCGGTCGCCCGCGGATCCAGCGCGTCGCGCAGCCGGGCGAGCTGTTCGGGTGTGAGCGGCCGGCGACGTCGCTCGGCTGTCGATGTGAGGGCGCTCATGCGACGACGGGCGGCTGCACGACCGGGAGCGTGTGGAGCGCGTGCGGGACGAGCAGCACGCTCGCGTGCGTCGGGCGGCCGATGTGCTCGTACGCGATGTCGAGCGCCTCTTCGACATCGACGGCCGCGCGCAGCTTCGCGAGTCGCACCACCTCCGGCGCCTCTGATGCGGCGACGATCACGAGGCAGTGCTGCAGCGTCAGCGCGAGCATGACCGCGCGCTGCTCGCCTCCCTCGAAGTGCTGCCGCGCCGCCTCGACGACGGCGGCCGGAGACTCAGCGCGCTCGAGCGCCGCGAGAAATCGCTGCTCCCCCGGTCCGTCGCCCGCGCCCTCGTCGAGCTGCGCGGCGATGATGATCGCGCCGCCCTCGCGCACGACCGGTGTCGGAGCGAAGCGCAGGTACGTGGCGGCACGCGAGGCCTGATAGAGGTTCGCGTCCTTCGGCTTCCCCACGCCCGCGATCGCGATGTCGTACTGCTTGGCGATCGGCCGCGTGTACAGGCGAGCCGCGACCGCGACGAGCTCGCGGAGCACGTCGTCGGGCGCGCCCGCCGCCACGGCGACGACACGCTCGCGGTCGTCGGTGACGACGTTCAGACAGAAGCGCAGTCCGGCACGGCGTGCGATCTCGGTGATGGTCTCGTGGAACGGGTTGCCCTCGATCTTCGCGAGGCGCACGCCGGGGTCCTCGAGGAAGCGCATGCCGTGCGTGGCGGTGATGACGGGCTCGCCGCAGCACCCGATGGCGATCGTCTTGCGGCCGCCGGAGTACCCGGCGTACTGATGCGGCTCGACGATCCCGGTCGCGATCACCAGATCCGCGTCCTTGACGATCCTCTGCGTGGAGCCGGGCACGCCGTACGGCGGGATGGGTCCGAGGTCGGCCCACTGCGAAGGATCGCGGCCGTCCGAATCGACGACGCGCACACGATCGACGACGCCACCGAGCTTCTCGCGTTTCTCGGCCTCGGTCGTCGCGCGGTGCAGCCCCACGGCGACGAGCACAGTGATCCGGGCGTCGGAGAACCCACCGGCGTTCAGCTCGTCGAGCAGCGGAGGGACGAGAACGTTGTCGGGGCAGGCGCGTGTGAGATCGGTCACCGCGATGACTGCGGTGGCGCCCTCCCGTGCGGCGACGGCCTCCCGCGCGAGCTGCGCCAGAGGCGGCGATCCGCTCGGCCGCCGCACCGCCTGAAGCGCGGCCGTCGGCAGGTCGGCGACTGTCGGGGCCGACCCGGACTCGACGACATCGACGTCGAACCAGGGCTGGAGCATGAACTCCAGCTCCTCGTGTCCGTACGGAACACGGCGGATGCGATCTTCCTTGGGGGCCCGCTGCACCGCCCGACTCTAACGAGCGGTGCAGCCGGGCACCCGCGAACCTCAGATGATGCGGAGCACTCGCAGGATCACGAGGATGATGACAATGACGAGCAACGTGTGTACCAGGTTGCCGCTGGCGAGGGACCCCGTGACAAATCGACCGCGGCCGAAGTAGCCCAAGAGCCAGAGCAGCAGGAGCACGACGATGATGAGCTCGATGATCCCCATGCATACCTCCTTGCGACCGGCCGGATTATGAGCGACCGCTTCGCTGACTGGGTCAGCACCGCGGACGCCGTGCGGGCGACGACGAAAAAGCTCGAGAAGAACCGCCTGCTCGGCGCGTACCTGGCGCGTCTTGACGACGCGGACCTGGTCATCGCCGGGAGGCTCTTCGCGGGCGCGCCGTTCCCGCGCAAGGACGAGCGCGTCCTGTCGGTGGGGTGGAGCGCGCTCTCCGACGTGCTGCTCGAGCGATCCGGAAAGAGCGGGGAGGACATGCGCGCGAGCTACCAGCGCCACGCCGACCTCGGCGACGTCGGGCACGACCTCATCGCCGACTCGCCGCACGAGGGCGAGCCCCTCACGCTCGCCGACGTCGAGGCGGCGTTCGACGGGATCGCCGCGGTGCGCGGCACGAACAACAAGCGCGAGCTCGTGCGCGGACTCCTGCGCCGCGCGGACGCCGGCGAGGCGCGCTACATCGTGAAGATCGTCTCCGGCGAGACGCGCATCGGCCTGCGCGAAGGCCTCCTCGTGGACGCGATCGCGCATGCCTTCGAGCGCGACCGCGTAGCCGTCGCACGCGCGAACATGCTCACCGGCGACATCGGCGAGGCCGCGCTCCGCGCGAAGCACGGCACCCTCGCCGAGCCGACGCTCGCGCACTTCCGCCCGATCGGGATGATGCTCGCGACTCCCGTGCTCGACCTCGCCGAGGTGGCGCAGCGCTTCCCGCCGCCATACGTCGTGGAGGACAAGTACGACGGTGTGCGCGCGCAGGTGCACAAGGCCGGCGATCGCGTCGAGCTCTACTCGCGCACCTTCGACCGCGTGACCGGACGCTACCCCGAGCTGATCGACGCGCTGCAGGCGGTCCCCGGCAGCTTCGTGCTGGACGCCGAGGTCCTCGCGTTCGAGGGCGACCGCGCCGTGCCATTCACCACCTTTCAGACACGCCTCGGACGAAAGGACGTGACCGGGGAGGTGCGCGAGCGGCTGCCCGCCTCGCTCGTCGTGTTCGACCTGCTCGAGCGCGAGGGGCGGTCGCTCCTGGACCTGCCGCTCACGGAGCGGCACGACGCGCTGCGCACGCTTCCGCTGTCCGGGCCGCTGCGCCTGGCGCGCCAGACGACCGTCGAGTCGACCGGCGACGAACTCGTGGCGGCCCTCGAGCGCGAGTTCCTGGCGGCGCGCGAGCGCGGGAACGAGGGGCTGATGGTGAAGGACCCGCGGTCGCCGTACCGGCCGGGCCGGCGCGGGATGGAGTGGCTGAAGGTGAAGCGCGCGCTGCGCACGCTCGACGTGGTGATCACCGCGGTCGAGTGGGGGCATGGCAAGCGCCACGGAGTCCTCTCCGATTACACGTTCTCCGTGCGCGACGGCGACCGCCTGCGCGTCGTGGGCAAGGCGTATTCGGGCCTCACCGACAAGGAGATCGCGGAGATGACCGAGCATTTCCTCGAGACGACGGTGAGAGATCTGGGCCGGGCGCGCATCGTCCGCCCGGATACCGTCATCGAGGTCGCGTTCGACCAGATCCAGCAGAGCGAGCGCCACGACTCCGGCTACGCGATGCGCTTCCCGCGGATCGTGCGTCTCCGCCCGGACAAGCCGGTGAGTGAGATCGACACGCTCGAGACCGTTCGCTCGATCGCTGAGGGCAAACGCGAGACGCCGTCATGACCTCCGCCTTCGGCTCCGGCTTTCTGGAGCGGCCTTCGCCGCTCCATCAGTAGCATCAGCGCGGATGGCGAATCTGAACGACTCCGCGCAGCTCGAGGCCTTGCTCAACCTCCAGCAGGAGCTCGCGCTTGAGGCCAACATCGACCGGGTCCTGGGCCGGATCGTCGAGACGGCGAAGTCGATGCTCGACTGCGAGCGCGCGACGCTGTACGTCATCGATCAGGGGAAGAACGAGCTCTGGTCGCGGGTGCTGATGGAGCGCGACCTCAAGGAGATCCGTCTCCCGCTCGACGGGCGCAGCCTGGCCGCCGAGGTCGCGCGCGCGGGGCGTTTGCTCCGCATCGACGCGCCCTATGACGATGCGCGTTTCGACCCGAGCGTCGACGCCCGCAGCGGGTTCCGCACGCGCTCGATGCTCGTCGCGCCGATCGACGCGCGCGACCGCCGCCGGCTCGGCGTGCTGCAGGCGGTGAACGACAGCGAGGGCATCTTCCAGGAGGACGACGAGCGGGTCATCCAGGCCCTCGCGGGGTCCGCCGGCGTGGCGCTCGAGTACGTGCAGCTCTCGGAGGAGCTCGCGGCGGAACGCCTCCGCGTCGTCAAGGTCGTCGAGGAAGAGCGGCACCGCCTCGCGCGTGAGCTCCACGACGGCGTGGCGCAGACGATGGCGAACGCGGCGATCAGCATCGAGCTCGTGACGCGACGCGCGGCGAACGACGTTCCCGGCGCTCTCGCGGATCTCGTCGATCTGCGCGCTCGGCTCATCGACTCGCAGGCGGGACTCCGCGACATCCTCTTCGCCCTGCGTCCGCTCGCACTCGAGGACGGCGGGCTGCCGGCCGCGATCGGCGCGCTCGCGAAGCGGATCGACGGCATGAACGGCTCGCATGTGGGAACGCGACGCATGGAGTCGAAGCGTCGCCTCGCGCCCGAGATCGAGGCCGGCGCCTTCACCGTGATCCGTGAGGCCGCGAACAACGCGATCAAGACCGGCCGCGCGGCGAACGTCGCGCTCGACGTGTACGACGACGGCAACGCCGTCGTCGCGGTGGTCGAGGACGACGGCCAGGGGTTCGACGTGGCCGCGGTGCTGCAGAGCTACGCGAAGCGCGGTAGCCTCGGCCTGTTGCAGATGCGCGAGTCGGCGCGTCTCATCGGCGCGCAGCTCTCGCTCGACTCGAGCCCCGGACAGGGCACGCGCGTGCGCCTACGGATCCCGTCGTCATGACCGATCGCGCCGGCGAGCGCCGGCGTTCTCTGGGTCGGCGCGACCAGGACCGCGCTTTCGAGGCGCTCGCGATCCAGGACGCATTCGTCGCGCTCACCGACGGCATCATCCTCACCAGCCCCGACGGCATCATCGTGAGCGCGAACCCCGCGGCGTTCCGCGTGCTCGGCGAGGAGAAGCTCAAAGGACGTCCCTTCGAGGAGCTGCTCCTCGTGACCGGAGCAACCACGGTGCAGGACGCCGACGGGCATCACGTGCGCCGCACCTGGTTCCCGCGCGAGGACCGGATGGGCGTGCTCGAGATCGTGAGCACCGCGATCGGCGAGCGCGGCGTGCTCCACACCGTCCGGGACGTCACGGCGCAGGCCGAGCTCCTGAGACTCAAAGAGGACTTCCTGCTCCAGGTGGCGCACGAGCTGCGCACACCCATCGCCGCACTCTCGGCCACGCTGGACCTGCTCGTGGACGACGCGCTCCTCATGCCCCCCGCACAGCTCACGACCATGGTGTCGACGCTGCGGCGGAGCGCCCTGCGCCTGGAGCACCTCGTCGAGAACCTGCTCGATGCGGGGAGCATCGAGGCCGGGACGTTCCAGGTCCGCGCGGTGCCGGCGAGCGTGCGGAACTGCTTGCAGGAGGCGATGGCGTTCACCCAGACGCTCCTCGACGCGAAGCATCAGAAGCTCGAGAAGCGCCTGCGCCCGGACTCCGACCGCGTCCTCGCGGACCCACGGCGGACCGCGCAGGTGCTCGCAAACCTCATCGCGAACGCCAGCCGTTACGCGCCGGAGGCGACGACCGTGACCGTCGCCACCGCCCTCCGCGACGGCTTCGTCCAGGTGAGCGTCGTGGACGAGGGGCCGGGCATCCCAGCTGACGAGCAGCCGCGCCTCTTCCAGCGGTTCTTCCGCTCGCGCGAGGTCCGCGACCAGGCCGGGGGCCTGGGGCTGGGGCTCACGATCTGCCGCGCCATCGTCATCGCCCACGGCGGCGACATCCGTGTCGAAAGTGAAGTCGGACGTGGCACTTCGGTACACTTCACCCTTCCTAAAGCTCGACAGCTCGCGGAGGAGGCAGGCGGGTAGTGAAGCTATTGGTCGTCGATGACGACCGCGACCTGGTGGAGCTGCTTGACTACGCATTGCGCCGCGAGGGTTACGACGTCGTACGCGCGTACGACGGCGAATCCGCGGTCGAGGCGGTCGGCCGCGAGCATCCCGATCTTGTCGTGCTCGATATCAATCTGCCCAAGCTCACCGGCTTTGTCGTACTGGAGCGGATCCGCCACGTCGACGAGCACGTCTCCGTGCTGCTGCTGTCGGCGCGTCAGGACGAGAGCGACATCCTCCGCGGCCTCCAGCTCGGCGCCGACGACTACATCACCAAGCCGTTCCGGCCGAAGGAGCTCGTCGCACGAGTGAAGGCGATCCTCCGACGTTCGGTTCGGACACGCGGGCGTCCGTCGCCGGTCGTGTATCGCACCGGCGACCTCGTCCTCGACGAGGCGACGCACGAGGTGACCACCGCGGACGTGCCGGTGCATCTCTCACCGACCGAGTTCAAGCTGCTGCGCCACTTCATGGCGAACCCCGGCCGCGTCCTCACGCAAGAGGAGATCCTCGAAGGCGTGTGGGGCTACGACGCCGACGTCGGTGGCGACCTCGTGAAGCTCAATGTGAGTCGCCTACGGCGCAAGCTCACGCAGGACGGCAAACCCCGTGACGTGATCCAGACCGTGCCGGGTGTGGGGTATCTGTTCCGCGGCGCGGACGGCGGTGTGCAGCGCGAGGACACGCGACCGAAGATGACGGGGACGAGCTAGAGGCCCGACCTACAAAGGCAACCTCGTTGGTCCGACGTAGTCGACATCTCCTCGATGACAAATTCGATGAACTCGGGGGGTACGCCCTTCCAATTCTCCAAAACGACCAGTGCAGCCTCTGCTGTCTTCGCGACTCGATCCGCCGGCGAACCCTCAATGGCTGAGAAGTCAGCGATGTATTCGAGCAATGGCATGAGTGAGACACCATCCGTCCGGAAGCCCTCGAACGCGAGGAGCACATCCGGTGCTCGCGAAACCAGTTGACTGCCTCTTCTGCAGACACCAGACCGACGAGCGTGGTGTTCGGAGTCACAAGAAACTGCTCGATCACAGAAAAGGAATCCACCTACTTTGCCTGCTGACGCAACTCGGTCAGCCACCTCTGGAAGTCGCTCTTTCCGTAGAGATAAGGCCGATCAGTCGAAATCATGTCAGCGGCGAGCAACTGAATCAAAGCTTGCCAGATGTGAGATTCGATCTCCGCACCATCGGCTACAACCCACTGCCGCGCCCAGTTCGAGGCTTCCTCGCGCGAGCAGCCACCTCTGATGAGATCGAGGAGTCGGTCTTCGACTTCTTCGCGAGAGGGCGGTGGCGGTCGCCGAGAAATCTAGCTGGCTCCCGATCGGTATGAAAGGTGATGACCAGGGCCTCCTCGCCTTCCGCGGGTTCGACGAGGAGGGAGAAGGGCCCGTCCATGAACCGGAATTCGAGATGGTCATTGCGGCCCTTGCGGAGGTCCAACAACTGCCCAATCCACCAGCCCAGCACGACGACAACGAAATCAGACCATCCGGCAGCAGGGAACGCGTCAGCGCCGGCGGCGAACCATGTTCGACCAATGATCGAACCACGCTTGGTCCGCTCGATGTCGCGAACATCAGTCATTACGCGCAACCGAGACGTCTTGTGCGGGTGCATCGGTCAGTCTTTGACGATCAGAGAGTTCAGTTGACATCCCAAGCGCTGCATCAGGTTTACGGCGCTGGGCTTCCAATCACCGATCGCTTTCTTCTGGAACTCAGCCAGGAGCGCACACGCGCCAGAAAAGTCGGCGCGCTCCCATTTCAGGATGGCCAGATAGACCGTCTCAGGAGGGCGCAGGTGTTTCACAGGCCCAGAGTCAGTGAGCGTCTCTTCGAGTGCCTCGGCAGACTGGTGCCGGTCCAGATACGGCAGCAGATGACGTGCAACGCTGTCAACTACCTCCTCCGAAATACCGGCCTGGTCCAGCGCCCACCAATGGTCGTGGCCGTTGATTAGGTGGCCGACTCGTGCTCGCACGGTGCACTCGGGCGTATCGACGAATTCGGGAACAGTTTTCTCCCAGCAATTCGTATAGGCGGCGGGGTGCAGGACACCCGCCTCGAGCGTCAGTTTCTCGATAACCCCGTCGACCTGAAGGCTTACAACATCGATCAAACCGTTTCGCCTTCGGTTCCAGGCGGATTCCTTTCGCTCAAACCCGAGCGGTGTGAGAAACCGGTCGACCTCCAAAGCGATGCCGCGCGTCATGGCTCGGTTGTAATGATGCGGCCGGACACTGACCAGAACGAGCAAAACCGGGCGACCTACGCGGCGTCGAGCCTCCGCCGTGTTGCTTCGAGATCCGCGGGGTTGCTGAAGACCGGATAGACCGCGAAGCCCGTCGCCTTCGAGATCGTGTCGACCGCCGCGGGGTTCGGCGATGGGAACGCGATGGTGAGGACCTGGCCCTCGTGACCCACGACCGCGACGTTGAACTCCTGCGCGAGCGCGAACGGGATGAGCGCCTGCAGCTCGCGCGTCGCGAGACGCGCGGGATCCGAGAGGTACGGGGCGGGCGGGAGCGCCGCGCGCGTCGGTCGCATCGCGCCGCGCGGACCGTCCGCGAAGGCGTGCTCCCAGACGCGGATGCCGCCACCACCGGCCTGCTTCGCGCGGTACATCGCGCTGTCCGCCGCCTCGACGAGCGCGTTCGCGTCGCCGGCCGGTCGCGGGAACGTCGCGATGCCGATCGAGAGAAGAAGCGGCATCCCGGCATCGCGCAGCTCTCCGGGCAGCGCAACGGTCTCCGCCTTCTCGAGGATGCGGCGCGCGACCCGCGCCGCGACGTCGGTGTCCGACTCGGGCAGGATGATCGCGAACTCGTCGCCGCCGTAGCGCGTCGGGATGTCGTACAGGCGGACGGCCTGCTTCACCGCTGAGGCGACCGCCTTGAGGACCTGATCGCCGACGCGATGACCGAAGCGATCGTTGATGAGCTTGAACTTGTCGACATCGATCATGAGCAGCGCGAGGAGATGCTCCGCGCGCAGCGCGCGGTTCGTCTCGGCCTCGAGCCGCTTGTCGAAGTGACGGCGGTTGAAGAGCCAGGTGAGCGGATCGGTCTCCGCGAGCCGCTGGAGCGCCTCCCCCTGCTCCTGCTGGACCAGGCACGCGCCGATGTGGCCCGCGATGATCTCGAGCGTCACGAGGTCGGTCTCTTCGAACGGGCGCCCGTCGAAGCGGTCGGTGACGTTAAGCACGCCGCGCGCATCGTTGTCGATCATGATCGGGACGGAGACGAACGAATCCGAGCGGTACTGGCCGCCGCGGACCGCGAAGGGCGCATCGCCGCCACGCACCAGGAGCGAGCGCTTCGACGCGAGGACATGGCCGGCGACGCCCTCGCCGGGTCGCACGCGCACCTCGCGCTTGACGTCTTCGGCCAGCCCGAGCGCGTGGGCGATGACGAAGTCGTCGGTCGCGTCTTCGCGGAGCATGAGCGAGGCACGTTCACCCCGGACCAGCTCCGTGGCTACACGGAAGATCGAGTCGAGCAGATCCTCCGCACGACGTCCGCTAAGGTCTTCCACCTGTTTTTCCCCACTCCAGCGACGCGGCGCACTTTGGGCAGGCAACCGTCCTTGCCTGCTTACCTGTTGTTACGTCCTTCGGGCAGTCTGCGGTCCAACTAAAGGCCGTCACAAGGTGGTGCTACCGGTTTGACCGCCGACCGATACCGCGAGCGGGCGCGGCCCGCGCGCTCACTGCCACTCGCGGGCGGCGATCTTCACGAAGAGGGCGAGACCGTCGAGTCGGGTAGCGAGCACGGAAATGACCCCGTCGAGGGTCTGGAGCGTCCCGGTGACCACGACGGCGGCGTTCGCATCGAGCACGCGCTTGTGCTGTCGGTAGGTCGCCGGACGGATGATCACGTTCGACATACCAGTCTCGTCCTCGAGGGATAGGAATACGTGACCCTTCGCGGTCTCGGGGTGCTGCTTCACCACGATCGCGCCGGCGATGCGGACCGTGTCGCCGTGACCGCGGCCCGCGAGCGCCGCCGCGCTGAGCACGCCGCGACGATCCAGATCCGCACGGTAGAAACGCATGATCTGTGGCCCGGTGGGGATCCCGGTGATGCGGTAATCGAGCGCGACGCGCTCCTGCTCGGTGAGCGCGGGCAGCGCCGGCGCGCCGGACGTCGGCAACGTGAGCGCCGGACGCGTGAACGCAGGTGATGTGCGATGCGCATCGCGCGCGCGCCACAGCAGCTCGCGGCGCGCCTCACCGAACGCATCGAACGCGCCGAGCAGCGCGAGGTTGCGCAGCGCCTCCTCCTTGAGTCCGACGCGCCGCGCGAATTCATCGAAGCTCTGGAACGAGCCCCCGCGATCGCGCTCGGCGACGATGCCCTTCGCCTCGGCGGAACCGAGTCCTTTCACACTCTCGAAGCCGAGACGGACGTCATGCGCGCGGCATTTGCGATGAGCGGCAATGGTGCGCGAGAAGTCGCGAGGCCGACTGTCCTCGCGGGAGTGGTCGGGGAGGTCGGGGGGCACACTGCGCACCGCGACATCTTCGACAACAGCCTTCGCGAACGACAGATTGACGTCGACCGCGAGGATCGCGACACCATGTCGCTTCGCATCGCCCGCTATGACGGCCGGCGAGTAGAACCCCATCGGCTGGTTGTTGAGCAGCGCGACGTAGAACTCGGACGGGTAATAGAGCTTCAGGTGCGCGGTGTGATACGCGGTGAGCGCGAACGCGGCCGCGTGGCTCTTGCAGAACCCGAACTCCGCGAACGCGGCGATCTGCCGGAAGATCTCGTTCGCCACATCGACGCGCACGCCGTTCGCGCTCGCGCCGTCGACGAACGGCGCGCGCAGCTTCTCCATGTCCGCCGACGATCGCGCGCGGCTCATCGCACGGCGCAGCTGGTCCGCCGCGCTCGGCGAGAATCCCGCGACGGCCATCGCGACGCGCAGGATCTGCTCCTGGAAGAGGATCACGCCGAGCGTCTCTTTGAGCGCGGGCTCGAGCAGCGGATGCGCGTACGTCACCGGCTCGCGGCCCTGCCGGCGATTGATGTACGGGTTCACCATGTTCCCCTGCAGCGGTCCGGGCCGGATGATCGCGACCTGGACGACGATGTCCGCGAAGCAGCGCGGACGCACGCGCGGCAGCGCCGACGCCTGCGCGCGGCTCTCCACCTGGAAGAGACCGACGGTGTCGACCTCGCAGATGAGGTCGTAGACGGCCTCGTCGTCGAGCGCGATGGTCCCGAGGTCGAGGCGCTCGCCATGCCGCGCTTCGATGTCTGCGACTGCGTCCTTGATGAGCGACAGCGTGCGTAGACCGAGGAGATCCATCTTCACCAGACCGAGGTCCTCGACGTCGCGCTTATCGAGCTGCACGACGTTGCGGTCGGGCATGGTCGCGCGCTCGATCGGCACGGTGTCCACCAATGGCTGCGCGGTGATGAGCATGCCGCCGTTGTGGATCGACAGGTGACGCGGGAAGTCGGCGATCGCGAGCGTGAGCTCGCGGAACAGCGGAAAGCGCGTGCGCTCCTTCTCGTCCATGAAGCTCGCGAGGTCCTCGAGCGTGTCCGCGACCGGTCGCCCCGCCTCCCAGCCGTGCTCTGCCTCGCGGTTCGGATGCTTGTACGCCGGATGCTGCGCGGCGCTCGGGCGGGAA
>DASYUC010000010.1:0-61338 GCA_036001645.1 Candidatus Limnocylindria bacterium
GCGGCGCCCGTCGGGGCGACGAAACCAAGGGAGGCCGGACATGAGTGTCTACACCGCACGCGCCCGCTGCGCCGGCCTCCTTGCTGCGGTGATCGCCGCCTAGGCCGCCGCAGCTCCTCGCGTGCGGCGTTGTCGCTCGTGGCCTCCTCCGCGGAGGACGCATGCCATCACGCGACCTGTTTCCCCGCGATTGGCTCGTGACCGGGGCCTACCGGGACACGCGCCTGGGCGTCATCAAGACCGGCAAGGAGAGCGAGGTCCATCTCGTCGCCCGTACCGGGAGCGACCGTACGACGCTGCTCGCCGAAAAGCGCTTCAAGGCGCGCGACCGCCGAGCGTTCCAGAACAACTACCTGTACCGCGGCGTGTGGGGTGAGGGCACGTTCCGTGAGGATCGCGCGATGAAGAAGAACACCCGCTTCGGCCACCAGGCAGCTCACGCGCGCTGGATCGGGCAGGAGTGGGACAGTCTCGTGCTCTTCCATGAGGCCGGCGTGACGGTCCCACCACCGGTCGAGCGGCTGGACGACGGCTACCTCATGGCTTTCGTCGGCGACGGCGAGCGCGCGGCACCGCGTCTCTCGGAGGTCGACCTGGCGCCTCCGGTCGCGCGGCGCGTCTGGGACGAGCTGCTCGCAGAGCTGTCGATCCTCGTCGCGATCGACCGCGTCCACGGCGACCTCTCCGCGTTCAACGTGCTGTGGTGGCGCGAGCGTGCGGTCTTGATCGACTTCTCGCAGACGGTCGAGATCGTCACGCATCCCGCGGCGCACGATCTGCTGACGCGCGACATCACCTCGCTCGCCCGCTACTTCGAGCGACGCGGTGTCGAGGTCGACATCGATCGGGTCATGGAACGCATCGGCGCGGACGTCCATCGCTTCACGCGACAGCTCGGCGATATCCACGTTGCCGGCCGTAGAGCGCCCCAGCGCTGGCGCGACTAAAGTGGGTCCCCATGCCCGCCAAGAAGACGACGGCCAAGAAGACCACCGCCAGGACCACGCGGAAGACCACCCGAAAGCGCCGCGGCCCCGCGGAGCCCCGCGGGCCGGAGCCGGCGCAGACCGCGATCGCGGCTGACGACGCGGAGATCGGCGAGCTCGTCGCGCACATCCGGTCTTCGCGCGGCGCGGTGATCGGCGCGTATCGCGATCCGTACGGCGGCACTCCGCTGGTGTTCGCCTCGCTACCTGTTGGCGCCGTCGAGGCCACCGCCTTCCAGCGCGACCTCTCGCGCACGCACGCAGAACGGCTCGCGACCGCGATCGGCGACACCGGCGCGTTCCTCGATCCGGTCATCGCGATCCCCGCGAAGGAGGGTTTCCTTTCACCGAACGGGCGGCATCGCATCGCGGCCGCGCGCCAGCTCGGGCAACGATCGATCACGGTGCTCGCGACGGCGGACCCCGCCCTCGCGTACCGGATCCTCGCGCTCAACACCGAGAAGGCGCACAACCTGCGCGATCGGAGCCTCGAGGTTATCCGCATGGCGCGTTCGCTCGCGAAGGAGCAGCCACGCTCGAAGGAGAAGGACCACGCGACATCGTTCGACTCGCCCGCCTTCCTGACACTCGGCTGCGCGTACGAGAAGCGCGACCGTTTCTCGGGCTCGTCGTACAACTCGATGCTGCGACGGGTCGAGCTCTTCCTGGACCAGACGTTGCCCGCGGCGCTGCGTCAGCGCGAACAATGGGCGGTGCGTCTGCTCGACATCGACGACCGTGTGAGCGCACACGTGAAGGCGCTGCAGGAGCTGGGCATGAAGAGCCCGTATCTGCGCGCGGTGGTGGTCGCGCGGTGCAATCCCGTCCGCTGGATCCCGACGAAGAAGGGTGCCGGCCCACCGATGTCGGTCGCCGAAGCGCTCACGCGAATGACGAAGAGCGTGCGCGCGTTCGAGCCGAAGAAGATCCGTCCGCAGGATCTGGCGATCGCCGCCGCGGTCGGCGGCGGCGCGGAGGAAGGCCCCTAGCGCGACCTCTCGTCTAGTTCGCTCGCCCTCCGGATCCACCGAAACGCTCCACGGTCGTGAGCAGCTCGTCGAGGCCGAAGGGCTTCGCGAGGAAACCCTCGGCGCCCACCTCGTCGGCCCAGCGCTGTGCGCTCTCGGCCGCGGTCATGACGATGATCGGGACGGTGATGCCCTGGCCGCGAAGGGCCCGCGCGACGGCCCATCCGTCCATGATCGGCATGCGCATGTCGAGCAGGATCAGCAGGGGGAGCTTCCGCGTGACGGCGTCGAGGGCCTCTTGACCACTCGCCGCGCTCACGACGTCGTAGCCCTCACCCGAGAGGATGGCGCTCACCGTATCGAGGATCGACGTGTCGTCGTCCACCACGAGCACGGTCGCGTTGTGTCCCTGTCCATGCGTTTTCGGTGATGCCGCGCTCGGGGACGGCGGCTCCTTGCCACGCAGGGGACCTCCAGCCCACAGCTCCTTCACCTAGTTGAGTCTCCTTCCATCCGCGATCGGCAATGAGACGTGGAACGTCGAGCCCTTGCCGACCTCGCTCTCCACCCAGATCCGACCACCGTGCTCCTCGACGATCCCGCGACAGATGAACAAGCCCAGGCCCATGCCGTGGAAACGCCGATCGTCGACGTTCGACGCGCGCGAGAAGCGCTCGAAGATCCGCGGCAGATCCGCTGCCGGGATCCCGATGCCCGAGTCCGCGACGGCGACGCGTGCCTCGCCGTCCTGCTGCCAGACCGTGATCTTGATCGGCGTTCGCTCCGGACTGTATTTCTTCGCATTCTCGATGAGGTTCTGAAGCAACTGCTCGATACGACGGCGGTCATACACGCCGACGACCGGATCGCTCGCTTCGACCTGACAGATCTTCGCGTCGCTCGCGTCGTGTGCGCAGACTTCCTGCGCCAGTGTGGCAAGGTCGACCGGCTCCCGCTCGCCGACGAGTCGGCCTTGCTCGAGCCGCGTCGCATCGAGCAGGTCGCCGACCAACCCGGCGAGGCGCTTGCTTTCTCGCACGACGCGCCGGATGCCCGCGATGTCCGCGGGAGCGGACGGATCCCGCGTCGCGCGACGTTCGAGGAACTCCGCCTGCGCGACGACGGTCGTGAGCGGTGTCTTGAGATCGTGCGCTGCCGCCGAGAGGAAGTCCTCTTTGAGGCGGGTCGCCTCTTCACGGGCCCGGACCCGTGCGGCGTGATCGATGAGCGCGCGGCTCTCGAGGATGACCGCGGCCTGATCGGCGAGCAGTCCCGCAAGCTCGATGTCGCTCACGGCGAAGATCGGTGGACGCGCTGCGCTCAGCGTCAGCACGCCGAGGCGCCGCTCACCGGCGGTGATCGGAGCCGCAAGGACGGCGCCAACGTTGCGCGAGCGGTAGTTCACCGCGCCGTCGGGATTGTCCCGAATGGGATTCGTGCTGAAGATCGGACGCTGCAGCTCGAACGCGCGACCGGCGAAGTGTTTCCCCGGCTCGAGGTCGATGGCTGCGTCGTCGTCCTCCCAGAAGCGCAGTTTCGCGGTGTCCTCCTGCCAGAGTCCGATCCGCGCCGTGGTGCCCGTGCTGCTCGCGGCGCCCCGCTCGAGCTCGCGCACGATGTCGAGTGTCGTGGGTAACCGCGGCAGGCTCGCCGCCCGGGCGAGGAAGGCGCGGAGCTCCGGCTCCTGCCACGCGCGACGCAGGATCGGAGGCGGCGCGAAGCCAAGGTAGTAGGCGATCCCGGAGGCAAGCCCGAGCAGTTGTTGCAGCGCCTGCAGCACGGCGCGATCGTCCGGCCGCGCCAGCGGGGTCAGACCGGCGATGAGGATGTCGGTCCCGAGGAGGATCGAGCCGAGCGAGATCGCCTCCATCCGGCGCCGCGTGACGCCTCGCGAGCGACGCGCAGTCCGGATGAACGCGACGGCGCAGAAGACCGAAACGACGAAGAAGTACAAGACGACGTAGAGCGTCACCGCCGTCGGCAGCGTCGGCGCCGTGGCATAGGTCGCGACGACGCCGGCCGCGAGGCCAAGCTCGGCGGCACGCTTGATCGAACTGCGCACGTTGGTGAAGTCGTCGACAAGGCGCAGCAGGAAGTACGGCAGGGCGATGAGGACGGCGATCTCGATCGTCGTCAGCCACGGCGGCGTCGATCCGGTGATCGCGGCGATCCGTGCGACCAGGATGACGAACGCAATGGCTCCGAAGAAGAGCGTCATGTCGCCGTGGGCCCGTGTCGGCTGGCGCACCGTGCGCAGCGCGACGCTGATGAAGATCAATACGTAGATGAGCTGCGTGACCGCGGAGATCAGATCGAGCGCATTCAAGGCGGGTGATTCTATGGACCTACCGAGCCAGTAAAAGGCCCACCGCAGCGCCACCGATGACCACGACCGCGGGATGCAAACGTCCTTGATACGTGAACGCGGCGGCCGCGATACCGACCACGGGCTGCCACCATGACGGCGCGTCGCCGGTCGGCAGGATGAGGGAGACACCCGTGGCGCAGAGAAGACCCGCCGTCGCGAGCGCGGCGCCCCGTACCAGACCGGCGAACGGCACGGAGAGCAGCCAGCGCCGCGCGACAGCCGTCGCGGGAAGGATGATCAGCGGCGGGAGGCTCGACGCGACGAGCGCCATCGCGGCGCCGACCGGTCCAGCCATCTGGTAGCCGAGGCTCACGATCCAGAGTCCGTTCGGGCCGGTGGAGAGGCGTCCGATGGCGAGGGCCTGCACGAGTTGCGTGTCGCTCACGACACCGGTCGCGACGAGGTCCTGCCGGAGCAGGGGCAGCGATCCGAGACCACCGAGCGCCAGCGCTGAGTCCTTGAGCAGCACGAGGAAGAGCGCGAGTGGATCCATGCGCTATTCGCTCGCGCCCTCGGGCGACGTCGGACGCTCGCGTCCGAGGAACAGCGCGCCGAATGTCGCCGCAGCGACGATCACCGCCACGCTTGAGAACGTGGTGAGCATCAAGACCGCGAACGCGACGATGACGAGCGCGATGTCGACCGTCGCGCGGAGGCCGTGTCGTCGCGCGCCACGGACGAGAACGACGGCGAGACCGAGCGTCATGCCGCCCGTCGCGGGCGCCATCCCCGCGAGCGCGGCTCGTGCGAGCGGCTGATCCTCGATGACACCGTACGCGGCGGTCATCGCCGCGGTGATGATGGCCGCCGGCACCATCATCCCGGAGACCGCGACGAGCACGCCGCGCCAGCCCGCGATGCGCTGGCCGAGCAGACCCGCCAGCGCGACGAGATGGATGCCAGGGCTGAGCTGGCAGAGCGCCCAAGCTTCGTTGAACTCGCGCTCGCTGAGGCGTTGCTCGCGCTCGACCAGAAAGCGACGAAGGAGGAAGAGCGTGCTGGTCCCGCCGCCCACCGACTGCGTGCCGACCGCGATGAAGATCTTCGCGAGCTCACGCATCGCGGCTCACACTAGGTAAATGGCCGGCGAGGTGCGGATCGGAACGTCCGGCTGGGTCTATCCGCACTGGCGCGAGACCTTCTATCCGAAGGGACTGCCGCAGTCACGATGGCTGCGGTACTACGCGGAGCGATTCAACACCGTCGAGCTCAATAGCCCCTTCTATCGCCAGCCGGAGCGCACGACGTTCGACCGCTGGCGACGCGCAGTGCCGGACGACTTCGTGTACGCGGTGAAGCTCAATCGCTTCCTCACCCACATGAAGCGCCTCAACGTGGACCGCGCGATGGTCGCCCGCTCGTACGACACCATGGCCGGACTCGGTCCGAAGCTGGCGGTCGTCCTCGTGCAGCTGCCTGCGCGGTTCCGCTTCGACGCGGAGCGCGTCAGGCGATTCTTCGCCGCCGTCGCGCCGCGTCGACGGCGTCACGCGCTCGAGCCTCGCGACCCGTCGTGGCTCGCCGACGAGGCGATCGCCGTGTTGCGCGAGCGGCGCGTCGCGCTCTGCATCATCGACGCGCCGAGGTGGCCGACCCGCGGAGCCGTCACCGCCGACTTCGTTTACCTGCGCTTCCACGGACAGACCCGGCTATACGGATCGAGCTACGACGAGGGCGCGCTCCGCGCGTGGGCCGACCGGATCCGCGCGTGGCGCGACGCGAGCCTTGACGTCTACGCGTATTTCAACAATGACGAGCGGGCGTACGCGCCGCGGGACGCGCTGCGACTGCGCGAGCTCGTCGGGTGAACAGGCTGGCACGCGGCCTGCTTTCCCCGAGGCATGGACTGGTCGCTCCTCGACCTCGACAGCCTCGCGAAGCTTGCGTGTCCGAGCTGCCGGCTAGGCCTGGCCGGCGGCCTTATGCGCCAGGTCGAATGGACCACGCGCCGCTGCATCGTCGTGGTGGCCTGCCCGAGCTGCAGCGCTGAGGCGATGGTCGTGCTCGAGACGAGCGGTATCAGGCGCAAGGCGCCGCCGATCGATGTCGACGACGTCCGTCGCGCACACGACGCGCTCGCGCGCGCGGGACGGGTGAGCGACCTCTTCCCCGTCTAGATCGTGAGGCGCAGCTGTGACGGCACGGCGGGCACCGCGGGCTTTCGGAACGGACGCTCCTTGAAGTGGTGCCTCGAGCGCACGCGCCGCGCGCGCTCCTCGAGCGCGTCCACATACGCGCGCTCTGGGTTGACGCGGTCGGCGAAACGCGCTTCGGCCTTCGGCAGCAGGGTGGGGAAGCGCTCGGCGAGGAATGCGAAGTAGTGCGGCTTCACGCCCGGGTCGAGCCTCAGCGGTCGGGTCGAGAAGAACGTCGCACCATGCGCGGCTGCCGCCGCAGCGACGGCATCGAGTGACGCTTCACTGTCGCTGAGCCCGGGGAGGATCGGCGCTGCGAGCACGCCCGCATCGATGCCCGCGGACACCAGCCGTCGCACCGCTTCGAGCCGCGCCTTTGGTGGCGAGGCATGTGGCTCGGACGTGCGCGCCAGCTCTATCGAGACCGTGCCGATGCTGACGCAGACCTTCACGTCGAGTCGGCACAGCAGATCGATGTCGCGCACGACCATCGAGCCCTTGGTGATGATCACGAGTGGCAGCGGCGACGCGACGAGCGCCTCCAGTGTTCGCCGCGTGATGCGGTACCGGCCCTCGCACTGCTGGTACGGATCGGTCGCGGTCCCAAGGGCGACCGTCTCACGCTTTCGCAGGCGTCGCAGCTCGTGGGCGAGCAGCTCGGGGAAATTGACCTTCACGTCGATCTCGCGATCGAACCCGGCGCCGGTGTCGCGTCCGCGCCGCGCGTGATAGTCGCGCGCATAGCAATAGACGCATCCCCGCTCGCAGCCCATGTAGGGATTGAGGCTCCACGCGAAGGGCATGCCCTGCACGCGCGTGAGCGCGCTCTTCACCGTGATCTCGCGATAGAGGACGCCGCTCCCCATGGTTCCTCACAGTGTAGAACATACGTTCTATCACGTCAAAGCAAGGCGGGGTCAGCCGCGCCTTGCCCTGATGAGTTGTTGGTCAGGCGATCGCTGAGGCGAGGACCAGCAGCGCGCCGGCCCCTGCCGTGACGCCGGCGGGCACCACGTCCTCACGCGTGGCAAATCCGAACGCCTGGGTGATCCCCAGAAGCGACTTCACGGCCGCGAAGACCGCCATTGGGAAGCCGAGCATCGCGCTTGCGAGCTTGATCGACTTTTCGAGCTGGTCAGAATCCGCGGGCCGCACCGCATTCGCCGCCAGGATCAAGACAACTGCGACCGCTAGCGTGATCAGGATGACCGGTGGGTTGTTCGGCTCGTCGTTCATCTCGTAACCTCCGCGTCTTGTTTGCAGAACGACCGGGAGTCTAAAGACCGCGGCGAGCGCGGCATCGATCAGATGAGCACATCATTGCCACACGTCCGACGACGCGCGCAAGCATTCCGCTCGCAGAAGGGATGAACGATCGCAGCGACCAAGAAGCGCACCGCACGCAGCGGACTCGCCGAGTACGAGCGCAAGCGCGACTTCGCGCGCACGCCCGAGCCGGCGCCGCGCCGCGCGCGATCGGCAACGCGGCGGCGTTTCGTGATCCAGAAGCATCGCGCGACCGCGCTCCACTACGACTTTCGGCTCGAGATCGGCGACGCGATGCCGTCGTGGGCGGTGCCGAAGGGCCCGTCGCTCGACCCGAGCCAGAAGCGCCTCGCGATGCAGGTCGAAGATCATCCGCTCGAGTACGCCGACTTCGAGGGCGTGATCCCCGAGGGCGAGTACGGTGGCGGCACGGTGATGATCTGGGACGAGGGCACCTACGAGATGCTCGACGACAGCGATCCCGCCGCCGCGCTCAGGAAGGGCGAGCTGCGCTTCCTGCTGAATGGCAGCAAGCTCAAGGGCCGCTGGACGCTCGTCCGTACCGGGCCGCGCAGGTGGCTCCTCATCAAAGGGCGCGACAAGTACGCGCGCACCACCGACATCACCGAAACACGCCCTCGCTCGGTGCGCACGAAGCGTCTTCTGGCGGAGATCGCTCGCGACGAGGGTGGCAATGTGGAGAAGGCGGCGACGGGCGACCCGGCCCGCCGCAAGTCCGCGGCGTCGACCGCCAGTTGAGAGCGCCGATCCCACCGATGCTGGCCTCTCTGTCGAAGGAGATGGTCAGCGGACCGGAATGGGTCTACGAGGAGAAGTACGACGGCTTCCGCGCGGTCGCCTATCGCGACGGCGATCGCGTGCGTCTTCTGTCGCGCACGGGTCAGGACCTGACCGCCGGATCCCCCGCGATCGTCGACGCGCTTCGCGAGCTGCCTGACCCGGACTATGTGCTCGACGGCGAGCTCGTCGTCTTCGATGACGCCGGCGTCTCGCGGTTCCAGCTATTGCAGCGCCGTGGCATCGATCGTTCCACACGCACGGTCTACGCGGTCTTCGATTGCCTTCGTTCGGAGGGGCGTGACCTGCTCCGGCGACCGCTCGAAGAGCGACGTGCGCGCCTTCTCGATCTCGTTCCCAAACGTGTCGGTCCATTGATGGCATCGCGGCGCCTTCCGCGCGATGGCGCTCGGGCGCTGGCGACCGCGCGCGAGAAGGGCTGGGAAGGCGTGATCGCGAAGATCGCGACTTCCCCGTACGAGCCAGGCGTCCGCTCGCGCGCATGGCTCAAGCTGAAGGTGCGTGGGGAATCGGAGTTCGTCATCGGCGGCTACACGCCGCCCCAGGGATCGCGCGCGGAGCTCGGCGCGCTGCTCATCGGCCTGTATGACGGAGGGAAGCTGCGCTACACCGGGAAGGTGGGGACCGGGTACACGCAGGACACCCTTCGCGACCTTGGGGCGAAACTCAAGGGTCTGCGGACGGAGACCTCACCGTTCGATCCGGCGCCGCGCATCTCGGGTGCGATATGGGTCAAGCCGCGACTCGTCGCGCAGCTGGTGTACGCGGAATGGACGGCCGACGGAAAGCTGCGGCAACCGGCGTTCCTTGGACTCCGCACCGACAAGAAGCCAGAGGAGTGCACGTGGGCACGACGCGAGTGACCGACGGCACCGAGATCGGCGGCATCATGATCTCGAACGTCAACAAGGTGTGGTGGCCCGACGAGGGCATCACCAAGGGCGACATCGCGCGCTACTACCACGCGATCTCGCCGCTGCTGCTGCCATGGATGCGCGATCGTCCGCTCACGGCGGAGCGCTGCCCCGACGGGATGCTGGGTGGGTGCTTCTACCGGAAGAACTTCCCGGAGGGCAACATTCCCGTTGGTGCGCCGCGGCTCCGGTTGCGTGCCGAGAGCACTGGCAAGGACGTGAACTACGTCGTGGGCGGCACGCTCGAGGCGCTTCTCGGGTTCGTCAGGGTGGGGTGCATCGCGATGCACGTCATGAACTCGCGCGTTGACTCGATGCGCGACGCGGACTGGCTCGCGTTCGATCTCGATCCGAGCAGCGGGGAATTCTCAGACACCGTCCGCGCCGGCCGGGCGCTCCGGGTGATCCTCGACGAGCATGGACTGGTCTCGTTCCCGAAGACCTCGGGCAGCCGGGGGCTGCACGTGTTCGTGCCGCTGCGCGCGGGTCACTCGCAGGAAGACGTAACGGCTTTCGCGGTTCGCATCGGCGAAGAGCTCGCCCGCCGAGAACCCGACCTCGTGACGATGGCCCACCGCAAGAACGCGCGCGGCGCGCGCGTGTACGCCGATCCGTTCCGCAACGCCTATCTGCAGACGATCGTCGCGCCGTATTCCGTGCGGCGTCGTCCCGGTGCGACGGTCTCGACACCGGTCGCGTGGGACGAGGTCACCGCTCGTCTCGACCCTCGTCGCTTCACGGTGCGAACGTTCGAGAAGCGCGTGGCGGCCGCCGATCCGTGGTCCGACTTCAAGAAGCGGGCGCAGCGACTGCCCGGCTAGACCCCCCCTTGCCAAGTTGGCTGCTTGGCACGGCATATGCCCTTCACGTCGGTCGTGAGCGTCAGAGAGCGCAGAGAACATCACGTCACGGTCGGTAAGAAGTTGCCGCAGCGCGGGCTCGGTCATGCGTTCTCGCGTTTCGCGAGCCGAATGTCACAGTGGGTCGGCGCACCCTGGGCGTTCCTCGCGGCGGTGTTCGTGATCGTGGTCTGGCTTCTCACCGGACCGGTATTCGGTTTCTCGACCGAGTGGCAGCTCTACGTGAACTCGGCCACGACCGTCATAACGTTCCTCATGGTCTTCCTCATCCAGAACACGCAGAACCGCGACGCGCGCGCGATCCACCTGAAGCTCGACGAGCTTCTGCGCGCAACACCCAAAGCCCGCAAGGAATTCATGGAGGCCGAGGAAGAGGATCTCGACGAGATCGAGCGCGAGAAGGCGATCGTCGACCAGGACGATCCCGCGCCCCCTGAAGAGCGCGCGCCCCGCCGCGCGGTGCGCGACGGCCACCGCGGCAACGGCGCGACCGACAAGACCTAGGTCGCGGCGCCCACGAGCACGCTACGTGCAGTGGCCTCCGCCACAGAGTCCGCGTTGGGGGAGGCGCACTTGGCCGATCAGGCGATCCGCGATGTGGCAGCCGAACGGGTGGCGGAGACGGTCCGGCGAGCGTTGTCGCTAGTCGGTCCCTCGGAGCAAGGCGTTGAGCGACTCGTTGATGAACAGCCCGCGGAGGATCCCGCTTAGCCGCGGTCGAAGAAGACCCTAATCGGCGAAGAGCAGCGGATCGGCGGCCGGGCGCGGAGCATCCGGCCAGTACGGATCGTCCGAGAGCTTCACGAGATCCTCGTCCTCTTTGCTCGAGGTCGACGAGTCCTCGCGTTCGAGACGAAGCGTGCCGTCAGCGCGCGACGTGCAGTGGACCAGCGCTCCCGATCGCGTGCGGTACGTACCGGGTGTCATCGCCGCTGTCATCGCCTTCCCCCCTGATCAACTGCTCGAGGAAAACGCCGCCTGTCGGGATCCAGCGATGGTCGGCATCGGACGCGAAGCCATCGCAGTAACCGAACGTGCCGTGATGCATGACGATCCCGCCAGAGCCGCCCCGGGAGCGCGACGCGAGGTGCATGGCGCTCCGGCATTCGAAGTGAATGATCGTCGACATGACGCGCCTCCCCTGGAACGTCTGCGACACCGACCGTGTGGTTCCTCTAACCCGGGAGGATAGGCAGATGTGACGGCACTTCAAGGGGAAATGTGTAGAGCGTGTGGGCCCTGCACGAGTGAGCGAGCAAGCGTCGCTGATCGCGCGGACCCGGTGGCATCGCGGATGCGCGTGGGGTGACAGGGTGGGCGGGCCGGACGAGAACGGATACCCGAAGGTCAAGGATCCGAGGTCGCTGCGCAGCGTCGCGGAGGCCGCCAAGACGTGCCGCGGCTGCGATCTGTGGGCGCGGGCGACGCAGACCGTGTTCGGCGAGGGGCCACGCACCGCGAGGGTCTTCTTCGTGGGCGAGCAGCCCGGAGACAAGGAGGATCTTGCCGGTCATCCGTTCGTCGGGCCGGCGGGTCGGGTCCTCGACGACGCGCTCGCGGCGGCCGGCATCGACCGGAAGGGGGTGTACGTCACGAACGCGGTCAAGCATTTCAAGTGGCGCGCCAGCGGAAAACGGCGGCTGCACGAACGGCCGAACACCGCGGAGGTCGCCGCATGCCTGGTGTGGCTCGAGCTCGAGCTCCGGATCGTGAAGCCGGATGTCGTCGTGGCCCTCGGCGCGACGGCCGCTCAGGCGCTGCTCGGGCGCACGTTCCGAGTGACAACGCAGCGCGGCAAGGTCGTGTCCTCGTCGCTCGCGCCGCGCGTCGTCGCGACCGTGCATCCCTCGTCGATCCTCCGCGCGACAGACGACGAGTCGCGTCGCGCGGCGATGCGCGCGTTCGTCCGCGACCTCCGCGTCGTCGCGAAGCTCGTCGACTAGCTAGGCGAAGACCGCGAGCGCACCCTTTCGGCACACGAACGCCGCGGGCAGGCCGCCCGCCAGCACGCCATCGACGTGGACGGCCACCGGCTCATCCGAAGCCATCTCGACACGCGCGCCTCGGTGCGTGACGGGTCGCGCCGGCAGCCTCCCGCCGCGCCAGACCGCGATGAACGAGGCCAGGAGCGCCAAGCGACCCATGCGCGGGAAGACCACGACATCGAGCAGGCCGTCGGTCATCGTGACCCCGGAGATCAGCTGGAGCGACCAACCGTAATACGGACTGTTCATCACCATGACCTGCAGCGCCCGCTGCCGATCCTCACGGCCGTCCACGGTGATCGCCACGCGATACGACCGATGGGTCGCCCAGCGCAGCGCTCGACGGAACGCCCGACGCCAGTCACCGCGCTCGGCGTGGCGCGCCGCGCCGAACATCTCCGCGTCGAGTCCGATGCCGGCCGTCTCGAAGAAGATCTTGCCGTTGACCTCGCCGGCGTCCGCGTGTCGCACGCGGCGCCGTGCGATGACCTCGGCCGCCCCGGTTGGTTCCAGCGGCAGACCGAGACCGCGGGCGATGTTCATGACGCTGCCGAACGGGAGGATCCCGAGGATGACCGGAGTGTCGAGCAGCGTCGCTGCCGCCGGCGCGACGGTGCCGTCCCCGCCGGCGACGATGCATGCCTCGTAGCGCTGCTCGACCGCGCGCCGCGCGAGATCGGCCGCACTCGGCGACGGATCGCCGGTCTCGACGCGATCGAGGACGAAGCCGGCGTCCCGGAGCATCGCCTCACAGCGCTCGAGGTCACCGGATTTCGCGGTCCGCTTGCCGGCGGCCGGATTGGTGATGAGCATTGTGCGCACACGCGAGCGCTCTTCAGTCATCGGTCAGGTATGGTGACGTTGGCTCATGAAAGGCCGGGGCGCGCTGAACTACCGTCGCGATAGTGGGGGAGGGATCGTGGCAAAGGGTGGATTGATCCAGTACATCTGCATCGCCGATGCCCACGTCGGGGCCGAGCGTAAGTCGTCGTCCGACACGCTGACCGTGGTCGCGGGTCGCTGGGCGTACTGCGGGTTCGACGCGAAGGGCGAAGGCCACGACTGGCGCGAGACGGAGGGCGTCTCCATCGAGTCGCTCCGCTCCGGTCTGCCGCGCGGTCGCTTCGCTCAGCTTCCGGCGGAGGATCGCAGCCGCTAGTCAGGCCGGTGCGCGGACCCTGCGGAAGATCACGACGGCGCCGCTGCGGCGCCCGTCGAGCTGCACGACCTCGCCGGTCGCGTGCCACCAGCTCCCCTTTCGGGGTCCGCTCGCGAGCTTGAAGCGGATCGACGCCGGCTTTCCCTGCGCCGCACGTACCAGGGGTGTCGCGTCGGCCGGCAGCTTCACCCCCAGCTCGTCCTGATAGAGAGCGGCCGTGAAGGTCCGTTGGAAAGCGGGGTTCGCAAGGAGCAGGCGCCCGTCGCGGTCGACGACCACGGCCGGATCCTTTCCGACGAGGGAGGCCAGCAGCTTCGCTCGAGACCGGAGGGCATCCCGGTGCTCTTCCTGCGCGAGCCGCTGGAGCTCGAGCGTCTCGAAGGAGCGCTGATCGATCTCCTGGCTCACCGCCGCGACGGCGAGCCCGGCACGATTCCCGACGCGGAATTTGAGGAAAAGGCGGGAAATATGCGCTTTGACGGCCTGCTCGCCGATCCCCATCTCGTCGGCGATGGCCTTATTCGCACGGCCCGCGGCGACATGCTTAAGCACCTCGCGCTCGCGTGGGGTGATCTTCGGCAATGAGCTTCGTGACGCTACGTTCGTATACGGACCTTTTGGGGCCTTTCGTTACGGACCATCAAGCGAGTCTAGTGAGCGCATCGAATCATGACAGGTATTCAGAATCGCTCGCCGTTCCAGGTGGCGCTGGTGGTGCGGCCCCCTTTGACGGGTGTGGTCGCGCTGGCACTCGCGCATATCCGCGCCGTTCCCATCGAGATGCAGATCGCTGATGTGGGCAGGGCAGGTTGTGACTTCGCCGTCCTCGACGAAGCCGTCGCCGACGGCGGGCTCCGGGACGCGATCGCCGAGATGAACAAGTCGAACAAGCCCGTCCTCGTCCTGGTGCGCAACCACGGCATGATGGGGGCGCTGAACGCGATCGGCCTTGGCGCCACCGAGATCCTCCGCGTCCCCTTCGACCCCACTGAGCTCGTCATCCGCGCGAGCCAGGCGATCCACCGTGCGACCGGCCGGATGCCCGAACTTGATGGGGGCGTGAAGATCGGCAAGCTGGACGTCAACATCGGCAGTGGCCACATCGCGCTGAACGGGAGCGCTCCACACCTCACGCCGCTCGAGCGCGGGCTTCTCTACGTGCTGATCGCCAACGCCGGCCGCGTCGTGTCGCGCGAAGACATCATCGACTGTGTCTGGGGCGCCGACGCCGAGCCGAACAGCAACCTGGTGGACCGCCACATCCGTGACCTGCGCCGCAAGCTCCAGGACGACTGGCGTCGGCCGAACGTCCTCGCGACGATGCGCGGGCAGGGCTACATGGTGCCGATCACAGACTGAGCGCCGGCGCGCACTCCATTCCCTTAACCAACTCATAACTTGGCCTCCAGACCCGGGCCTAGACTGGGTCGACCGTATGACGCCGTCGCGGTCCGATCGACCCTACGGTCAATTCCCGCGAGGAGACGTGCCGGAGCCCGAGGCGGCGCCGGAGACCCCGCGGCGTATTCCCCTGCGTCACCGCATCGCAGCGCGTTTGCGCGCCCCGCTCGCGCTCGTATCGCTTCTCTTCCTGACCTGGTTCCTCGTCTCGGCCGTGCAAACTGGCGGGATCGCCGCGCTCCGTGCGCAACAGGAGCAGCCGACCCCCGAGCCCACGCCGCAGCTCGCCGCCGCACTCTACGACCACGTCGCGCCCTCGGTGGTGCAGGTCACCGCGACGAGCCAGAGCGGGGAGCCGAGCAGCGGCGCCGGCGTGATCGTCGACGACATGGCCGACATCCTCACGAGCCTCCACATCGTCGAGGGAGGCAGCGAGATCAAGGTGATGTTCAACGACGGCACGGTCTCGCCGGCGGAGGTGGTCGCGCGACTTCCCGATCGCGACATCGCCGTCCTCCGCGCCCTCGCGCCGCCCGCGCAGTTCCAGCCGGCGACGCTCGGGAATCCCGGTGCGCTCTCGGTCGGCGACCCCGCGTTCGTCATCGGCCATCCCTTCGGGTTGACCGGTTCGCTCTCCACCGGCGTCATCTCCGGCCTCGACCGCGCGATGACCGCTCCCAACCTGTCGCAGCCGATCACCGGGCTCATCCAGTTCGACGCGGCGGTCAACCCGGGCAGCTCCGGCGGACCACTGGTGGATCGGAACGGGGACGTCGTGGGTATCGTCACCGGGTTGGTGAACCCGGCGGGTAAGGTGTTCAGCGGGGTGGGCTTCGCGGTCACCATCGACGCGGCGTCGGCCGGGCTCGGCATCCCACCGGACTAGAAGGAAGGAAGACCATGACGACGAGCGTTCGTCCCGGAAGTCAGATGGAGCGCCTGCTCTTCGAGATCAAGAAGGTCATCGTGGGGCAGGATCACCTGCTCGAGCGCATCGTCGTCGCGCTGCTCGCGCGCGGCCACCTCCTGGTGGAGGGGGTCCCGGGTCTCGCGAAGACCCTCGCCGTGAAGACCGTCGCACAGGCGATCAGCGGGGAGTTCAAACGGATCCAGTTCACGCCGGACCTCGTGCCCGCCGACCTCGTCGGCACGCGCATCTACAACCAGAAGAACGGCGAGTTCCAGACCTCGCTGGGTCCCGTCTTCACCAACCTGCTCCTCGCGGACGAGATCAACCGCGCGCCGGCGAAGGTGCAGAGCGCGTTGCTCGAAGTCATGCAGGAGCGTCAGGTGACGATCGGACGCGAGACGCACCGCGTCCCGGATCCGTTCCTCGTCATGGCGACGCAGAACCCGATCGAGACCGAGGGCACCTACGCGCTGCCCGAAGCGCAGGTCGACCGATTCATGATGAAGGTCCTCATCACGTACCCGAGCGAGATGGACGAATTCGTCGTCGTCGAGCGTATGACCGGCCCGCTCGCGCCGGTCCAGCCCGTCCTGACGAGCGAGCAGCTCATCCAGCTCCAGCGTGAGACGGACAAGGTGTTCGTCGACCCGGTCCTCATGGAGTACGTCGTGCGGCTTGTCACGGCGACACGGTCACCGAAGGAATACGGGGTCCCGGACATCGCGAAATACATCACGTACGGCGCGAGCCCGCGCGCTTCGATCAACATCGTTCTCACGGCACGCGCTCTCGCGTTCATGCGCGGGCGCAGCTACGTCCTCGCGCAGGACCTCTCGGACGTGGCCGTCGACGTGCTCCGCCACCGCATCGTGCTCTCGTACGAGGCGCTATCCGACGACGTCACGTCGGACACGCTCATCGCGAAGGTGATGGAGCGCATCCCGGTGCCGACCGCGCCGATGCAGGGTCATGCTCTCGCCCGTTAGGACGCCGGAGCGCACGCTCCGCCGTCTCGACTGGACGATCGTCCGGCGCTTGGACGGTCTGCTCCAGGGTGACTACCGGACGCTGTTCCGCGGGCAGGGCCTCGACCTCGCCGACATACGCGAGTACGTCCCTGGTGACGACGTGCGCAACATCGACTGGAACGTTACCGCGCGACTCGACCTTCCGCACGTCCGCGAATATCACGAGGACCGCGACATCACCGCGCATTTCCTGCTCGATCTCTCGCCTTCGGTGGACTTCGGCACGCAGGTCGCCCTCAAGCGCGACCTGCTCGTGGACTTCGTCGGGGTCGTCTCGCGCCTCCTCACGCGGCACGGCAACCGCGTTGGCGCGATCCTGTACGGGAAGCAGGTGGAGAAGATCGTTCCCGCGCGCGGCGGCCGGATGCAGGTGCTGCGTCTGATCGACGAGCTGCAGCGGCGGCCGCGCCTCGAGAGCTCGCCGGCCACGTCGCTCGCGGAGCTCATCGAGACCGCGCTCCGTTCCTTCAAGCGCCGCTCGCTCGTCTTCATCGTCTCCGACTTCTTCACGCTGCCGGGTTGGGAGAAGCCACTGGGCCTCCTCGCGCGGCGCCACGAGACGCTCGCGGTCCGCCTCACCGATCCGCGCGAGCGCGAGCTTCCGGACATCGGGTTCGTGATCATGACCGACTCCGAGACAGGTGAGGCGCTGCACATCGACACGCACGACGCGCGCTTCCGCAAACGATTCGCGGAGGTCGTCGAGCGGCGCGAGCGCGCTCTTGGTGCGGCGTTCCGCCGCGCGGGCGTCGACACGTTCGAGCTGTCCACCGAAGAGGACCTCGTGCGCACCGTCGTACGCTTCGCCGCGACACGCAAGCTGCGCCGCGCGCGCCAGCGCGCGATGGGACAGGCGTCGTGACCTTCCTCTTTCCGCTCGGACTCTGGTTGACGCTCGTCGTGCCGATCCTGGTCGCCCTCTACATCTGGGCACAGCGGCGTCGGCAGAAGTACGCGCTGCGTTACGCCAGCCTCTCGCTGGTGAAGGAGGCGATGGGCCGGGGGCCGGGCCTCCGCCGCCACATCCCGCCCGCGCTGTTCCTGATCGCGATGTTCTTCATGACCGCCGCGGTCGCGCGCCCGGTCACCGTCGTCACCGCGCCGGCGCAGGAGGGCACGGTGATCCTCGCGCTTGATGTCTCGGGCAGCATGCAGGCCGAAGACCTGAGGCCGAACCGCATGGAGGCCGCGAAGGAAGCGGCGAAGGCTTTCGTCGCGCGTCAGGGCGAGGATGTCTCGGTGGGCATCGTGTCGTTCTCCGGCGACGCCTCGCTGGTGCAATCGCCCACGACCGACCATGACCTCGTCATCAAGGCGATCGATCGTCTTCGGCCGCAGCGAGCGACCGCGATCGGCCGCGGCATCCTTACCTCGCTCGACGCGATCTTCGAGAACGACGAGGAGATCCCGCCGAGCGTGCAGGCCATGCAGCGACTCGAGCAGAGTGGCGGTCAGGCGCGTCCGGCGGCAACGCCGCCCCCCGGCGGGACGCTGAACGCACCGGCGACGATCATCCTGTTGTCCGACGGGCAGAACAACCAGTTCCCGGCGCCGCTGCAGATCATCGACGCGGCGATCAGCCGCGGCATCCGCGTCTACACCGTGGGCGTCGGCAGCGCCGAAGGAACGATCCTTCGCCTGCAGGGCCGCCAGATACGCACGCGGCTGGATGAGGCGACGCTCAAGCAGATCGCGCAGGTGACCGACGCCGAGTACTTCAACGCGTCGAACGCCTCGGACCTGCGCGCCGTCTACGAGAAGCTCTCGACCCAGCTCGTCCTGCGCGAGCAGAAGACCGAGGTCACCGCGTACCTGACGGCCCTCGCCGCCGTGATCTCGATCATCGCCGGAGGGCTCTCGCTCCTCTGGTTCAACCGCCTGCCCTAAGGGAGACAGCGGGCGCGTCGCTCTCTCGAAACAGGCCCGTGAGCCAGCGTGGCGCATCGCTCTCTCGAAACGGGCCCGCTCCATTGCCTCGCTGGCCCTTTCGCTATTCCCGCGGTCTCGACTCTCGTTCGCGGTGCGCCCCGCTGTCTCTGATCGCTATTTCCGCGGCGTCGACTCTCGTTCGCGACGCGCTCGCTGCCTCCTGTTCACGCGTTCGCGACGCGCTCGCTGTCCTGCTCTCTGACTACTCGCCCATCGCGATCGAGAGCAGCAGCGTCGGCGTCTCCGTCGACACGATCACGAGCGCGCGCCGGAGCACGGGCGGACTCGGCTGGGGTCCGCGTTCCACGACGAACGAACCTCCAAGGGCCGACATCTCGAGGCCGTCGAGCTGCACGACCCAGACGGTCGGGACATGGACCGAGAGGTTGTCGTACCGCGCGAGACGGACGGAGCAGGTCGTCGCCGTCTCGGGGATCGCCATCATGGCTCTCGCCGCGCGCTCCGCCTCCGCCGACGTCACCGGGGGAGATGTGGCGGGTACGACGTTGAAATCGAGCTGGACGCTCCCGAGCGCGCCGAAGGGTGCGCAGAGCGGCGGCGGCGTCGCGCGCGCGGGCTTGAACAGGCCGTGGCCACACGAACACAACACGACGCCCAGAACGGCGGAAAGCACGATGCCGCGCATCGAGACGATAATCAGCCCTATGGCAACCATCCCCGCAGCCGACCTGCGAACGCGCATCCGCGAGCTCATGCCGCAGGTCCGCGCCGATCTCGAGCGTCTCGTGCGCATCCCATCGGTCAGCGCGGAGGGACATGACGGGGCACCACTCGTGAGGTCGGCGGAGCTCGTCGCCGAGCTGCTGCGCGCCGTCGGCGCCGAGACGCGCGTGTTGCGCGCCGAGGGCGGACATCCCGCGGTCGTGGGCTACTTCAAGGCACCGCCAGGGAAGCCGACGGTCGTCCTGTACGCGCATCACGACGTCCAGCCGCCCGGGCCCGATTCGGAGTGGAAGACGCCGCCGTTCGCGCCGACCGAGCGCGACGGGCGTCTCTACGGGCGCGGCGCCGCCGACGACAAGGCGGGCGTCCTCGCGCACATCGCGGCCCTGCGCGCGTACGACGGGAAGCCGCCCGTCGGCGTCGCGGTGTTCGTCGAAGGCGAGGAGGAAGCGGGATCGGAGCGGCTGCGCGGATACCTCGAAGGCGAAGGCGACCGGCTGCGCTGCGACGCGGTCGTCGTCGCCGACGGCGGCAACTGGCGCATCGGCGCGCCCGCGATCACGACGACGCTGCGAGGCGTGGTCGCGTGCATCGTCGAGGTACGTGTTCTCGATAAGGCGGTGCACAGCGGCGGCTTCGGCGGGCCGCTTCCCGACGCGCTCACCACGCTCGCCCGGCTTCTCGCGACGCTCCACGATGAGAAGGGGAACGTCGCGGTCGAGGGCCTCGTCCGCGGGAAGGCGCCGCCGCTCGATCTCACCGAGGCGGAGCTTCGCGAGCAGGCGGGCGCGCGAAAGAGCGTCAAGCTGATCGGCGATGGGGGCCTCACCGACCGCATGTGGACGATGCCGGCCATCTCGGTGCTCGCTCTCGATGCCCCGAGGGTGCACGACGCGGTGAACCAGCTCGTCCCCGTGGCGCGCGCGAAGGTCAGCATGCGCATCCCGCCGGGACAGGACGCGACCAAGGCGCTTGACGCGCTCGTGAAGCATCTGGAGAAGAACGTGCCGTGGGGCGCGGAGCTGCACATCGAGCGTCACGCGGTGGGCGAGCCGTTCGCGACGAAGACCGGGGGGCCCGCGTACCGCGCGATGCACGCCGCGCTGTCCGAGGCGTGGGGCGCGGAGGCCGTCGACGTGGGATCCGGCGGAAGCATCCCGTTCCTGTTCGACTTCGCGGAGCTGTTCCCGAAGGCCGAGATCCTCGTCACCGGCGTGGACGATCCGCAGTCCGGTCCTCACGGTCCGGATGAGGGGCTACACCTGGCGGAGTTCGAGCGCGTGTGCCTCGCAGAGACACTGTTCTTGTCTAAGCTCGCCGGCTGACCAGCCCTCTCGCGGACGGGCGCCTAAAGGTCGCGACAGCCGCTGTCACTCAGCGGGATCGTCAGGGTCGGCCCGCCAACGCTGTCCGCCTCGACCCGGTACGACGGCGCGTCGCGCATGAAGCGCTCGAGTGTCGCCGCGTCCACCCCGATCCACGTCGCGTTCTCCGTCTTTCCTGGCGGCCGTCCCCGGACCATGCACGACTCCGGTCCGAAGACCCCGGATCCCGCGATCGGAACGCGGAACGCCAGTTGCCCCGACCCGTCGAAGATCCGGAAGCTCGTCGCATAGCCGTCGTGGAAGAACTCGAGGACGTAGGGAAGCGTGGGATTGCCGCCCGCTCGGTCCACGGCCCACCTGAGGTACGTGGGCGGAGGGAGCGCCGCCTGTGCCGACTTTGCCACCGTGCCGGTCGGGGAGGGACTTGCCGATGCGGGAGCGACGGCGAGTGGCGCGCCGCCGCACGCCGTGATGAGGACGGCGATAGCAGTGACGAAGCGGCGCGGCCAGGCCATCTCGAAAGGATGCGGCAGCCACGCGAGTCGGTCATCGCAGATGCGAGGGCCAACTCAGACCGACGCGCTGTGACTTATGGGCGCCGACCGAGCGTGCGAAACGGTCGCATCGCTAGCATGCGCTCCGTGTTCGACTTGGGTATTCCGCTGTGGGAGATCGTCGTACGGACGATGATCGTTTACATCACCGTGCTCGGTCTCCTGCGCCTGGCGGGGAAGCGTGAGCTGGGGCAGATGAGCCCGGCGGACCTTGTCGTCATCCTGATCATCGCCAACGCGGTCCAGAACGCGATGAACGGCGGAGACGTGTCGCTCATCGGTGGCCTCGTATCGGCGGCGACGCTGGTGATCGGCAATCTCCTGCTCGGCCGCTTCGGCCGGCGCATCCCGGTCCTCGGCCGCCTCGTCGTCGAGGAGCCGACGCTCCTGGTCCAGGATGGTCGGCCCCTCATGAAGAACCTCGAACACGAGCACGTCGACCTCGCTGAGGTCGAGATGGCCGCACGCGAGCATGGAATCTCCGACCTGGACGAGGTCGCCGCCGCGGTACTCGAGATCGACGGCTCGATCAGCATCATCCCCAAGAAGGGTGGCGGCTATCACAAGTCGCACCGCCGGTTCCGACAGGTGCGCGAGAAGATGTAGCGGCGATCCGCGGGACCTCTAGCGGACGTACGCGGCGCGGAAAGCCTCGAAGCTCGCGTAGAACGCGTCCGGGCTCTGACCGAACGCCCCGGTGAACGCGGACTGCCACGCTTCTCCGCGGCCGACCCGCGTGCAGAACGTCCGCAGCGGCAGCGGGCCACCGGCCGCGAGCATCCGATCGACGGCGAGATACGCGACCGCGAACGGGTTCGCGTCGGCCGGCCACGCGGTCTCGAGCGAGCGCAATGTCACGTAGCGCGCGTTGCGGAGCTGACGCTTGGTGAACACATCAAGGTTTGCCGCGGGAATGACCCCCGCGTCGATGAGCGAACGGTACGCGAGCGACTCGGCCATGCCCTCGGAGATCCAGCGCGGTCCGAGCATGCAGCTGCTCCCACCGAGCGCGTACTGCCACAGGTGGACGTATTCATGCGCCGCGAGCTCCTTGCGCTCCGTCGACGCGGTCCAGGTGTCGGCTGCGGCAGCCGACGGAGCCGACCATGCCGTATTGCTCGTGACGATGTCGAAGGACGGTCCGGCGGTGATGCAGCAGAAGCGCTCCGTGCCGTTGCCCACCATGACGTTGACCGTCACGGCGTTCGTCCGGTCGCCGCCCACACTCGCTCCGAGATACGCGCCGGCGCGCGCGACGCCCTCGTGCACCTCGGCGATGTCGGACGCGGCGACGTCGCCGCTGACCCGGTAGGTCACGCCGGCGGGCGAGGGTGGTGTCGGCCGCGGAGCGGAGCCGTCGGCGTTGAGGACGGTCACCACCCAGAAGACGCCGTAGTCCTCCATCCAGGTCGCACCTTCGATGAGGGGACGGATGCCGAGGCGGTACGTGCCTGGAAGGGACGGCGCCTGCACGCTGAACTGGAACCATGCGATCTGTGCCGGACCGACATATGCCGCGGGCTGCACCGCGACACGATTGAAGCGCGGCCAGCCTGTCGCGGGCGAGCCGCGAGCGCCGTCGCCGCCAAGGATGCTCGGCTGATCCTGCCCGGGCTCGGCGTCCCAGGTCCCGAGATACGCGACCTCGCCCAGGCGCCCACTGATCCAGCCCCGCGAGCCCGAGTTGAAATACGCGACCGTCGCGGTCGCGCGCTCGCCCGCACAGAGGCTCATGTAGCCGGACTGGCCATACCACGACGCGTGATATCCGGGGATGCCGCTCGGCACACGTGCGGGTGGCGCGATGCCGGGGCCGATGGAGCCCGCGCACGTCGCGCTGGTTGGCGCCGGGCCCGCGACCGTGATAGACGCGACGAGCACGAGCACGGCGGCGAATGAAGCCATCATCACTGCAACTGTGCGCCTTGCGTGACGTGACGGGACGCGGCGCTCGTGAGCGCGATACGCTGGCAGGCGTGCCCGATGCGCCGCCGCGCGCCGTGTTGAGCCCCGCGTTCCGCCTCGTGTTCCGCCTCGAGATCGCCAATCGGCCCGGCATGTTCGCGCAGGTGGCGACCGTTGTGGGCGAGCGTGGCTGCAGCCTTGGCGCGATCGATCTCGTCGAAGCGACCCCGACGGTGCACGTGCGCGATGTCACGGTCGACTGTCCGGATGAACGGACCGGCGAGCAGCTGGAGGAGGATCTCCGCCGCATCGAAGGCGTGCGCGTTCGCAATGTCTCGGACCGGGCGTTCCTCATGCACCTTGGCGGCAAGATCGAGACGAAGGGCCGGGTGAGCGTCCGCACCCGTGATGACCTGTCGCTCGTATATACGCCCGGCGTCGCACGGATCTGCCGTGCGATCGCGGACGATCCCGACAAGGTCTGGCGCCTCACGATCCGGCAGAACTGCGTCGCGGTCGTGACCGACGGCTCCGCGGTGCTCGGCCTCGGCAACATCGGACCCGAGGCCGCACTGCCGGTGATGGAGGGGAAGTCACTCCTCTTCGCGGATCTCGCGGGCATCACCGCGTTCCCGCTGTGCCTCGCGACGCATGACCCCGACGAGATCGTCCGCACGGTCGAGCACATCGCGCCGGTGTTCGGCGGCATCAATCTCGAGGACATCGCGGCGCCCGCGTGCTTCATCGTCGAACGCAAGCTGCGTGAGCGCCTCGACATACCGGTCTTCCACGACGACCAGCACGGCACGGCGATCGTCGTCCTCGCGGGGCTGCAGAACGCCGCGGCCGTCGTCGGCCGTCCGCTCGCCGATCTGCGGGTCGTCATCGCCGGCGCGGGCGCCGCCGGGATCGCGACCGCGCGGCTGCTGCGGCTGGCGGGCGTCCGCGACATCTTGCTCTGCGACCGACACGGGATCGTCCACGGCAAGCGCGATGACCTGAACGAAGAGAAACGCGATGTCGTCCGGATGCTCGCGACGGACCGTCGCGGATCGCTCGAGGACGCCCTCGCCGGCGCGAACGTCTTCATCGGTCTCTCGGGCCCGCGGATCCTGTCGCGCGACGCGCTCCGCGCGATGGGGCGGCCGCGCATCGTCTTCGCGCTCGCGAACCCCGATCCCGAGATCGACCCGCTCGACGCCGCGCCCGAGGTCGATGTCCTCGCGACCGGTCGCAGCGACTACCCGAATCAGGTGAACAACGTGCTCGCCTTCCCCGGCGTGTTCCGCGGCCTTCTCGATGCTCGTGCGCGCGGCGTGTCGCCCGAGGTCGAGCTCGCCGCGGCGCGGGCGCTCGCGGGAACCGTCCCGCCGCAGGTGCGCTCGCCCGAGTACATCCTGCCGTCGGTGTTCGATCGCGATGTCGTGCCCGCGGTCGCGAAGGCCGTCGCCGCCGCCACGCGCGACGCCGGTCTCGCGCGCAAGAGCGCGACGCCGGAGCCGTAGCCGTGCTGATCCGTCGTCACGATGAACCCCTCACCGACGCCGAGTGGAAGGCCTTCCTCGCCGATCACGATTTCGGCGAGCTGATCGCGCCTGGCGCCGGCCGCGATCTGCCGATCGTCGTGCCGACGCACTTCATCTTCGACGGGGACAAGACGGTACTCCTCCACCTCGCGAAGCCGAACCCCGTCTGGGACGCCCTCGCGGAGCGGCCGCGCGCGCTGCTGTCGGTATTCGGCGCGTACACGTACATCCCAGGACACTGGAACCAGGACGAGTACGGCGTCCCGACCTCCTACTACGCGGCGGTGCAGCTCGCGTGCGACGCCGAGGTGCTCGATGCGCCGGCAGACATCGCGGCGATCCTCGAGCGCCAGCTCGCGCATTTCCAACCCGAGGGCAAGCACGCGACGGTCGAGCCCGGTGACAACCCGTACGGCAAGCTGCTCGGATCCATTCGCGGTATCCGTCTGTCTGTGACCGACGTGCGCGCGAAGTTCAAGTTCGGCGCGAATCGCACCGTCGAGCATCGTCAGGCGGTCGCCACGAAGCTGAAGGAACGCGGACGCCCACTCGACCTCGAGGCGCGGGAGCACCAGCTGCGCCGCATCGAGCGACGGTGACGCTCGACCCGCTGTTCCTCGCCGGCGTCCTGGTCCTCGCGCTGCTGACGATCTCTCCGGGCGCGGACATGGCACTGGTCGCGAAGATCACGCTCGAACATGGGCGGCGCGCCGCGCTGCTCGCGACGCTGGGCATCTGCTCCGGCACGCTCGTTCATGCGACGGCGTCAGCGTTGGGGCTCTCGGTGATCCTCGCAACGTCAGCCGAGGCGTTCACGGTCGTCAAGCTCGTCGGCGCCGCGTACCTCGTGTATCTCGGCGCGCAGGCGCTGCGCGGCTCGTTCCGTCACGACGCTGTCGACGCGACCCCTCCGCGACGCGGCACGACGCCGTATCTACAGGGCCTCCTCACCAACGTGCTGAATCCAAAGGTCGCGGTCTTCTACCTGACGTTCCTGCCGCAGTTCATGTCGCCCGGCGACAACGTTTTCGTGCGCTCGCTCGCGTTCGCCCTCGCGCACAGCGTCATGGGCATCGCCTGGCTCTCGGCCTACGCCTTCGTGCTGTCGCACGTCAGCGCGGCGTTCGGTCGCGCCGGTGTGCGTCGCTGGCTCGAACGCGTTACCGGCGGCGCGTTGATCGGGCTCGGCGCGCGCCTCGCGTTGGAGCGGCGCTAGGCGGTCCCTCGGTCCGGCGCAGCAGCAGGAGGTCGCGAAGCTCGAGCAGACGCGTGCGCAGCCATTCGCGTTCGTTGCCCGCGAGCTGCGCGAGCGAGCCGGCGAGGAGCGCGATCTCGTCGGCCTCGAGACCCATGACCACCTCGCCCTCCGCGGGGTAGCCCGCGGCCGCGAGCAAAGCCGCGGCCGGTATGCCGAGCGCCTTGCCGAGACGAGCGAAGACCGCGGCGCGCGGCTGTTCGATGCGGCCGGCTTCGAGCTCGGAGATCGCGCTGCGCGACACGCCAACTTGTTCGGCGAGCTCGCCCTGCGTGAGACGGAGTCGCTCGCGATTCGCGCGCACCAGTCGAGCGAGTGGGGGAGTGGCCGCGAGCGTGCGCGTGGGCATGTCAGAAAACTTACCGCATGTCGCCACTGCTACAGGCGCGCTGACGTTACGACAGTATACTGTCGTAATGCTCCACCCTCTCGCGGCACCCCTTGTCGATCACGTGGAGCTCGCGACGCCGGTCGAGGCCGCGGCGTACGTCGCCGTCGTCCTGCTCTGGCTCGCCGGCGTGACATTCATCGTGTTACGCAAGCTCCGCACCTCGCGCTAAGTGCTCGAGACGCTCCAGGCGATCCTCGCGATCGTCCTGATCGACCTCGCTCTCTCCGGCGACAACGCGCTGGTCATCGGCATGGCCGCCCGCGGGCTGCCGAAGCGTCAGCGCCGTCGCGCGATCCTCTTCGGTGGGCTCGGCGCGGTCGTGCTGCGCATCGCCGCGGCTTCCATCGTCACGCTGCTGCTCGCGATCCCGTACCTGCAGCTGATCGCATCGATCGCGCTGCTCGTCATCGCCTATCGACTTGTGCGGCCACCAGCCGCGCAGCACGGGCCCTCGGTGCGCGAGGCGACGACCCTGCCCGAGGCCATCACGACGATCCTCATCGCCGACGCGGCCATGAGCCTCGAGAACGTCCTGGGCGTCGGCGCTGCCGCCCACGGCAGCATCCCGCTCCTGGTGTTCGGTCTGGCGCTCTCGATCCCGATCGTGCTCTTCGGCAGCGGGCTGGTGGTGCGTCTCCTCGACCGCTTCCCTCAGGGCATCTGGCTCGGCGCGTTCGCGCTGGTGTGGACCGCGGCCGAGATGATGGTCGACGAGCCGGCGCTGCACATACGCGATGCCCTGCCGTTCTCCACCGAAGCCGTCCTCGCCGTCGTCTTCCTCGTGATCATCGTCGCCGCGCGTGGTGCGCTGCACCCGCGTGGGCGGCGTCGCCACCCCGTCGCCGATCCGGGCGAGTAGCTCGCCAGCGCAGCGGCGCTCAGGCGCTCCGCGATGTGGGTGGGATGACTCCCATGCGGCCGGCGCGGTAATCCGCGATGGCCTGGATGATCTCCTCGCGCGTGTTCATCACGAAGGGTCCGTAGAAGGCGATCGTCTCGCGGATCGGGCGCCCGCCGAGCACCAGGACCTCGAGGCGCGGCGCGCGGCTCGTCTGCTGTTCGTCGGCCGCGATCACGAGGGCGTCGCCCCGACCGAACACGGCGAGCTGACCTTCGTGAAGCGCGACGTGACCGAGGCCCGCGGTCCCGCGTCCCGACATGACATAGGCGAGCGCGTTGAACTCTCGCGGCCACGGCATCTCGAGGCGCGCGCCCGGCGCGACGCTCGCGTGCGCGTACACGATCGGCGTGTGCGTGAGACCCGGGCCGGCGTGGCCGCCGAGATCGCCGGCGATGAGGCGCACCAGCGATGCGCCGTCGTGCGAAGAAAGCAGGCGTACGTCCCCCGCGCGGATGTCCTGATAGCGCGGCGGACTCCACTTCTTGTCGGCCGGCAGGTTGACCCACAGCTGCGTGCCGTGGAACAGACCGCCCCTCAGCAGGAGCTCGTGCGTCGGCATCTCGGAGTGGACGATGCCGGCGCCCGCGGTCATCCACTGCGTGGCGCCGTCGGTGATGAGACCGCCGCCGCCGGTGGAGTCCTTGTGCTCGATCGCGCCATCCATGATGTAGGTCACCGTCTCGAAGCCACGGTGCGGATGATCCGGCGCGCCCTTCGCCTCACCCGGTGAGTACTCGACCGCGCCGAGGTGATCGAGAAGGAGGAACGGGTCGGTCAGGTTCGGATCGATGCCGGGGAACGGACGCCGCACCTGGAAGCCCTCGCCTTCGAGGGTCACCACCGCGTCGACGATGCCGCGGACCGGTCGCACCGCCGCGCCGAGATCCGGGCGCGCGATGCGGGGTAGCGCAAGGGTGTCAGCTTCGACGGCGGGCATCGCTCAGTGCAACGGCCCGCCAGCCACCGTTGTTCCCCGGCTCATGACCGTGTCGGCCGGTACGCCGCCCACAGCAGCAGGCCCGAAACGAAGAGCAGCACGGCTCCGATGGCCGCCCACAGGATCTGTCCGGTCATGAATGAGCCCGGCAGCACGCCGATGCCCTGAAGGATCCATATGCCGCCCATCACGTCGCAAAGGATCGCGATGACGATGAACACGCTTCGGCGCACGAACGCACGATAGACTTGTGACATGTCCCCTTGCCGAGGCCTCGCGTAGCCATGCGCCGCGAGGACATACGAAACATCGCGATCATCGCGCACGTCGACCACGGGAAGACGACGCTGGTCGATGCCATGCTGCGCCAGAGCCACATCTTCCGTGACAACCAGCAGGTCGCCGAGCGTGTCATGGATTCGAACGCGCTGGAGCGCGAGCGGGGCATCACGATCATGGCAAAGAACACCGCGATCATCTATCGCGGGACGAAGATCAACATCGTCGACACCCCCGGCCACGCCGATTTCGGAGGCGAGGTGGAGCGCGTGATGAACATGGTCGATGGCGTGCTCCTGCTCGTCGACGCCGTCGACGGTCCGATGCCACAGACGAAATTCGTGCTGCGCCAGGCGCTCCGGCGCGGTCATCGCGCGATCGTGGTCATCAACAAGATCGACCGTCCGAACGCGCGACCGGTGCACGTCCTGAATGAGACCTTCGACCTGTTCCTCGATCTCGGCGCGGCGAACGAGCAGGCCGAGTTCGCGACCGTCTACACGAACGCGCTGACCGGCGCCGCCGGCACCGATCACCGCCACATCGGCGCGACGCTCGAGCCGCTCTTCGAGGCCATCATCGAGACCATCCCCGCCCCCGACGTCGACGCCGACGCCCCGGCGCAGCTGCTCGTAACGACCACCACGTATGACGACTACAAGGGCAAGATCGCCGTCGGACGGCTGCAGAGCGGCGTGCTGCGGCGCGCGCAGCCCGTCATGCGCATCGACCACTACGGCGCGCTCACGCCCGCCCGTGTCACGCAGCTCTTCACGTTCCAGGGTCTGGCGCGCGAGGAGGTCGAGGAGGCTCGCGCCGGAGACATCGTCGCCGTCGCCGGCGTTCCCGACGTCGGCATCGGCGACACGATCGCGGACGCCGCCGACCCGCGTCCGCTGCCGCCCATCCGCGTCGAAGAGCCGACGCTGCGGATGACGTTCGCAGTGAACACCAGCCCCTTCGCCGGTCGCGAGGGGACCCACGTCACGAGCCGCAAGCTGCGCGAGCGCCTGTACGCCGAGCTCGAGCGTGACGTCGCGCTCCGCGTGGCCGACACCGAGAGTCCCGACACGCTCGTGGTGAGCGGACGCGGCGAGCTGCACCTCGCCATCCTCATCGAGACGCTGCGCCGCGAGGGCTACGAGTTCCAGGTGTCGCGTCCCGAGGTCATCTACAAGGTCGAAGACGGAGAGCAGCTCGAGCCGTACGAGCAGCTCGAGGTCGAGGTCGCGCAGGACGTGCTCGGCCAGGTCGTGGAGCTTGCGGGCCGGAGGCGCGGAGCGCTCGTGGACATGAAGTACCGCGAGGACGGCAGCGCGCACTGTGTCTACAAGATCCCGACGCGCGGCTTGCTCGGCTTCCGCCAGGCTTTCCTGACGAACACGCGCGGCAAGGGCGTGATGAACACCCTCTTCGCGGGCTACGGTCCGCACGCCGGCGCGATCGAGTCGCGCGATCTCGGCTCGCTCATCGCGTTCGAAGCCGGTACCACTACGACGTTCGGCCTGAACCAGGCCCAGGAGCGCGGCCAGCTCTTTATCGGCCCCGGCGTCGAGGTCTACGAAGGCATGGTGGTCGGCGAGCACATCCGCGACCGCGATCTCGAGGTGAACGTCGTGCGCAAGAAGCACCTCACGAACATGCGGAGCAGCAACTCGGATATCGCCGCGAAGCTCGACGGCATGCGCGAGCTCTCGCTCGACGACGCGGTGGAGTTCCTCGCCGACGACGAGCTGCTCGAGGTCACGCCGCTGAACTACCGCATCCGCAAACGCGTGCTGGCGAAACCGGACCGCGATCGCCTTGCCGGCCAGCGCAAGAAAGCCGCTGCCGCCGTCTGAACGGTACGATTCCACGTGTGAAGACCCGTAACGACGCCGCCCTCCTGGCGGAGGTCGAACCCGCCGTCGCGCGCCTCCTCGATCGGCACCTCGGCGTGGCCAAGGAGTGGTTCCCGCACGAATACATCCCGTACAGCCTCGGCCGCGACTACGACAAGGAGCCCTGGACCCCGGACCAGCCGCGCCTGACAGGAGTCGCCCAGACGGCCTTCGAGGTGAACCTCCTCACCGAAGACAACCTGCCCTCGTACCACCGGCTGATCCACAAGATGTTCAGCAAGGGCGACGGCGCGTGGAAGAACTGGGTCAACCGCTGGACCGCCGAGGAGGGTCGGCACGCGATCGTCATCCGTGATTACCTCGTCGTCACGCGGAACATCGATCCCGTCGCGCTCGAGCGCGGCCGGATGCAGAACGTCCTCTCCGGCTACGACCACGACGTCGACGTGTTGCAGGGCCTGGCGTACACGTCCTTCCAGGAGCTCGCGACCCGCGTATCGCATCAGAACACCGGCCGCTACTCCGACGACCCGGTCGCCGACAAGATCATGACCAGGGTCGCGGCCGACGAGAACCTCCACATGGTCTTTTACCGGGATGCGCTCGCGGCGATGCTCGAGATCGAGCCATCCGCGGTCATCAGAGCGATCACGCGCGAGGTGCTCACGTTCGAGATGCCCGGCAGTGCGATCGCCGGCTTCACGCGCAAGGCGGCGCGCATGGCGGACGCGGGTATCTACGACCTGCGCATCCATCACGACGACATCATCTGGCCGCTGCTCCGGTACTGGCGCATCTTCGAGCGCAGCGGCCTCGACGCCGAAGCCGAGCACGACCGCGAGCGCCTCCGGCGGTTCCTCGACAAGCTCGACGCGTCGGCGCGCAAGTACGAAGAGCGGCGCGCGGCGCGCCGCGATCGCGAGAGCAGCGCCGCGAAGTAGTCCGGGTTAGCCTCGCTTCCGCGTGACCTTCTCCACCGACGACGCACCAAGCTACGGGCGGCTGTTCACGATCGCGGGCTTCCCGCGCCTCGTCGCGAGCATGATGCTCGCGCGCACCGCCGGGCAGATGGTCTCGCTGGTCCTGGTCCTCTTCGCGCTGCAGCGGTACGGGTCCGCCGAGATCGCCGGCGCGGTCACGTTCCTCAGCATCCTGCCCGGGCTCATCGGCAGCCCGATCGCGGGCGCGCTCCTCGACCGTCATGGCCGCACGCGTCTCATGGTGCTCGACTACGTGCTCGCGGGATGCTCGCTCGCGCTCATCGCCGCGCTCGCGGTGCTGGACCTGCTTCCGGTGCCCGCGCTGCTCGCGATCGTCACGATCACGTCGCTCACGCAGCCGCTCTCGAACACCGGAGTGCGGACGCTCTTCCCGCTCATCGTCCCGCAGCACCTCTGGGAGCGCGCGAATGCGATCGACAGCAACGGCTACGTGGTCGCGAGCATCGTCGGACCCGCGCTGGCGGGCGCGCTCGTCGCCGCCGTCGGTGCGCCGGCGGCGCTGGCCTTCACCGGGTGCCTGTTCGCCGCCGCGGCCGTCGTCTCGCTCGGCATCCGAGATCCGGCGACGAAGGGCCAGACCGGCCGGCTCCTCCCCGATGCCTGGCGCGGTCTCACGTACGTCGTGCGCAACCGCACGCTGCGCGCGCTCGCGCTGTCGGTGTCCACCAGCAACCTCGGGTGGGGCATGTTCTTCCTCGCGCTGCCGGTGCTCGTGCTCCAGCGGCTCGGCGGCGGTCCGGAGTTCGTGGGACTCCTCTTCGCGCTGCTCGGGATCTCCGGCTCGATCGCGGTCCTGCTCATGGGACGCGTCTCGACGCGTGGCCGCGAGCGCCGGTGGATGGCGCTCGCGATGCTCGGCGAGGCGGCGGGGATCGCGCTCGTCCTGCTGTTCCCGAACCCGCTGATGGCCGCGCTCGCGATGCTCACGCTCGGCGTCGCGACCGGCCCGTTCGACATCGTCCTCTTCACGCTGCGGCAGCGCCGCACCGATCCCGCGTGGCTCGGCCGCGCGTTCGCCGTCTCGATGGCGCTGAATTTCGTCGGATTCCCGATCGGCTCGGCCATCGCGGGTGTGGTCGCTGGGATCTCGATCGAGCTCGTGCTTCTCGCGGCCGTGGCATTCGAGGTCCTCGCCGCGGTATTCGCATTCTTCGGCGTGCCGGATGAGGACGCGCTAGCGTGAGAGCGTGATCGCGCGGGAGCCGTTCGGGAGCACCGGTCATCGCAGCACCCGCACGCTCTTCGGCGCCGCCGCGCTCTCGCGCGTGACGCAGGACGTCGCGGACGGTGTGCTCGAGGTCCTCGAGCGTCACGGCGTGAACCACATCGACACCGCCGCCAGCTACGGCGACGCCGAGCTCCGCGTCGCGCCGTGGCTGAGGGGCGCTGGGCGCGATCGTTTCTTCGTCGCGACGAAGACGGGCAAGCGCACCTACCGCGAGGCTCGTGACGAGATCCGCCGCTCTCTCGAACGCCTTGACACCGACCACGTCGATCTCATCCAGCTGCACAACCTCGTGGACCAGACGGAGTGGGACACGGCCTTCGCTCCCGACGGCGCGCTGCGGGCCGCCGTGGAGGCGCGCGACGCTGGCCTGGTGCGCTTCATCGGTGTCACCGGTCACGGTCTGCAGGCGCCGGTGCAGCATCGCCGGAGCCTCGAGCGCTTCCCGTTCGACTCGGTGCTCTTCCCGTACAACTACGTCCAGCTCCAGGATCCGACGTACGCGCGCGACGTCGCGGCGCTGATGGCGCTGTGCGAGCAGCGCGGCGCCGCGATGCAGACCATCAAGGCGATCACGCTCGGGCCGTGGCACGGCGACCGTCCGGCCACGCCGACGACCTGGTACGAGCCGCTCGACGACCAGGGCGACATCGATCTCGCGGTCCGCTGGGTGCTCGCCGATCCGCGGGTGTTCCTCAACACCGTGGGCGATGTTGGGATCCTTCCCCTCGTGCTGGACGCCGCGTCGCGCGGCGGTGCGCGGCCATCCGATGCGGCGATGGACGAGCTCCTGCGGCGCCGGGGAATGAGTCCCCTCTTCGTCTCCTAGGCCCTCGACGCGTCGACGATCGCGACGACGCGGTCGAGGCCGCGCGGCATGTCCACCGCGCCGTCCGGTGCCAACAGGTGGAAGCGCAGTCCTGCCCTGAGCGCCCCGGCGTCCGCGACGGGGTGGTCGCCGACCATGAGCGTCTCGCCGGGCTTCGTGCCGAGCGATTCGCACGCGCGCAGGAAGATCGCCGGATCGGGCTTCTCCGCGCCCACCTCGAATGAGTGCGTGAAGCTGTCGACGAGATCGGCGAGGCCGCGCGCGGCGAAGATCGGGCGCAGATCGCGCGGCACGTTGCTCACGATGCCGATCTTCGTGCCGCGCGAGCGGAGGGCGCGCAGCGTCGGTTCGGTGTCCGGGTAGGGGATCCACGCGCGGGGGTCCATGACCCGTTCGTAGAGCGCGCTCGCCACCTCCGGCACGGCAGCGTTCGCGCGCCGGAACAGCGCAGTCCAGACCTCCCGGTGCGCGTCCGCGGACAGGTCGCGTCCCTTCGCGAGCTCCTCCGGCATCTTGCCCGCCTCCCAGAGCTCATCCCAGAGCGCGCGCGCCTCCTCCGGCTCGATGCGCACGCCACGCTCCGCCGCGACAGCCGCGATGACCTTGCCCGCGTCCGGTGGCGAGAACAACGTGTCGCCCCAATCGAACAGCACGCCGCGGATCTCCGTCACGAAGCGCGATTCTGACGGACCAACGCGTTCCACCGCAGAATGCTCCGCGATGCGGGTCGCCATCCTCGGCGTCGGCCGTCTCGGCGCGTTCCACGCCAAGGTCCTCAGCGAAACGAAGGACGTGGACGAGCTGCGCGTCTATGACGCGGACGCCGGCCGCGCGAAGGAGGTCGCCACTTCGCTGAAGGCGCGGGCCGCGGCGAGCGTGGACGAAGCGCTGAAAGGCGTCGACACCGCGGTCATCGTGACCCCGACCGACACCCACGCGCCGCTGATCAAGAAGTGCCTCGACGCGCGCATCGCGACGTTCTGCGAGAAGCCGATCGCGATCGGCATTCCCGAAACACGAGACATCGTCGCGCACGTCGAGCGCGCGAAGGGACGGCTGCAGATCGGTTTCCAGCGCCGCTTCGATGCCGGCTATCGCACCGCGCGCGACGCCATCCGCGCCGGAACGCTGGGGAACGTGTTCTCGTTCGTGATGGTGAGCTGCGACCGCCTGCCACCGCCTGACGCGTACGTCGCGACCTCGGGTGGCCAGTTCAAGGATCAGCTCATCCACGACTTCGACATCACGCGCTGGCTCTTCGGTCAAGAGGCGGTGGAGGTCACCGCGACCGGTTCGACGCTCGGCTTCCCCCAGTACGAGGCGATGCAGGACGTCGGCACGTCGGCGGTCCTCGTTCGGCTGTCCGGTGGCTCGCTCGGCCTCATCACCGGGCTGCGGCACAACGAGGCGGGATACGACATCCACGTCGAGATCCACGGCGCGAAGGACACGCTCGCGATCGGCGTCGAGGGGCGCACGCCGTGGCGTTCGGTCGAGCCCGACGCGCCGCCGCTCGCCGGGCCGCCGTACCCGTCGTTCTTCGTCCGCTTCGACGGCGCGTACCGCGCCGAGCTCGCGCACTTCCTGCGCTTCGCGCGGGGCGAAGCCGAGAACGCCTGCGCCGCCGCGGACGCGCTCGAGGCGCTTCGCATCGCCGAGGCCGCGAGCCGCTCGTACCGCGAGCGGCGGACCGTGAAGGTCTCCGAGATCACATGACCGTCCGGATCACCTTCATCGGGAGCGGGAACGCCTTCGCGGACGGTGGCCGGTCCCACGCCTGCATCCACGTTGGCGCTCCGGGCGTCTCGCTCCTTCTCGACTGCGGCGGCTCGTCACTGCCCGCGATCAAGCGCGAGATCGATCCGGAGGCCATCGACGCGATCGCAGTCAGCCATCTGCACGGCGACCATTTCGGCGGCATCACATATCTGGTCGTCGAGCAGCACTTCGCGGGGCGGACGGCGCCCCTGGTCATCGGCGGGCCGCGCGGGCTCGCGGAACGGCTCCGTGCGGCGGAGTCCGCCCTCTATCCCGACTTCTTCCGCAAGACGAAGGTCGGATTCACGATCAGCGAGATCGCACTCGGCGCGAGCGAGACCGAGTTCGGCGGCGCGCTGGTGAGCGCGCTGCCGGTCAAGCACGTGGCGGAAGCGGACCCGCACGGCCTGCGCGTTCGGGTAGGCGAGACGCTCGTCGCCTATTCGGGCGACGCGACCTGGAGCGACGAGCTCGGCCGCGTCGCGAAGGGCGCGGATCTCTTCATCTGCGACGCGTCGTTCTTCGACAGCGACGATCCGTCGCACATCTCGTATCGCACGCTCATGTCCCACCGCGACAAGCTCGACTGCAAGCGGATCGTGCTCACGCACCTCGGCGCGGAGACGCTGGCGCGCATCGGCGAGCTCGAGCTCGAGCACGCTGTGGACGGCGCCGTTCTCGAGGTCTAGCCGACGTCGGTCTCCGCGAGGACAGCGAGGTCGTCGCGGCCGCGCGCAGCTCCGTATAGCCGGATCGCGAACGGGAGGATGAAGAAGGCGACCGCAAGCGCGAGGATCCCGAGGGTGAGCGGCCGCGTGAGAAGCGCGAAGACGTTGCCATCGGTCATGATCATTCCGCGCCGGAAATTGTTGTCGATGAGCGGGCCCAGGACGATCCCCAGGATCACCGGCGCGAGCGGGTAGTCGTAGCGGCGCATGAGGAAGCCGATGACCCCCAAGACGAACACGATCGCGAGGTCAAAGGCATTGCGGTTCAGCGAGTAGACGCCGACCGCGGAGATGACGAGGATGCCCGCGTAGAGAAGCGGCTTCGGGATATCGAGCAAGCGCACCCAGATCCCGACGAGCGGCAGGTTGAGCACGAGCAGCGCGACGTTCGCGACGTACAGGCTCGCGATCAGGCCCCACACCAGGTCGGGACGGCTGCTGAAGAGCAGCGGGCCCGGTTGAAGCCCGTAGATCTGGAACGCAACGAGCATGACCGCGGTCGTCCCCGAGCCGGGGATGCCGAGCCCGAGCAACGGAACAAGCGCGCCACCGGCGGACGCGTTGTTCGCGGCTTCGGGTCCAGCGACTCCCTCTATCGCACCCTTGCCGAACTCCGCGCGATGCTTCGAAAAGCGCCGCTCGAGCGCGTACGAGATGAACGAGGCGATCGTGGCGCCGGCTCCGGGAAGGGCGCCGATGAAGAAGCCGATCCCTGATCCTCGTAGCCACGCGGGCACCGAGCGGCGGAATTCCACGCGCGTCATCCACGTCGACCCACGTATCGTCTGGCGCTCCTCGGCCTTCTGCGACCGCAGCGTCGCGGCGTACCAGAGCACTTCCCCAACGGCAAAGAGGCCGATCGCGCCGAGCACCACGTCGATGCCGTCCTCGAGCTCGTTGATGCCGAAGGTGAGTCGCAGTTGGCCGGTCTGGTTGTCGGTTCCGACGAGGCCCAACGCGAGGCCGAAGAGCGTCGCGAAGAGTGCTTTGGGGGCCGAGGTGCCGGACAGGCTCGTCACCGCCGATAGCGCAACGAGCATGATCGCGAAGTATTCGGGCGGCCCAAGACGCACGGCGAACTCGACCAGCGCGGCGGCGAGGAACATGAGGCCGATCGTCGCAAGCGTGCCCGCGACGAATGAGCCGATCGCGCTCGTGGCGAGCGCGGCGCCGGCGCGGCCTTTCTTCGCCATCTGGTATCCGTCGATCGCGGTGACCACGGATGCGGACTCGCCGGGCGTGTTCACCAGGATCGAGGTCGTCGACCCGCCGTACATCGCGCCGTAGTAGATGCCGCCGAACATGATGAATGCCGGCACGGGGTCGAGCCCGAAGGTGACCGGCAGGAGGAGTGAGATCGTGAGCGCCGGACCGATGCCGGGCAGCACGCCGATCGCCGTTCCCAGGACGACGCCGACGCCGGCGTAGAGCAGGTTCTGCGGCGTGAGAGCCGTCGCGAAGCCGCCGAGAAGCGAGCCGAAGATGTCCACCGCTAGAAGGGCAGCGGTCCGTTCGGCAGATCCACCGTCAGGAAGCCGACGAAAAGCCAGTACACGGCGAGGACAAAGACCAGCGACGCGACCGCGTCACGCACCAGAGCGCGGCTACCGAGGATCCGCGACTGCGCCACCAGGAACGCAGCGCCGCTGAGCACGAACCCCACCGGAACGAACGCTGCGAGGAATACCGCGGACGCGACAGCCGTGGCGGCGAACGGCCGCCCGTCCAGCGGCAGGGTCTCCGGCGTGCGCGTGTTGCGGAACGTGTCGAACGCCAGCCATGCCGCCGTGATGAGCATGAGCACACCGAGCGCGACCGGGAATGTCGCAGGAGGGACGACCCCGAACCCCGGGTCCGGGGTCGTCAGGCCTCCGGCGAGCGTCGCGACGGCGACGACCGCGATCGCGGCCGCGCCTATCGCGTCGGGATGGCGCGCGGTCATTTCACCAGGCCGAGGTCCGTCAGCGTGGTCGTGAGGCTCCGCTCTTCAGCGGACACGAATGCGGAGAGGTCGGTGGTCGTGAAGTTGTCGAACCAATCGTTCTTCGTCGCGAAGTCCTGCCACGTCTTGCTGTCGTGCACTCTCTTCGCGAGCTCCTTCAGCTGCGCGAGGTCCGTGGCGGAGATCTCGGGCGGCGCGGCAAGCAGTCGCCAGTTGACGATCGTGATGTCGACGCCCTGGCTTTTCAGCGTGGGGATCGTCTTCGCGGCCGCGAGCGGCTGCTCTGCCGAGACCGCGAGCGCCTTCATCGTGCCGCTGTCGATCTGACCTTTGAACTCACCGAACCCGGAGATGCCGACCTGCACCTGGCCGCCGATGATCGCGGCCGCGGCTTCACCGCCACCGGCGAATGGCACGTAGCTCTTCCATGCCTTCACGTCGCCGCCAGCCGCCTTGACGAGCAGCGCCGCGAGCTCGTGGTCGATGCCGCCGGCCGAGCCGCCGGCGAACTTGATGCTGTTCACGTCCTTCTTGAGCGCGTCGATAACGTCCTTGATGGACTTGTACGGCGAGTCCTTCGGCGTGACGATGACCTCGCTCTCGGCCATGAGTCGCGCGATCGGCGTCAGCTGCGACACCTTTGCCTCTGTCTTGCCCGTGACCTGCGAGCCGATCGTCACGCGGCCGACGACGATGAGCGCGTGCGAGTCACCCTTGTTCTTCAGCAGCTGCGCCATGCCAACGGTGCCGCCCGCGCCGGGCACGTTCGAGACCGTGACGTTCACGCTGACGAGCTTCTCTTCGGTGAGCGCGCGCTGCACGAGCCGTGCGGTCGTGTCGAAGCCTCCGCCGGTGGCGGCCGGAGCCATGATGTCGATGTTCTTCGTCGGGTACTTCGCGGCTGTTGCGGTCGCCGCGCCGCTTGCCGCGGGTGGCGTGGTGCTGCCGCCGCACGCCGCGGCGAGGATCGCCGTGGCGGCGAGGAGCGCGAAGATGCGCGGGATACGTCTCATGTTTTTCGTCCTCCTGGCGTGGTCATGGTGCACGAAGGCAGGGAACGGGACATCGCTACGTCGCTCGGCCGCTAGCCATCGGCGATGACGTGGATGCGCTCGGGCTTCACCGCGACGGTCACCGGCCCATCGAAGTCGGCGGCGGCGCCGGGATCGGGCTGATCGACGATCCACTCGCGTCCATCGACCGTGACCCAGTACCGCATGAGGTCGCCGAGGAACGCGCGCCGCGCGACGACGCCGGGGAGGCGCACGCCGTCCGGGTCTGCCGACGGGGGACGGAGCGCGAGCGCCTCAGGTCGCACGCAGAGGCGCACCTCGCGTCCGGCGGTGAGCGCGAGGCCCGCAGGCTTACGTACTGTGACCACGCGCTCGCCGAACGCGACCACGACCTCGTCGCCGCGCACCTCGCGCACCATGCCGGGCACGAGGTTCACCGCGCCCACGAAATCGGCGAGGAACGACGTGCGCGGGTGGTAGTAGATCTCCCACGGCGTGCCAGCCTGTTCGACCTTTCCGGCGTTCATCACCGCGATCCAGTCAGACAGCGAGAGGGCTTCGTCCTGGTCGTGCGTGACGTACACGAAAGTCATGCCGAGCCGCTGCTGCAGCGCGCGCAATTCCCAGCGCAGCTGCACGCGCAGCTTGGCGTCGAGGTTCGACAGCGGTTCGTCGAGCAGCAGGATCTGCGGCTGGAGCACGAGCGCACGACCGACCGCGACGCGCTGCTGCTGGCCCCCCGAGAGCTGGTTCGGCCAACGATCGCCGAGACCGGCGAGCCCGACGAACTGCAGCGTGTCGCCGACACGTTTCTCGCGCTCGGCCCCCGCGACACCGGCGACGCGCAGCCCGTAGGACACGTTCTGTTTCACGCTCATGTGCGGGAACAGCGCGTAGTCCTGGAACACCATCGCGGTGCCGCGGCGATGCGCGGGGAGCTCGTTGATCCGCTTCCCGCCAAGGACGATGTCGCCGTGATCCGGGTCGTAGAAGCCGGCGATCATACGCAGCGTCGTCGTCTTCCCGCAGCCCGAGGGTCCGAGCAGCGTTGCGAACGATCCTCGCGGCACGTCGAACGAGATGTCGTCGACCGCGGTCACTCCGCCGAATGTCTTCGTGACGTGCTGCAGCTGCAGGTGGATATCAGGCACGAGCGGCTCCCAGCGCGATGCGACCGCGCGCCAGCACCGCCAGGATGCTGAGCGCGACGATCGCGAGACCGATGTCGATCACGGTGAACGCGGTCGCGCCGCCCCAGTCGAGATCGTTGACCAGCTGGAAGATGCGGATCGTCGCCACGGTCGTGCCCGGCGTGAACAGGAAGATGACCACGGAGAGGGTGGTCACAGCGCGGACGAAGGTCGTGACGAATCCCACGCGAAGCGACCCGCCGAGCATCGGAAGGAGCACGTCGCGGAAACCGCGCAGGCTCGACGCGCCAAGGCTGGTGGCCGCCTCGTCCATCGAGCGATCGATCTGGCGAAGGCCGGCGACGGCGGCCTGGTACCCGACGGGGATGTTCCAGAAGATCATCGAGATGATGATGAGCGCGCCGCGGTTGAGCCAGTCGAGCCATGCTTCGTTGAAGGCGGTCGCGTAGCCGATCCCGAAGAACAGACCGGGGACGGCGGCGGGCATGATCAACAGGAAGTCCAGCACGCGGCGCCCGGACCAGACGCCCCGCTGCACCAGCCAGGCGGCGAGAAGGGCGAAGAGCGACGAGAACGCGGCGGCGGAGAGCCCGTAGACGAGCGTGTTGCGCAGCGCGACGCCGTTCACGCCGGAGAAGACGAACTCGAAGTGCTTCGTCGTGAACGCGGTGTTGATGGGGAACGTGAGGGTGAACGCGCTCACGACGAGGGACCCGTAGACCAGGAGGATCATCCCGCAGAGCGCGCCGCAGACAGCGAAGCATGCCCAGGACAGCCACGCGGGCACCGGTGGGCGCGGCATCGACGACGCGCGCCCGCTGACGGTCACGAACGACTGCCCTCCGTCGAGACGGATCTTCGCCACGTAGAGCACGAGCGCGAGCGAGAGCAGGATGGTGCTGACCGCCGCCGCGCTCGGAAGGTCGCCGAACCCACTGATGAGCCCGTAGGCCTGTGTCGGCAGCACCGTGAACTGCCCGCCGACCAGCGCGGGGTTCCCGAAGTCCTCCACGACGTAGATCGCTGTTGTGAGGATCGCAGCACCGAGCCCGGGCCGGGACAGCGGCAGCGTCACGGTCCGGAACACGGCCCAGGGGCCTGCGCCGAGGTTGCGCGCCGCCTGCTCCATACGCGCGTCGCTGCGCGAGAGCACGTCCGCGATGAGCTGATAGGCGAACGGGAAGAAGGCGATCGTCTGCACACCCCAGATGCCGGCCAGTCCGAAGATGCTGATCGTCTGCCCGAAGACGCCGTAGGTGATCACCCCGCGAGGTCCGAACAGCAGGATGTACGACGCGGCGACGACGAACGGCGGCGACAGCAGCGGCAGGATGCCGATGAGCCTGAAGAGCGGCTTCCAGCGCATGTCCGTGTAGACCATCGCGTACGCGAAGACGAAGCCGATGAGCACGGCGGTCGTCGTGGAGAGCGCCATGACCTGAAGCGAATTCAAAAGGGGCGTCTTCCAGCTGCCGGCGGAGAGGAAGTCCACGTAGGCACTGCCTGGTGTGAGGACGACCCGCACCTGCGGATAGACGATGAAGATCGCCACCAGCGCGACGACAGCAAGCAGCGCGAGCAGGACACCCGGCTCGCGCTGCAAGCTGCGCATCGTCGTTAGATCGCGGTGATCGCTACAGGCCGACCGCCGTCTGCCAGTCCTTGAGGATGCGGGCCTTGTTGTCGGTCGCCCACTGGCGGTCGTAGTTCACGAGCTTGACGGAGGTCAGACTCGGTGAGCCCGGAGCCGCCGCCACGTCGGTGCGTACCGAGCCGCGGTTGCTGAGCCTCACGTTGAGCTCGCCGGCCTCCTTCGTGATAGACCAGTCGACCAGCGCCTTCGCTGCCGCAAGGTTCGCGGGCTTCCCACCCTTCACGATGCTGATCGCGCCGACCTCGAAGCCCGTGTCGGTCGGGACGGTGAGGTCGACCGGATTGCCCTTGCTCTTCTCGGTCAGGATGTCGTGGCTCCAGTTCGGGCAGCCGACGAATTGGCCCTGGTCGATGAGCGTGAGCGCGCCCGGCGAGGTCGGGATGTACTGCGCGATGTTCGCGTGCAGCGCCTTCATGTAGGCCATCGCCTTCGCCTCGTCGCGGTTGAAGCGGAAGATCTGGGTGGCGATGAAGATGTATCCGCCGCCGGTCAGCGTCGGGCTCGGCAGGATGAGCTTGCCCTTCCACGCCGGGTCGAGCAGGTCGTCCCACGATGTCGGCTTCTTGCCGGCGAGCTCCTTGGTGAGACGGTCGTTGTTCGAGATGAAGCCGAAGATGCCGGTGTACCAGCCGGTCCAGAGTCCGGTCGGCTCCTTGAACTGGGCCGCGATGTCCTTCGCATTCGGCGAGATGTAGGCCTCGAGCAATCCCTGCTTCCCGAGCGGGTCGTGGAACTCGCTCGATCCGCCGATGAAGATGTCGGCCTTTGGACTGGCTTTCTCCGCGGTGATGCGGGTCTGGAGCTCGCCGGCCGCTGCGAGCGGCAGCAGCTCGACGGTCACGCCCGGGTAGGCCGTCTTGAATGCGGCGAAGAACTGATCGTTCGTCGACTGGTTGAGCGCCGAGTACACGGAGATCGTGCCGGTCACGGGCGCCGCGGTCGCCGCTGCTGAGGTGGTCGCGGCGCTGGTGGGCGCCGCCGACGGCGTCGCTGCGCCTCCGCAGGCGGCTGCCACCGTTACGACCCCGAGCCCCTTGAGGAATGCGCGTCGGTCAAGCACTGGTGTCATTCGTTCCCCTCCACTCAGATCCGCTCGAAGTCTAGACCCTGCGCTTGGTCGAAAAACGCTCAACCCATGAGCCGTCGATGATCGGGGTCGAACGTTACTTTCCACTGCCGCACCGGGCCGGCCATGACGTTGAGGTAGTACAGCTCGTATCCGGGCGGCGCCGAGACCGTGTGGTACCCGCGCGGCACGAGCACGCACTCGCCGTTGCGTACCGAGAGGCTCTCGTCCAGCGTGCGGTCCGCGGTGTACACGCGCTGCAGCGCAAAGCCGCGCTCGTCGCGCAAGCGGTGGTAATAGGTCTCCTCGAGGGCGGTCTCGCGCGGTGGATCGTTCGTGTCGTGTTTGTGTGGCGGATAGCTCGACCAGTGCCCACCCGGTGTGACGACCTCGGTGACCAGCAGCGATTCCGCCGCCGCGTCCTCCATGAGGATGTGATGGATACGCCGCTCCATCGCGCCGCTGCCGCGGACCTCGAGACGCGCGTCTTCCGGTCCGATGGCGCGCGCGCTCGCGCCACGCTGCGCGGGTGCGTGTCCGAGCGCGATCTCGACGGGAGCGGAGCCCGCGGCGATCTCGAACGCGGTGCCCGGCGGAAGATATGCGCCCGCGGGAGGGCCATCGAACGGCGTCGCTCGGGTGCCCAGGCGCATCCACTCCCCGGCCTCGGAGCGGATGTCGCAGGTGCCGCCAAGGACGACGACGCACGTCTCGCGCCCAGCGAGCTCGCGTCGCAGGCGCGCGCCCGCCGCGATCCGGTACACCTCGAATCCGACGTACCGCCAGGCCGCGCTCTCCGGCGTGACGCGCATGACGCAGCCGTCGCGGTCGGGGGCCTGCGCGGGGACCAGAAGGCTCGTCACGGCGCGCGCAGATGTCGGCGGGCGCTCTTCCGGCCCTTCTCGTACGCCACGCGTGATGCGCGCACCTCGGCGAGACCGGACACCTCCGCGGGCGCGACGTCCCACCACGACTCGTACGCCGGCACGCTTTCATAACGGTCGGTCTCGATCGTGACGACGTACGGACGCTCTACGCGCTTGGCCTCGGTGAGCGCGGCGCGCAGCTCCGTGATCGTGCGCACGCGTTCGGACGCGGCGCCGAGGCTCGCGGCGTTCGCGGCGATGTCGATCGGGAGCGTGTCGCCCTGGGGTCCCTCGCGATCGAGCCCGAGCGAGCCGGACTTCCGATACCGGTACTGCGTTCCGAAGCCCTGCGAGCCGAGCGATCGCGAGAGGCTGCCGATCGACGAGTAGCCGTGGTTGTCCACGACGACGACGACGAGCTTGATCCGCTCCTGCACGGCGGTCACCAGCTCCTGCGCCATCATGAGGTAGCTCCCGTCGCCGACGAGGACGTACACCTCGCGGTCCGGCGCGGCCATCTTCACGCCCAGGCCACCCGCGATCTCATAGCCCATCGTCGAGAAGCCGTACTCCACGTGATAACCCTTGGGATCGCGCGTGCGCCAGAGCTTGTGGAGATCGCCGGGCAGCGAGCCCGCGGCGCACACGACGACGTCACGTGGACCGGCCGCCTCGTTCACGGCGCCGATGACCTCGCTCTGCGCCGGCAGCGGTGTGTGTCCGAGCGAGTACAGGCGGTCGACCTCCGCGGCCCACTCGCGCACCTGGCGCTCCACCTTCTCGCGGTAGGAAGGCTCCACGACGTGGGCCCAGCCCGCGAGCGCGTCGATCGTGGCGCGCGCGTCGCCGACGAGCGCGAGTCCCGAATGCTTGTGCGCGTCGAGCTCCGCGACGTTCACGTTGATGAAGCGGACGCCCGCGTCCTGGAACGCCGTCTTCGACGCCGTGGTGAAGTCCGTCCAGCGCGTGCCGATCCCGATGACGAGGTCGGCCTCGCGCGCGACACGATTCGCCGCCGACGTGCCGGTCACACCGATCGCGCCGAGGGCGAGGGGATGGTCGAAGGGGAGCGCCCCCTTTCCGGCCTGCGTTTCCGCGACGGGGATCCCGGTCGCGTCGATCCATTTGCGCAGGGCCTCGGTCGCTCCGGAGTAGATGACGCCACCGCCCGCGACGATGAGCGGGCGCTTCGCGGCACCGATGAGCTCCGCCGCGCGCACGACCCTGCTCGCCTCGGGGAGGCGACGCTCGATATGCCAGGTCCGCCGTGCGACGAAATCGTCCGGCACGTCGAACGCCTCGGCCTGCACATCTTGCGGCAGCGCGATGGTCACCGCGCCGGTGTCCGCCGGGCTCGTGAGCACGCGCATGGCCGCGAGCGCGGATGGGACGATCTGCTCGGGACGCAAGATCCGGTCGAAGTAACGCGAGACCGGACGGAAGACGTCGTTCACCGAGACGTCGCCGGCCCACGGGACTTCCAGCTGCTGGAGCACCGGGTCGGGCGCGCGTGAGGCGAACACGTCGCCCGGGAGAAGGAGCACCGGAAGGCGGTTGACCGTCGCGACCGCGGCGCCGGTGACCAGGTTCGTCGCGCCCGGGCCGATCGACGTGGTGCACGCGAAGGTCGCGAGCCGGTCCCGCATCTTCGCGTAGCCGCTAGCGGCGTGCACCATCGCCTGCTCGTTGCGCGCCTGGTAGTAACGGAGATCGTCGGGCCGCTCGTGAAGCGCCTGGCCGATACCCCCGACGTTGCCGTGGCCAAAGATGCCCCAGCAGCCGGCGAAGAAGCGCTGCTCGATCCCGTCGCGCTCGACGTATTGGTTCGCGAGGAATCGCACCAGCGCCTGCGCCATCGTGAGCCTCACCCTGGAGTGCGTACAGTACAACCTCCGACGATGAACACACCGCGCATTCGCATCGGCACCGCTCCGATCAGCTGGGGCGCATGTGAGATCCCGAACTGGGGCGATCAGCTCCCGTACGCGCAGGTACTCGACGAGATGGCCGCGTGCGGATATGAGGGCACCGAGCTTGGCCCATGGTCGTATCTCCCGGCCGACCCAACGACGCTCCGGCGCGAGCTCGATGCGCGCAAGCTCTCGCTCGTGGGTGCGTTCTGTCCTGTGACGCTGCATGACCGTGATCGAAGCGCCGCGTCTCTGCAGACCGCTCGCGAGACGGTCGATCTTCTTGCGGCCGCGGGTGCGCCGGTCCTCGTTCTCGCCGATGCGGGGGACGAGCGACGAGCGGCGATCGCTGGCCGTGTGCCCGTGGATGGGTCGGCGGGTTTCAGTCACGGTGAGTGGCGGCGGTTCAGCGACGGAGTGAACACGGTCGCGCGTTACGCGCGCGAGCGTGGACTCGTCACCGCGTTCCACCCGCACGTCGCCAGCTACGTCGAACGGCCCGAAGAGATCGCGCGTCTCATGCGCGACACCGACCCCACGCTCGTGGGGTTGTGCCTTGACACCGGCCACGTCGCGTACGGCGGAGGCGATCCGGTAGAGATCGCACGCACGCACGCGCGGCGCGTGCGGCACGTGCACCTCAAGGACGTCCGTCGTGAAGTCCGCGCCGATGCGCTCGCGCGCCACCTCGACTTCCCGGGCGCCGTCAGCCTGGGTGTGTTCGCGCCCCTCGGCGACGGGTCGCTCGATCTGCGCGGCACACTCGGCGTGCTGCGCGAGGTGGGTTACGCCGGCTGGCTCATCGTCGAGCAGGACGTGCGACTTGGCGTGAGCCCGATCGCGGCGCCGCTGCGCGACGCGAAGCGCAGCCGTGCATTCCTGCGCGAGCTGGTCGGCGCGTGATCGGCGTCCGCGACGTCGGCGTCGGCGTGATCGGCGTCGGTCTGATGGGCCGTCGCCATGCCGAGAACGTCGCGCGTGTCGCCGGCGCGAAGCTTCGCGCGGTGCACGACGCGAATTCGTCCGTCAGCGAGCGCGTCGCACGCGAGCTCGACGCGAAGAGCTGCGCATCGGTCGACGAGCTTCTCTCCCGCGACGGCGTGGATGCCGTGGTCATCGCGTCGCCGGCGAGCGCGCATGCGGGGCATGCCACGGCTGCTCTCGCGGCGGGAAAGGACGTGCTGCTCGAGAAGCCGATCGCGCCGACGCTCGACGCGGCCGACGCCATCCTGGCCGCCGCCAGGGCGTCGACGGCGCGACTGCAGATCGGCTTCATGCGTCGCTACGACCCCGCCTACGCCGAGGCCGCGTCGGTCGTGCGGTCGGGAGAGCTCGGCGAGCTGCGCTTCTTCAAAGGTGTGGACCGCGATCGCGACGCACCCTCGGGCGCAGCGGGCTCCCTGCCGCGCAGCAACATCTTCGCCGAGTCCGCGATCCACGACTTCGACGTGGCCCGCTGGCTCAGCGACGACGAGGTCGCGGGCGTGCGTGCGGCAGCGCGGACGCTCGCGCCGAACGCGCCCGGCCCCGACTTCGCGCTGGCCGAGCTGCGCTTCGCCGGCGGAGTCGCGGCGAGCATCGAGACGTACCGTGGTGCGCGGTACGGGTACGACGTCCGCGCGGAGATCGTGTGCAGCGACGGGACCGTCTGTGTCGGTGGCTTCGCGCAGCGGGCGGTGGAGGTCCTCCGTGCGGACGGAGCTCGACGCGATCTCTTCCCCGGGTTTCTCGAGCGCTTCGCCGATGCGTATCTCCTCGAGCTGCGCGACTTCCTCCGCGGCGTCCGCGAGCAGAGCCCGCCACGCGTCAGCGGAGACGATGGCCGTCGCGCGCTGGCGATCGCGCTCGCCTGCGATCGTGCGTGCGACGAGGGCCGCGAGGTGGCGCCGTGACCGTTGACGCGTACGTATTGGGCCGCGTCGGTGCGGACCTCTATCCGCAGCAGATCGACACGCCCCTCGAGGAGGTCCGCACGTTCGAGCGCTTCGTGGGCGGCTTTGCCGGCAACGTCGCCACAGGGCTGGCGCGCCTTGGCGTCCGCGTCGGGATCATCTCGGCGGTCGGCGACGACGGACACGGCCGCTTCGTCCGCCGCTTCCTCGAGGCGGAGGGCGTCGACTGCTCGGCGCTTCACGTCCATCCGACGCTGAGGACCGCGCTCGCCTTCTGCGAGGCGTGGCCGCCCGACGACTTCCCGATCACCTTCTATCGCACGCCGACGTGCCCTGACTGGGAGCTCCAGGCCCGGCAGCTGCCCGACGATCTGGGCGAGACGCGACTCCTGTACGCGTCGGGCACCGGCCTCGCGCGCGAGCCGAGCCGGTCGACCACGCTGGCCGCACTTCGGCGGTGCCGTCAGCGCGCGATCTTCGATCTCGACTGGCGCGAGGTCCTGTGGGAGGACGTTCGCGACTATCCGGAGCTCGCCTGGGAGGCGGCGTCGTCCGCGCTGGTCGTGGTCGGCGGCGCAAGTGAGTTTGCCGCGGCCGCGCTCGACCCGCGCGATCTGCTCAAGCAGGGCCCGCGTTTCGTCGTCGTGAAACGCGGCGCGCAGGGCGCGACGCTCGTCGACGAGCGCGGGTCGCGCGATATCGCGGGCGTCGCGGTGCCAGTCGTGAACGGTCTCGGTGCGGGAGACGCGTTCGCCGCGGCGCTCGGTGCCGCGATCCTCGCCCGTCTCAGTCCTGACGAGGCCATACGCCGCGCGAATGCCGCGGGTGCGATCGTCGCCTCCCGGATGTCGTGCAGCACCGCGATGCCACGCGCCAGCGAGATCGACGCGCTCCTCGCCGGCGCGACGGTCGTGTCCGGCGAGGTGCGCACGTCATGATCGACGCCGTCGCATATCCATCGGGCGCGATCTGCGGCATCGCGCTCGATCATCGCGACAGCCTGCGCGTCGCGGCCCGCGCTCGCGACTACCCCGAGGACAACGCCTCGCTGCGATCCCTCAAGGCGGAGCTCGCACGGGGGCTCGCGCCCGAGGCGAGCGTCGTGCTCCTGGACACCGAGCTCGGCATCGATGCGATGGCCGAGCTCGATGGGACGCCGCTCGTGATCCCACTCGAGGCACAGGGATACGAGACCATCGGGAAGGGCCGCCTCACGACACTCCTGTCCGACGTGGACCCCCCGCGCGCGGCGGCACTCGGGGCGGTCGGCTGCAAGCTGCTCCTTCCATACCGGCCGGATCTCGCCGATGCCGCGCGCAAGCAGGAGGACACCGCGGCCGCAGTCATCGCGTCATGTCGCGCGGCCGGCGTGCTCTCGATCATCGAGCCGCTCGTGTACGGCGAGGTGCCCGCGCTTGGCGCGAAGGTGGTCGAGACCGCCAAGCGTCTCGCGCGACTCGGCCCCGACCTGCTGAAGCTGCAGTACCCGGGCGATGCGTACTACTGCGCGCGGCTCACCGACGTGTGTGGCGCCGTCCCCTGGGTGCTCCTGGGCGGCGGGACGAACGAGGAGACATTCCTCGCGCAGCTCCGCGACGCCTGCACGGCGGGCGCGCGCGGCTACATCGTCGGTCGCACCGCCTGGGACACCGCACTCGTCACGGATGACGGGGCGCGCGAGCGCGCCATCGCAGGCCGCGCGGCGTTCCTCGCTCGCTGCCGTGCGTTGGTCGAGGCGACGCCGTGAGCGGCGAGCTACGTCGCGAGCTCGACGAGCACCGCGAGATCGCGGCAGAGATGGAGGCGCTGCTGCCGGCCATCGAGGCGGCAGCGAAAGCGATGACCGACGCCTTCATTCGCGGTGGACGGGTGATCGCGTTCGGCAACGGCGGAAGCGCCGCCGATGCGCAGCACCTCGCCGCCGAGCTCGTCGGCCGCGCGCGCCGCGAGCGTCGACCGCTGCCGGCGCTGGCCCTCTCGGCGGATAGCTCGACGGTGACCGCGATCGGCAACGACTACGGCTTCGCCGACGTGTTCGCGCGCCAGGTCACGGCGCACGCGCGAGCCGGCGACGTGGTCGTGGGGATCAGCACGAGCGGCGGCTCAGAGAACGTCGTTCGCGGGCTCGCGGCCGCGAACGCGGCGAACGCGACGACGATCCTGCTCGGCGGCGGGGACGGCGGTCCAGCCGCTTCGGTCGCGAAGATCGCCGTTCTCGTTCCCTCGCGTACCGTCGCGCGGATACAGGAGATGCATACCCTTGTCATCCACCTGCTCTGCGAGCGCGTCGACGAGTGGGCGGCCTCGATGTGAGCGGGATGTTGCAGCGCGACCTCGGCAGAAGCAGCGCGGCGCATCCCCGCGCTGCTCCAGCACTTCGGTTACGGAGCCGCGGGGTCCGGCGGGGACTGGCAGGAGGCGGGACGGTCCGCAGCGGCACCGGTGCACTGACCTGACTGTCCGGCGCCATTGCCTCCCTCGGTCGGTGGTGTCGGGTCTGCGTACGCGGCGATGCTGCCGAGCATCAGTGATGCGAGGATCGTCGTTGTGAACAGGATCTTTCGCAAGCTCTTTCCCCCTATCGCCCGCGGATGCGACGGGCTACTCGCTCCTGCCGGTGTCGAAGCTCAGGAAATGACGAGCACCTGACGCGCGGCTGGAGCGAGCGGCTCCGCAGCACGTCGAGAGCCGAGTCGCGCGGTGTTACCTCACGGCGCACAAGACTTCGCCGAAGTGACGCCGACATTGAGCGCGTCGCTGGGGGCACATTGAGGATGGGTGCGAGCGTGCCACGGCCGCGTTCACAGCGCCGCGTCAAACGCGAGCCTCGCTGCACCAAGGAGACCGGCGCGATGACCCAGCGTCGAACGCAGCACCGAGAGAGCGCGCGTGAAGGAGAGCTGCGTTCGCACGGCCAGCTCCGCGAGGAGCGGCACCTCCAGCAGATCCCACGCGCCGAGGGCGACGCCGCCCCCAATGACGACGCGGTCGAGATCGAGGAGCGTCGCGGCCGACGCGATGCCGCGCGCGAGCGCGCGTCCGGCCTCGAGGTAGAGCCGCTCGGCGTCAGCGTCCCCCTTTCGCGCTCGCTCCGCGATCGCCTCCGCTGCGGCGTCGCCGCGGCGCGCGAGCGCGTCACCCGACGCGATAGCCTCGACGCAGCCGCGCGCGCCGCAGTCGCACGCGGGACCGTCCGGGTCGGCGATGACGTGTCCGACGTGACCGGCCTGCCCGCTGGCGCCGTGCACGAGCTGTCCGTCGATGACGATCCCGGCGCCGACTCCTGTCGAGACGACGACCCCGAGCAGTGCCCGCGCGCCGCGGCCCGCGCCAAGCCAATGCTCGCCGAGCGCGAACGCCTTCGCGTCGTTGTCAATTGCGCAGGGCACGCCAAAGGCAGCCGTGAGCCGCGCGCGCAGCGGAAACTCTCGCCACGCCGCGATGTGCAGCGGCGAAACGATGCCCTCGGGCCAGCGCATCGGTCCACCGCACCCGACACCGACGCAGTCGATCGATCCACCATCCTCATCCAGCGACGCCTTCGCGATCGCGACGAGGGAGGCCAGAAGCGCCTCGGGATCCTTGGTCCGCGGCGTCGGCCCGCGCCGCTCCACGCTGACCATGCCGTCCGCGGCGACGATGGCGGTCGCGAGCTTCGTGCCGCCGACGTCGATAGCCAGCACGCGCTTCACGCGAGCGGCCTGCCCTCCGCCGCGATGAGGTCGAGGACGAGGCAGGACCATCCGAAGTCCACCGCGCCCTGTCCCTCGGCGGAGCGCGGGTCGTAGAACTCGCGGACGCCGCTCTTCGCGACCATGGCGAAGGTGCGCTCGGCCAGTTCGCTCGCGACGTCTCGGTACCCGTGCGCGCGCAGCCCGTGATAGAGGTACCAGTTCACGTTGATCCAGGTCGGTCCGCGCCAGGTCGTGCGCGTGGCCCAGCCCGGATCGAAGCTGGGCTCGCTCGCGGCGACGGACGGGATCGGGTACGGAAGCCAGAACTCGCGTTCGTTCAACAGGTGGTCCTCGACGACGCGCTTCACGATGACCGGATCCAGATCCGCGAGCACGAGCGGGAAGAGCGACGAGAAGGTCAGCACCCGCGCGCGCTCCTCGTCCCAGCCATCGAGATCCCAGAACGCGCCGGCGCGATCGTCCCAGCACTTCTCCTGCAGCGCGTGCACGACGCGACGCGCGCGCGCCTCGAGCTCGCGCGCCTCGGCCTCCGGGAAGCCCGCGGCCCGGCACAGCTCACCGAGCGCGCGAAGCCCGTCGGCGTAGATGACGTTCACCATGACGTCCTCCCACACGAAGACGTCGAGTCCGAGAAGGCGCGCGGGGTCCGATCGCAGTGGGCCGTACGCCGCGAACAGGCGCTGCATCGAGCGTCGGAGCTGCGGCAGCGTCTCGGTGGGCCGCTCGCCGGTGACGCCCATGCGCCGGTCGTACTTCGGGCTCGCATCGAGCCCCGACTCGTCGGGCTGGATGATCGCGACGAGTGCGTCGTCGTCCGGATCCCGGTACGCCTTCAGCCAGCGGAAGAAACGGAGGATCGGCGGCAATACCTCACGGACGAATGCGACATCGCCGCTTGCCTGGAAGATGCGCGACACCGAACGCGCGATGACCGGCGGCTGGATGGTCGCGGTGTAGTAGGGATGCGCGAGCGTGATGGAGTACTCGCGCAGGGCAGCCTCGTGGGCGCTCTTCTCCCAGAGGAGCATGTGCGGTATGAAGCCGTCAGGCTGGGCGCCCTGTAACAGGCAGCGAACCTCCTGCTTGGCGAGCTCGGGATCGACATGCAGCAGCGCGATCGCGTGAAAAGCGCTGTCCCAAAACCATTGGAACGGATAGCTCGCGCCGGACGGACACACGAAGTCATAGCGGCGACCGTCCCACTCCGAAACGCCTCGCTGCCGGTTGGCCGTTAGCACGCGCCGGGCATCGGCCGCTACCGCGCGAGTATCGATGGACATGGAGGCGGATTATGGCTTTCACGGCCCCTCCAGCGTCCGCGCACGGTGTGCCTATGATTCGATCCTGTAAGGGCGGCACCGATCGGAATGCTCTTCTTCGGTCGGCCGCGCAGAAGAGGGGAGTGACCCTGGCGATGGACACACGAGCGCGCACGCGGATCTCCCGACGGACGTTCCTGAAGGTGACGGCGGCGACCGGCGTTGTGGTGGCATGCGGACCTGCGACCACACCGCCCGCGGCGACCACCTCAGCGAAGGCGGGTCTCACCGGCACGATCACCGTCTCGTATCCGGACGAGCTCGGCCTCAAGCCGAAGTACGTTGACAAGGCGGCCGCCGACCTCAAGGCGAAGTACTCGGGCCTCGACGTCAAGATCGATCTGCAGAAGATCCCGAGCGGCGACTACTACACGAAGCTCCTGCTCTCGTTGTCCGGCGGAGGCGACGTGCCCGACGTCATCCACGTCGGCGGCGATCGCATCGGCGAGCTGGCGGACGCGGGATACATCGAGCCTCTCGACAAATACGTGTCGCAGTGGGACGACTGGAAGAACTATCCGGACTCCATCAAAGGTGGCGTCAGCTACCAGGGCAAGGTCTGGGCGATCCCATACGGCCTCGACACGCGCTGGCTGTACATCCGGCGTGATGCGATGGAGAAGGCCGGTCTGGGCGCGGACTGGACGCCCAAGAACGTCGACGAGATCCTCACCGCCGCCAAGGCGGTGAAGGACAAGGTCACCGGCGTCATCCCGTATGCGCTCTACGCGGGCGCCGCGGGCGACACCGGCGTGGCGAACCACTCATTCGTGCCCCTCGTCTGGGCGTACGGGGGCGACGTGATCGACAAGAACGGCAAGTGGATCGGCGATAGTCCGGCGATCCGCAAGGCGCTCGACTACTACGGCCGCGCGTACGGTGGTGGCCTGGTGCCGAAGGAGGTCCTGACCAGCACGAAGCCCTGGACGGCGATGCGCGAGAACGAGGGCAAGGGCACGCTCGCGCTGCTCTTCGAGGGTGGCTGGGTCTACGGCGGCTGGACGAAGACACCGTTCGATCCGGTAGCGACGCAGAAGAACGTGAATTACGTGCTGCACCCGACGTCGAGTGGCGGCCCGTCGTTCACCATCGGCGGACCCGGCACCGTGTGGTACGTCACCGCGAAGAGCAAGAACAAGGACGCTGCGTGGGCCTTCATCGCGCAGTGGAACAACAAGGACACCGTGGCAAAGCTGAACATCGAAGACCCGCACCCCGTGGCGCGCACGGACTCTGCCGAGGTGGCGGAGTTCAAGGCGCAGAAATACCTCGTCGACTCCACGGAGTCCCTCAAGAAGGCGCGCTTCGTCCCGGCGGACGCGAACTACAGCAAGGTGATCGGTGCGATCCAGAAGGCGACCGGTCGTGTCGCCGCCGCTGAGATGAGCGCGGACGACGCCGCCAAGCGCTACGCCGACGATCTCAAGCAGGCCATCGGCGCCGACAAGGTCATCACGCAATAGCGAACACAGCGGTCGGAGCGGGGGCGCTGCGCCCCCGCTCGCCGCGAGCGACCGTCGCGTTCCGGCGGAACGGTCCCTATCTCGCGGGCCTCACGCCGGCCGCGCTCCTCCTCACGCTGTTTTTCGTCGGTCCCGCGATCTGGGCCTTCCAGACCAGCTTCACGAACAAGGCGCTCGTCGGCCTGGATGCGGCGCGGCCGCGCTTCGTCGGACTGGAGAACTACCAGCGCCTCTTCAGCGATCCCGACTTCGCCACGGTCATCTTCAATTCGATCGTGTTCGTCGTCGGGTCGGCGATCGTCGGGCAATTCGTCCTCGGACTGCTGCTCGCGATCCTGCTCGATCACGCGGAGCGACGGCGCTACCGCTTCGCGTCGATCGCCTACGCCGCAGTCCTTCTCGCATGGGTCAACCCGACGGTCATCGCTGCCTTCCTGTGGGTCGCGATGTATGACTTCTTCAACGGCTCGCTCAACACCGGCCTGCAGGCGCTCGGATCCGCGCCGGTCGACTGGCTCGGACAGTTCCCGATGCTCGCGGTCATCGTCGCGAACATCTGGCGCGGCACCGCGTTCACGATGCTCATCTTCCTCGGCGCGCTCAAGACGATCCCGACGGACATCTACGAAGCGGCGCGCGTCGACGGTGCGAACGCCTGGCGCCGCTTCTGGGACCACACGCTCCCGAGCCTCAGGCCGATCGCGGCGCTCGCGCTGCTCTCGATCACCATGTCCACGTTCGGCACCTTCATCCTCATCCAGACGCTCACCAACGGCGGGCCCGGCATCCGGACCGAGACGATCGCGCTCTACGCATTCCATGAGGCCTTCCGCTCGTACGCCATCGGCTACGGCTCGACGATCGCCGTCGTGATGCTCGTCCTCAATGCCGCGTTCGCCGTGCTGTATCTGCGGTGGTCGAGGGCTCGCGCGTGACGGCGATCGGTCCGCAGGCCCAGATCCAGGTGGCGGTCCCGCCGCGGACTCGTCCGCTTGCGGGCGGCTCGCGCCTGGAGTTCGTGCTCATGCACGCGGCTTTCCTCGCGATCGCGGCCTTCTTCCTCGCGCCGTTCGTGTGGCTCTTCACGGCCGCGTTCGATGCGCACGCGCAGGCGTACATCCGCTGGCCCGAGCAGCTCACGCTCGACAACTTCGTGCAGATCTTCGAGCGCTATGCGTTCGCGACGGCGCTGCAGAACAGCCTGTTCGTCGCGGTCTCGACCATGCTCCTCACGGTCTGCGTGGTCTCCCTCGCCGGCTACTCCCTCTCCCGTATCGAGCTGCGGCACAAGGCGTGGATCACGTACGCGATCCTCCTGCTCCAGACGATGCCGCTGTCGGCGACGATGGTCCCGATCTACGGCCTCGCGCGGGAGCTGGGTCTGCGCAACTCGTACCTCGGGCTCATCCTCATCCACTCGGCCATCGAGCTGCCGTTCCTGGTCTGGCTCATGAAGGGCTTCTTCGACTCGGTGCCGCGCCACCTCGAGGAGGCGGCGTGGCTCGACGGCCGCACGAAGTTCCGCGCGCTCTTCGAGATCGTCCTCCCGGTCGCGCGCCCCGGCATCGCGGTCGCCGCGGGCCTCTCCTTCCTCAGCGCGTGGGCCGAGGTCCTCATGGTCCTCATCCTGGTCGACCAGCAGGGCATGAAGACGATCCCGCTCGCGTTCTACGAGACCTTCCGCACGGCCGGCGGCTACACGGAGGTGCAGTACGGTCTCGTGGCCGCGATGGGCGTCCTCTACGTGCTTCCGGTCATGGCCGTCTTTTTCGCGACCCGCCGCCTCATGGTGCGCGGACTCATGGCCAGCACGCGAGGGTTGTGATGGCGAAGCGGAGAGATTGAGCGGATGGCAAAGGTCGAGTACGACGACGTGTGGCGCCAGTTCGTCGGGCAGGAGCGTCCCGCGGTGGCCGGGCTCACGCTCGATATCGCGGACGGCGAGTTCCTCGTGCTGCTCGGGCCGTCGGGCTGCGGCAAGACGACCGCGCTTCGCATGCTCGCCGGTCTCGAGCATCCCGACCGCGGCGACATCCGCGTGGACGGGCGCAGCGTCGTGGGGCTCGAGCCGAAGGATCGTGACGTCGCGCTCGTCTTCCAGAGCTACGCGCTCTACCCGCACATGTCGGTGCGCGACAACATCCGCTATCCCCTGCGGGTCCGCGGACTCTCGTCCGCCGACCAGGAGCGCCGCGTCACGCGCGCCGCCGAGCTGCTGCGGATCGAGCATCTGCTCCCGCGACGGCCCGGGCAGCTCTCGGGCGGCGAGCAGCAGCGCGTCGCGCTCGCGCGCGCGATCGTGCGCGAGCCACGCGTCTATCTCATGGACGAGCCACTGTCGAACCTCGACGCGAAGCTGCGCACGCACACGCGCACTGAGCTCAAGGCCCTGCAACAGCAGCTGGGTGTCACGACGATCTTCGTGACGCATGACCAGGCCGAGGCGATGACGATGGCCGACCGCATCGCGGTGCTGGATGCCGGCCACCTGCAACAGCTCGGCGCGCCCGACGACGTGTACCAGCACCCCGCCAATCTCTTCGTCGCGCAGTTCATTGGCAGCCCACCGATGAATGTGCTCGCCGCACAGCGCGAAGACGGCGGGCTGGTCGTCGCGGGCGGCTGGCGCATCCCGCTGCCCCGGCTGCGCGACACCGGCGCGACGACGCTCACGGTCGGCCTGCGACCGGAGGCGATCAGTCTCACGGACGATGGCCATCCCGCCGAGGTGCTGGTGTCGGAGCCGCTCGGCAGCGAGGTCATCGTGAACGTGAAGCTCGGCGACGCGCTCGTCAAGGTCCGCACCGGTCCCGACGTGCGCCCGCAGGCCGGCGACCACGTACGTCTGCGGGCCGATCCGGCCGGCGTGCGCGTCTTCGATCGCGACACCGGCGTCGCGCTCGCTTGAGCGCGCGCGACCTCGGGCCGCCGGACCGCAGGCTCACCGGGCACTTCGACCGGGCGCACGAGAAGCGCTACGCGCATGTGCCCTTCGACGTACCCCGTGGTCTTCGTCAGCTGCACGTGCGCTACGCCTACAGCGACCGCATCGACTCTGACCCACAGGTCACCGGTGGCAACACGCTCGACATCGGACTGTTCGACGAGCGCGGGACCGCCCCGGGGAGCCCGGGCTTTCGCGGCTGGAGCGGCAGCAACAAGCTGGACTTGACGATCGACGAGCGCTGGGCCACCCCGCCGTACGCGCCCGGTCCGATCGGTGCTGGCACCTGGCACGTGCTGCTGGGGCCGTACAAGGTCGGCCCGCGCGGCTGCGACTGGACCGTCGAGGCGTGGTTCGATCCGGGGATCGACGAACCGACGCGTGAGACAGCCGCGTCCGAGCGCGCGCGGTCCGAGCCATTGCCACCAGCGCGCTCCGGCTGGATCAGAGGAGACCTTCACTGCCACACCCTCTACTCCGACGGGGATTCATGGCCAACGGAGATGCTCGACGCGGCGGCGACCGCCGGCCTCGACTTCCTGGGCGTCACCGACCACAACAACGTCCGGCATCAGCGCGTGTATGGATCGGGTGGCGACGGTCTGCCGCTGGTGGTTCCCGGTGTCGAGGTCACGACCTACGGCGGGCACTGGAACGCCTGGGGCACCGATCGGTGGTGGGAGTTCCGCGAGCCGGAGGCACGCGCGGTCGAGGCGACCATGCGCGAGGCCGCCGCGGCAGGCGCGGTCGTGTGCGTCAACCATCCGAAGCCGCTGGGGCCACCGTGGGAGTACCCGGACATCGGCGGATTCCACGCGATCGAGGTCTGGAACGGGCCGTGGGTGCGGCTCAACAGTGTCGCGCTCGCGTTCTGGGAGGAGCGGCTAAGACGCGGCGAGCGCATCGTCGCCGTCGGCGGCAGCGACACGCATTACCTGAAGACCACCGATCCCGATCCGCGCCATTCGCCGCGTCTTGGTGCGCCGACGACCTGGGTCCAGGCCGGCGAGACACCGAGCGTCGCGTCGATCCTCACCGCGCTGCGCGACGGACGCGCGTTCGTGTCGGCGTCGCCGCGCGGACCGCAGCTTTACCTCGGCCCCGACCCGGCACGCGCGGGCCGTGTACACGTCGAGGCGCGTGGCGCAGCGGGCTGTGCGCTCGTCCTGAGCTCTGACGCCGGGATCATCCATACCGAGCCGGTGAACGCAGCGGCGTGGGACGACTTCGTCCAGATCCCGCGCGCCGCGCGTCATGCGCGCGCGCAACTCGTCGACAGCGCAGGCGACGTCTGCGCTCTTACGAATGCGGTCTGGGCGGAGCGGCTTTAACGGCGCGACGCACGCGTCTGTTCACGCTGTCCGCGAGAAGAGCAGGCTGCCTATTAGGAGCAGCACGATGAAACTGCCGAAGAAGGCCCACCGCGCGGCGATGTAACGCCGGCGAAGGACCTCGAGCTCCGGATCGGTCTGACGTGCAAGTTGAACGTCGAAGGTCCGCTTCAAGTTTCGCGGCGCGTCGGCGAACCATAGCCAGGGACGATCCATGTACTTCGGATCGAAACCGACATCTTCGCCCAGTTTCCGTTTGTAGGCGCGCAGATAGACCGACTGCGTCCACGTCATCCACACGCCAGCACCGAGCCATGCCAGCGCGAGTGCGGCCAGACCTAGTGGCACATCGCCTCGCGTGCGCGCCCCGCGGTCATCGGACTTCGCTGTGTGACGCGAGGGCTGCCGCGAACGCTCGTGGCGTGTTCGTCGTCACGATGTCGGCTCCCGTCGCGACTGCGTGCTCGAGACGGGTCTTCCATGCGCGCGTGCCGGCGTCCAGCGTCCACACGTCCACGAGCACGCCCGCGGCATGGGCGAACGCGGCGGCGTCGAAACCGTCGTTCAGCATCCGCTCGAAGAAGGCGAGCCGCAGATGGATCTCCCGGATGCCGTTCACCGCGCGAAGCAGGGTATCGACGCGTTCGCGCAGATAGTCCGCGGCCGGGACGGTGCGACGCAGCGCGAGCGGGTGCACATCCTGATAGCCGTATGCACCGCGCCGTCCGGGAACGACGTGCACGCGACTGTCCCAGGTGAGGTAGTACTGCGGGTCGAAGGCGATCGCGAGCGCCGGATCGACCTTTCGGAGCAATCGCAGATTCCAGTCCGCGGGGCTGCCGACGAAGACCCGATCGCGTACCGGCTCGCACAGCCGCGCGAGGCTCAGGGCTGTGCCAGGCGGCCAGGGCGCCTCGTCCTTTGCGTCGAGCATCAGGACCGTCGGACCGGGCGGCGAGGTGCGAACGATCTCGAGCGCGTCGCGGAGCAGCGGCACCCGCGTGCCCTTCCGCGGCTTGTCGTGAGCGACGACGAAGTCGCCGTCACGCGATCGGAAGTCGATCTCCACGCGCGCCACGCGCGCAGTGAAGCACTCGCTGAGCGCTGCGAGCGAGTTCTCCCGATGCGCGCCGCTCCATGCGCCGCGGTGCGCCTTCAGCTCGACGAGCCGGCCGCCGGGAGCGTGCAGCACCGACTCGGGGTGCGCGGCTTCGAGCGCGCGCTGGCGATCTAGCACGCGGGCCCGCGATTCAGGACAGGCGCTCTCCGCTCGTGGGATCGAAGAGGTGCAGGCGCTCCGAGACGAAGCGCAGCCCGACGCGGTCGCCGATGTGTCCGACGAAGCCGGGCGGCGCGATCACGCGCAGACGACGCTCCCCGACCTGGACGTCGACGATCTGCTCTCGGCCCATCGGCTCGACGACATAGACCTCGCCCGTGACGTTGCCTTCGGCCGGCGGCACGATCGCCAGATGCTCGGGACGCACGCCCATCGTCGCCTGGCGCGCCTCGCCGCGCGGCAGCTGAGCCTGCGTCAGCTCGACCTCGATCCCTTCCGCGCGCGCGACGACCGAGCCGTTCCGTGCCCCAAGCTCGGCGGGGAAGAAGTTCATCGGCGGCGTGCCGATGAACTCCGCGACGAAGCGGTTGCGCGGCCGCGCGTAGAGCTCGTCCGGCGTCGCGTACGCCTGCAGCCGTCCGTTCCGCATGACCGCGACGCGGTCCGCCATCGTGAGCGCCTCGAGCTGGTCGTGCGTCACGAAGATCGACGTGATCCCGATCTCCTTCTGCAGACGCTTGATCTCGCCACGCATCTCGTGGCGCAGCCGCGCATCGAGGTTCGAGAGCGGCTCGTCCAATAGAAGGATGTCGGGGCGCTTCACGAGCGCGCGCGCGAGCGCGACGCGCTGTTGCTGTCCGCCCGAGAGCTGTGATGGCCGCCGATCGAGGAGGTCATCGACCTCCACGCGGCCCGCGGCCTCGCGCACGCGCTGATCGCGCTCGGGCTTCCCGACGGCGCGCCGCAGCTCGAGCGGGAAGCCGATGTTCTCGGCGACGGTCATATGCGGGTAGAGTGCGTAGCTCTGGAAGACCATCCCGATGCCGCGGTCCTTCGGGTGGAGGTGGTCGACCCGCCGATCGCCGAAGACGATCGTGCCACTCGTCGGACGGTAGATACCGGCGATCATGAGCAGCGTCGTCGTCTTGCCGCAGCCCGACGGACCGAGGAGCGCGACGAATTCTCCGGACCGCGCTTCGAGATCGATCGCGTCGACCGCGGCGACGTCGCCAAACTTCTTCGAGAGCTGCTCGAGGACGACGCGCACCGCTAGCCCTTGACCCCGCCGGCGTAGATGCGCATGAGCTGATCCTGCGCGAGGACGAACAGCACGAGGACCGGCGCGATGTAGTACAGGCCGACCGCGGTGAGGAGGCCGTAGTCCACGAAGCGTCCCTCGCCGAGGATCCCGCGCACCAGCGTGGAGAGCGTCTGCTGGCTGCCGCTCGGCATGAACACGAACGGCAGGAGGAACTGGTTCCACCCTTCCACGAAGAGGAGGATGCCGAGCGCGAGCAGGCCCGGCTTCACGAGCGGCAGCATGATCCGCCACCACGTGCGCAGCCGTCCCGCGCCGTCGACGAGCGCGGACATCTCGAGGTCCCACGGGATGTTGTCGAAGAAGCCCTTCATGATCCAGATCCCGAACGGGAGCGCGAACGCGGTCTGCACGAGGATGACGCCGACGAGCTTGTCGTACAGGCCGAGCGTCCGCAGCACGACGAAGATCGCGATGAGCAGCGTCACGCTCGGGAAGGAGTGGAGGAGGAGGATCCCGCCAAGGAACATGCGGCGTCCGCGGAAGCGCAGGCGCGACAGCGCGTAGCCGCCCATCGACGAGATGAGTAGCCCGGCGAGCGAGGTCATCGTGGCGAAGATGAACGTGTTCACGGTGAGCGGGATGATCGGCGGCTTGTTGCGCAGCTGCGGCACCGAGAGCGGGTCCCAGAGGAAGCGCCAGTTCTCGACGGTGAAGCCACCGATGGGCGTGAAGCCCTCGATGCGTGGGAAGAACGACGAGTAGAAGAGCCAGACGTACAGGACGAGGATCGGCAGGGTCGCCGCGGCCAGCACGATGTACGGCAGCGACGAGACCAGACGGCTGCCGCCGGGCGTGCGCGGGACGGCGACGGTCGCCACCTAGACCTCCACCCGTGGCTCGGCCA
>DASYUC010000011.1:0-32502 GCA_036001645.1 Candidatus Limnocylindria bacterium
GCTCGTCGCGAGCTGGCCGAAACGCTCTTTGGTCACGACCGGCAGCAGCGCCGTCTGGAGTCCGGTCGCGAGCCCGAGGGGGATGCCGATCGCACTCACCGCAGCGGCGCTCGGTGCGGCCGCCCGCGCGACTCCTGACAGGACGATTATCGCTGTCGTGAAGGTGATCCCATGCACCGAACCGACCGAGCGGCGAGCAACCGACGCGGTCAACGCTCCGATGCCCATGGTCACGAACGACAGCGAAAGGAGGAAGCCGCCCCACGAGTGAGACACGCCGAACTCCGCCTCGACCTGCGGGAGGAGTGGGGGCAGACCGCTCAGCTGGGAGCGCATGCCCGCGGCGACCAGGAACAGTGCGGCCAGCGCGAAGCCCGGGGACCTCGTCATGTAAGAAGGACGATTCTGCGCGGGTCTGGTAGAAATCGCGGCATGGCTCGGAAGATCCGCATCTCCTTTCCAGGCGACGGTGCGTCCGCCACCGCGGATCTTTTGGAGGATGACGCGCCGAACACGTGCGACGCGTTATGGGGCTTACTACCGCTGCGTCTCAAGGCGATCCACGACATCTGGTCGGGCCATCAGGTCCTCGCCCACCTCGACAACAAGGTCGTGCTCGAGCCCGAGAACGTCCTCACGTACCTGCCGATCCCGGGCGACATCTTCTACTACTACCGGCCGCCCAACTACTTCCGCGGTGAGCCGTACGGCAGGTCCGAGTCGGCCGAGATCGGCATCGTCTACGAGAGGGACACCAGACCCCAGGGGCCGCGCGGACCCGAGGCGGTGAACCTCTTCGCGAGCATCTCCTCCGGGCGCGAGCAATTCGCGAAGGCGTGCGAAGACATGATCTATCGCGGTCAGAAAGACCTGCTCATCGAGCGGGTGGAGTAGCGATGCGAAAGATGCTCTTCGAGCTGAACGGAGCGAAGGCCGTCGCGGAGATGCATGACGACGTCGTGCCCAAGACCTGCGACGCGGTGTGGAAGATCCTTCCCGTGGAGGGGATGTCGATCCACGCGAACTGGGCGAGCCGCGAGATCATGCTGCATCTCCAGGGCGAGAAGATCCTGCGGCTCCCGCCCGAAGGACCGGTGCGGCGCACCACCGCGCCCGGCGACATCGTCTACTTCTGGCGCTCGCCGCAGATGTCGCGCGGCAAGCAGCTCGCGTACAGCTCGCAGTTCCAGCGCGAGCTCTCGGAGTTCGCCGTGTTCTACGGCGATCCCGCGGCGGGCGGTCTCGCCGCGGATGACCCGGCGCGCGAGGGCCGCACCGCCAACCTGCAGGTGTCCACGCTGTTCGCGACCTTCATCGACCTCCCGCGGGAATTCCTCCAGCGCTGCGAAGAGATCCGGCACAAGGGGCTGCAGCGCCTCGTCGTCAGCAGGCTCGAAGGCTAGGGAATGACGGTCGGGGCGCGGCGCTCATGACGAGGGTGAAGATCAAGCTGGGCGCCGTCGAGGCGATCGCCGAGCTCGACGAGCGCGGCGCGCCGAAGACGACGAGCTGGTTGAAGACAACGCTGCCGATCAAGGCGCAGGCCGTGCACAGCATGGAGAACGGCCGTGAGGTGTACGTCATCCTCGACGACGCACGACCGCTCGAGGAAGAGAACCAGACCATCTACCAGACGGTCGGGGATCTCGTCATCTACTACAAGCCGGCGATCTTCGTGAAGCCGGAGTGGCCGCGGCACATCCGCGATTACCTCGTGATCGGTTTCGTCTACGAGCGCGACTCGGCGATCCGCGGCATCAGCGCGCCGCTCGCCACGAACCTCGTCGGTCGGATCACCGAGGGCCTGGACGCGCTCGCGCACGAAGCGCCCCGCATGCGGCGCGAGGGCATGGGGAAAATGAGCCTCAGCCTGGCTTGATGCGCCGGAACGCGAGCTAGTCGTGTTGGACGTGATCATCCGCGGCGGGCGCATCGTGGACGGCTCCGGGCGTGCCGGCTACCGCGCCGACATCGGCATCACGCGCGACACGATCTCTCATCTCGGCCGGCTCGACGGGGAGAAGGCGCGGCGCACGATCGACGCGAAGGGTCTCGTCGTGTCACCCGGTTTCGTCGACGTGCACACGCACTCGGACATGACGCTCCTCGTGAATCCGAAGGCGGAGAGCGCGGTGCGGCAGGGCGTGACGACGCACGTCTTTCCGAACTGCGGCATGGGGTTGGCGCCGGCGGTCGGCGACGCGCGGAAGGACGTGGAGGAGCGTGCGCGGCCGTACGGCATCAAGGTCGACTGGACGACCGTCGGCGAGTACTACCGCCGCGTCGCGGCCGCGCGGCCGACGATCAACGTCGTCCCCATGGTCGCCCAGGGCACCGTGCGGATGGCCGTCATGGGCTACAGCAAGGACACGCCGTCGCGCGCCCAGCTGAGCGAAATGAAGGGACACGTCGAGGAGGCGATGCGCAGCGGCGCGCGCGGCATGTGCTCCGGTCTCCGTTACGTCCCGAGCGGCTACGCGACCGAGCGTGAGCTCGTCGAGCTCGCGAAGGTCGTGAAGAGGTACGGCGGTCTCTACGCGACGCACATGCGGAGCGAGGGCGACAACGGCGACTGGTTCGCCGCGATCGACGAAGCCCTCGCGATCGGCCGCGGCTCGGGGGTGCCGGTGCAGATCTCGCACATGAAGGCCCTGGGCAGCGAGGTTTGGGGTAAGAGCACGAAGGCCCTGGCCGCGGTGCGCAGCGCCAAGAAGCAGGGCGTCGACGTGATGGTCGACCAATACCCGTACACGGCGAGCAGCAGCACGATGTTCGTGCTGTTCCCACAGTGGTCCCAGGAGGGAGGCGTCCGCGCGTTCCTCCAGCGCGTCGACAAGTCGGAACAGGGCGACCAGATCAGGACGGCGTTCGAGAAGACGCTGGCCATGCGCGGCGGCGCCGCGAGGATGACCGTCTCGGAGTACGCGCCGGATCACTCGTTCGAGGGCAAGACGCTCGCGCAGATCGCGACGCAGATGCGGGCGTCTCCCTTCGAAACGGCGGTGCGGCTGCTCGGAGACTCGGACGGCCGCGTCAGCATGGTCTTCCACACGCTCGAGGAGCCCGACGTCCACCGCATCTTCAAGGCGCCATTCGTCATGGTCGCGAGCGACGGTTCGGCGCTCGCTCCGTACGGCAAGCTCGCGGCGGATTACTATCCGCATCCCCGCAACTACGGATGCTTCCCACGCGTGCTCGGCGAGTTCGTGCGGAAGAAGAAGCTCGTCACGCTCGAGACGGCCGTGAAGAAGATGACCTCCCTGCCCGCGGCTCGCTTTGGTCTCGAGGACCGCGGTCTCCTCCGCATCGGCTGGCGCGCGGACGTCGTCGTCTTCGATCCGAAGACGGTCGCGGACCGCGCGACGTTCGAGCGCCCGCGCGAATACCCCGCTGGGATCGAGTACGTCTTCGTGAACGGCGGGATGGTCCTGGAGAGAGGCGAGCACACCGGGAAGCGCCCGGGCCGGGTTCTGTTCGCGAGCGGCAGGGCCGTCTGATGGTCAGGTTCGGCGTCGGCATGGCGCCGGTCGAGACGCTCAAGAAGGTCGTCGCGACGGCCAAGCTCGCCGAGGACCTCGGCTTCGAGTACGTGGTCCACGCGGATCAGCGGTTCGCCGGCGAGAAGGACGTCTTCGTGACCCTCGCGGCCGACGCGCTGAACACACGCCGCGTGAAGCTCGGCCCGTGCGTCTCCGATCCGTTCACCCGGATCCCCGCCATGCTGGCCGTGGCCATCGCCACCCTCGACGAGCTTTCGGGTGGGCGGGCCGTTCTGGGTCTGGGCGCGGGTGGCTCGGGGTTCGCGCAGATGCACCTCGAGCGCAAACATGCGAACCAGGCGCTCCGCGAGACGATCTTGATGACCAGAGCGCTCCTCTCCGGCGAAGTCGTGCGCCACGACGGACAGCTCTTCAAGCTCACCGACGCGCAGCTGAAGTTCGACGTCCGGGCGGACATTCCGATCTATCTCGCGACGCGAAGCCCGATGAATCTCGAGCTCGCGGGCGAGCTCGCGGATGGGGCGCTGATCGCGACGTACGTCTCGAAGGAGCAGCTGAAGTTCGCCGTCGAACGCGTAGGCGCGGGCGCCAAGAAGGCTGGGCGGAAGCTCGAGGATGTGAAGCTGATCTCGTGGGTCTACACCTCGATCTCGGACGATGGACAGCAGGCCGTCGAGAACGTTCGTTGGTTCGTGACGCAGGCGCTGATCAACACCTCGCCCGAGGCCTACACCGAGATCTTCCCCGGGTTCGATGAGAAGCTGCCAAGCTTTCTTGAGAAGTGCCGCGAGATGGGTCGTGAAGGGATCGAGCTCGCCTACAAGGACCGGACCTACCTCACCGACGACGTCATCAAACGCTTCTCCGTGGCGGGGACGGCTGACGACTGCATCAGGAAGATCCGCGAGATCACGTCGTTCGGCATCAACGACATCTGGCTACGGTGCTTCTCGGCGCCGCGGTCCGAGATCGAGCACGAGAAGGTCATCGTCCCGTTCGCCGAGAAGGTGATGCCCGCCTTCGTCTAATCGCTCGGCGAGGCGGCCTCCACGTCGACGGACATGGCCTGCATCGCCAGGAGCTTCTCGCGGACCTTCTTCGCCGCGTCGAAGAACGCCAGGTCCGACCGCATCGAGGGGTCGCGGTCCGCGGGGAGCTTCACCGGGACCTCATCCACGATCCGTCCGGGCCGTCGCGACATCACGAAGATGCGGTTGGACAGGAACACGGCCTCCTCAATGTCGTGCGTGACGAGCATCGCCGTGGCGCGAAGGTTCCTGAGCATCGTCCCGAGCTCGTGCTGCAGCGCCTCCTTGGTCAGCTCATCGACGCCGGTGAACGGCTCGTCCATCAGGACGATCGACGGCTCGTGCACGAAGGCTCGCGCGATCGAGACTCGCCGCTGCATGCCCCCCGAGAGCTCGATGGGATAGGCCTTCTCGAAACCCTTCAGTCCGGTCATCTCGATGAGCTGGTCGATCTTTTCGTAGTTGTGGCTGTTCACGACCTCGAGCGGCAGTCTGATGTTGTCGTACACCGTCCGCCAGCGCATGAGGCTCGAGTCCTGGAACACGTAGCCGACGATGAAGCGCCCGTCACGAGTGCCGCGCTCGATCTTCCCGTCGGTCGGTCGCTCGACGCCCGCGATGAGCCGGAGCAGCGTGCTCTTGCCACAACCGCTCGGGCCGACGATGGCGACGGTCTCGTCCTTCTGGATCGCGAGGGAGATGCCCTCCAGCGCGACGACCTCGTCGCCGTTGACCGTCGTGTATGTCTTGCCGATGTTCTCGACGGCGACGATCGCCGCCATCAGTTGGGCCTGTACCACGGCATGAGCTGCCGCCCGAGGAGGATGACGCCGCCGTAGAGCAGCAGGCCGAGGACGGTGAGGATCACAAAGGCGCCAAAGGCGGCCACGGTGTTGAAGGTGTACTGCGAGTTCAGGATGAGGAAGCCGAGTCCCTTGCTCGAGCTGACGAACTCCGCAACGATCGCGCCGACCAGCGCCCCGGACACGCCGATCTTGAGGCCGTCGAAGAAGTAGGGGAGCGAGTTGGGTAGCCGCACCTTGTAGAAGATCGTCGTGCCGCTCGCGCCGAGCGACTTGAGGAGATGCACGAGGTTCCGGTCCACATCCGTCAGGCCCGTGGTGGTGTTGATGACGATGGGGAAGAACGTGAGGATGACGATGAGCAGGATCCGCGACGTGTCCGTGAAGCCGAGCAGGATGTAGAGGATCGGCGCGATCGCGACCTTCGGCAGGACCTGCAGCGCGACGATGTACGGCATGAGGATCTTGTTCAGGATCGAGGAGAGTGTGATCACCAGCGCGAGTGCGAAGCCCACCGCGACGCCGATCACGAGGCCGAAGATCGCCTCGGTGACGGTCACGAGGGTCTGCCCGACCCAGTCGATCCTTCCGGTGAAGTAGACCTGCACGATCGCCGACGGGGGCGGGAACAGGAACGCGGGGACCTTGAAGACCCTGACGTAGGCCTCCCACAGGATGATGCCGACGATGAACGAGGCGATGGGCAGGCCGTAGCCCGCCATGCCTGGCAGGCCACGGCCCCTCTTTCTCGCGGCGCGAGCCACCTCTACGGGCGTTCGACGAACTGGTTCGTGTAGAGAGTGGTCGGGTCGAAGTCCTTCTTGATGTTGAACAGCGTCTTGAGCTCAGGGAGCGTCTTCGCGATGAGCGCGGCGTCGTACCAGCCGAGCTGAAGCGGCTTCATCGTCTTCGCTTTCTCGGTGTCGAAGCCGTACTGCGCCGTAATCGCGACCTTCCACTCGGCGAGCGTCTGCGGGATGTCGCGCCCCTGGTTCTGCGCGACGAACTCCTCGACGCACTTCTGGGGATTGACGACGCAGAAGTGGAGTGACTCGGTGCTGGCGAGCGCGATGGCTCGCGCCACGGCGGGGTTCTTGTCGAGGAGGCTCTTCTGGATCGTGACCCCGGCCAGCGGCGACGGCAGGTTGTAGTCGCCGAAGATGAACGACCCGACCTTGTCTCCCTGGGGCACCGCGATCTCCAGGCTGGCGATCGCGCGCAGGAACGCGGCTATCGCGTCGACCTGCTTCGTCAGCAGCGCGCCCTGCTGCGCGGCGAAGGCGGTGTTCACGATCGTCACCGCGCTCTTCGGGACGCCCTGCTTCGCGAGGAACACGTCGAGGTACTGCTCGGAGAGGCTGCCTGTCGGAACGCCGATCTTCTTTCCTCGCAGATCAGCCGGCGTTTTGATGCCACTGCTTTGGAGGTACATGACCCCCACCGGGTTGCGCATCGCGCCCGCCGCGATCCCGATGAGTGGCGGCGCGTCCGGGTTCTGGTCCGCGATGAGCATCTCGTCAAGGATGTCGCCGTGTGTGAAGGCGAAACCGGTCCGGTCGGCCGCCACCGCCTGGACCGCCTGCGACGTTCCGGCGAGCACGACGAAGTTCAGCTTGAGCTTGTACTTCGCGTAGATCCCTTCCGTCACACCGGCGTAGTCGTGCGGCGCGCTGCTGGTCACGCCGCCGACGTATGACGTGACCTCCACGACCTCGGTGAGTCCGGTCGGACTGGCACTCGCACCCGGACTCCCACCCGCACCCGTGGGCGTGCTGGTGCCCGGAGTCCCGCCGCAGGCACCGATGACGACCGCGGCAGCGGCGATGACGGTTGTGATCAGCGTCCGACGAGCCATTGCGCATCCTCCCCCAGCGTCACTCGCGAGAGCAACGGTGAATGTTCGCGATCATAAGACCCGATCGCAACGGACGCGGTCGATATGTCGCGAGTCAAGTGTTGCTGGTCGCGGCCCTCTTGACCTCGAGTCCCATGTCGGTGAGCACTTTCGCCAGCTCGGCGCGCTGCGTCGTCGTGAGCGGCGCGAGCGGCGCGCGCACGTTGCCGCAGCGTCGTCCCAGCAGCTCGACGGCCGCCTTCGCCGAAGCGGGTTGACCAGCACGTCGCGCGAAGCGCCGGAAAGGAGCCCAGCGCAGGAACTGCCGGCGTGCCTCGGCGAGGTCCCCGCGGCACATGGCGTCGTACGTGTCCCGAATGATCCGCGGGATGAAATTGGACTGGGTCGAGCTCACACCGACGGCTCCGATCGCGAGCGAGCCGACCATCATCTGATCGGACCCGCTGAATACGCGCAGCCGCTCGCCGGCGAGCGCGATGAGCTCGGCGTGCTCGCTGAACGTCGTCGCGCCCTGCTTGATGCCGACGTAGCCGTCGATATCGGCGAGCTTCGCGAGGAGCTCCGGCGCGAGGCTCGGGCTGATGTTCGGGTTGTTGTACAGAAGGAGCGCGGTGTTCGTCGCCTTGGCCACGGCCTCGAAGTGGCCGACGATCGCCGCCTCCGTCGGCTCGATCATCCCGTACGGGGGAGTGATCATCGCGCCGTCGGCGCCGGCGTCCTCGGCGTCGCGCGTGTACGAGATCACTTCCGCGGTGCTCCCCGCGGCGGTGCAGGCGATGATGGGCACGCGCCCTCCAGCGGCGCTGATGACAGAGCGGAGCAAACGCCGGCGCTCGTCGCTTGTCAGCGTCACATACTCGCCGTAGGTGCCCCCCACGACGATGCCGTTCATCCGCTCGCGCACGAGGTAGTCCGTGTTCTCGGCGGCAGCGTCGAGATCGACCTCGCCGTTCGACGTGAATGGGGTCAGGAAGATCGTGTAGACCCCCACGAGTCTCTCCCAGAGGCGTCGACCGCGTTGTGTCGTCATAGGCGCAGGACACGATACCCGGGAGAGACTGGCCAAAAGGCGGCCCATTCGTTTGTCTTGACTCTGGCCCAGCCGTGTCGTGAGCGACGCCGCCGCGGTACCGGTCAACCTCGTCCTGAGCGTCGCGAGCGATGGGTCAGCTTCGTCGTCTGGCAAGCGCGCGCGGGTCGAGCTACCACACCTGGGGTGCCGAATACGACGTCACGACCGACACATGGCTGACGCCGGCCCTTGTCAGCGACGCCGGTGCAACATGACCGTGTCGGCAGCAGGCCGCGCGTAGTTAGACGGGACAGGCCGCTACAAGGCGGCCCCTTCTCGTTGCCTGTTCTCACTGTGGTGCGGAAGAGGTTCGGTCGCGGTTCGCTGGTGCAGACCACCTTGCTCCATCGCCGTGACCTCGCCTACGGTGCGTCTCGCAACGATGCTGAAGCGACCCGGAAGCGTCTGATGCGACTGGTCATGTTCGAGCTGGCCTCGCCAACGGGGCCATTGCGCCGGGCCGGCGCGATCGATGGTGACAGGTCGATTGTCGATCTGAATCTCGCGTTCCGCTCGTTGCTTCGCCAGGAGTCGGTCGCCTCGGCGGCGCGGATCGCGGACGCTCTCGTACCGCCTGACCTCCTGGAGATCATCCGTGGTGGGGAGCGCGCGCTTGCAGCCGCCCGCGAGGCACTCGCCTATGGCGCCCGTGCCGAGCTCGATGAGATACGCGATGGTCGGGTCCGTCATCGGCCTGCCGATGTGCGACTGCTCGCGCCGCTCCCGCGACCGAACAGCTTGCGCGATTTCCTCGTGGTCGAGGCCCACATCCGCAACGCACGAAAGGGCCAGGAGCTCCCTGCCGAGTGGTTCAACATGCCGGTGTACTACAAGGGAAACGTCGAAGCGATCTACGGTCCCGACGACGAGATCCCCTGGCCGCCGTTCACAGAGAAGTTCGACTACGAGCTCGAGGTCTGCGCGGTCATCGGTCGCGCCGGGCGCGCGATCAAGGCTGAACAAGCTGGGTCGTACGTGTTCGGTTACACGATCTTCAACGATTGGAGCGCGCGGGACATTCAGCGTCGCGAGATGACCGTCGGCCTAGGGCCGGCCCAGGGGAAGGACTTCGCGAACTCGATCGGTCCCTGTGTCACGACCGCTGACGAGTTCGACCTCGCCAATGCGAAGCTCCGCGCCAGGATCGACGGCGAGCTCTGGTCTGAGGGAACACTGGGCGCCATGCGGTTCACGTTCCCGGAGATCATCGAGTGGATCTCGATGGCCCAGACGCTCCAACCGGGCGACCTGCTCGGTAGCGGCACGGTGGGCCGCGGCTGTGGGCTCGAGCTCGATCGCTGGGTCGCGCCCGGTAGCGTCGTCGAGCTCAGCGTCGACGGCATCGGCGTCCTCAGGAATCGTGTCGGGCAGCGACCGCCGGGCGAGCTCGTGCGCAACGCGCGGCGCAGCCCTCGAGACTAGCCGTGCGGCTCGGACCGATCGCCGGCGATCGCACGCTCATTCGCGGCGGTCTGCTCCTCCCGATGGACGCGCGCTATCCGTCGGAGTTCGTTGGCGATGTACTCCTCGACGGTCCGCGTATCGCGGAGGTCGCTGCGAGGATCGATGTGGGTGAGGCAGCACGGGTCATCGACGCGCGAGGCAAGATCGTGACGCCGGGACTGGTCGATACGCACCGTCACCTCTGGCAGTCGGTGCTTCGCTACGTTGGCGCCGACTGGACGATCGCCCAGTACGCACGCGCGGCCTTCGGCAGATTCGGTCCGCATTTCACGCCGGATGACATGTACATCTCCGTGCTGATCGGGCTGGTCGAGGCGCTCGACGCGGGGATTACTCAGATCCTTGACTGGGACCACAACCTGAACACTCCCGACCACGCGGACGAGGTCGTTCGCGCCCACGTGGACTCGCGCGCGCGTGTGGTGCTCGGCTACGGACAGGGCGCTACTCAGTGGCTGCAGACCTACGGGGAGAGCAACCTGAGCGAGGGGAGCGCTCCGTCGTCGGACATCGAGAGGCTCCGTTCGCGCTACTACGCGTCAGACGAGTCACTGCGCACCCTGGCGCTCGCGGCACGGGGGCCGGAGAAAGCGCCTATGTCGGTATCGGAGGCGGAGTGGCGGCAGGCGCGGGAGCTCGGCCTCCGCATCAGCGTGCACGTCGGCAATGGCCTACGTGCGTTCGAGCGCCCGATCGCGCAGCTCGAATCCGTCGGCCTGCTCGGCGACGACACAACGTACGTTCATTGCAGTTCGCTCGCAGACGACGAGATCGCACTGATCGCAGCATCCGGCGGTTCGGCCTCCTGCGCTCCGGAGATCGAGTCGAACATGGGCCATGGTCACCCGGCGCTCGGGCGGCTCGTCGCGGCCGGCGTCCCAGCCAGCCTGTCAGCGGACACGTGCACCAATGTCAGTGGCGATCTCTTCGCAGTCATGCGCGCCGCGCTCGCAAGCGTGCGCGAGTCGGAACATGCTTCGAGTCACGCGCGAGGTGAACCGCTGGGCAAGCTGGCGAGCACGACGTACCAGATGCTCCAGTTGGCGACGCTTGGCGGGGCCGTCGCGAACGGCCTTGGCGATACGACCGGTTCGCTCACCCCGGGGAAGTCCGGCGACGTCGTTATCTTCAGCTGCGACGCGCCGAACATGTTCCCGCTAAATACCGGTGCGGGGACCGTGGTCAAAGGAGCGCACCCTGGCAACGTGGACACCGTGTTCGTCGCGGGCCGTGAGCTCAAGCGCGGTGGGCAACTCGTCGATGTCGATCTCGCGGATCTGCGGCGCCGAGCGGAGACGTGCCGGGACGACCTGTTCACGCGCGCGGGCGTGCCGCAGGCCGAGGGCGCCGGATCGGCTGGCGCGCCGACGCGACCGTGAAGGCCGTCCGCGCGCACGCGATCGGCGACATCCGCTTTGAGGAGGTCGCGGCCCCGCCTGATCCTGGCCGCGACGAGGTCGTGGTCGCACCTTTCTGGTGCGGCATCTGCGGATCGGATCTAAAGGAGTACACGGGCCCGGTGGGCGGTGTTCCTGTCACGCCACATCCACTGACCGGAGCGATGAAGCCGCTGATCCTTGGCCACGAGTATTCGGCGCGTGTCGTAGCGATCGGGCCTGGGGTCACGAACTACAGGGTCGGTGACCGCGTGGCCGTGATGCCGCTCCTGTACTGCGGTCGGTGCCGGGAATGTCTTCGCGGCGAGTACCTCTTCTGCGCCGACAAGGCGTTCAGCGGCCTCTCGATGCGCTGGGGCGGCCTCGGCGACCTTGCACTCCTCCGCGCGTATCAGCTCACGCCGCTCGGCGATCTCAGCGACGAAGAGGGTGCCTTGGTCGAGCCCGCAGCTGTGGCCCTCGGAGCGGTCATGAACGCTCGGGTGGCGCCCGGCGACTCGGTGCTTGTCGTCGGCTGCGGGCCGATCGGCGCGCTCGTCATCCTTGCGCTGCTCGCCATCGGCGCGACCGCCTACGCGAGCGATCCGAACGAGGCACGGGCCGCAAATGCCGTGACGCTCGGAGCCGTTGCTTCAGTCCGTGGCGACAACGCAGCGCAGCTCGCGCAACTGGGTGAGGCCACCGGGGGCGTGGCGATGGACGTCGCGATCGACTGCGCGGGGAAGCCCGGCACGGTCGATCTCTGCATCGCAGCGGTCAAGCCGGGCGGGATCGTGTGCGTCCCGGGCGTGCACAGCGCGCCGACGGTCATCGACGTGCGCACACTCACGCGCAAGCCCGTGTCGATAGTTGGGTCTCTCGCTTACACGCGCGCCCAATGGGACCGCACCCTCGCGCTCATCGGCGCAGGCCGGTTCGCTGTGGAGCGGCTCATCACGTCACGCATCACGCGGGACCGCATCGTCCCCGACGGGTTCCAAGCGCTCCTGGAACCTGAGCGGCTGGAGATGAAGATTCTGGTGCGGGTCGGCTGACCGTCCAGGACGCCAGTCAGTTGGGCCGCATGACTAGTGCCCGCACCAGTGTCAGAACGCTGGCCCCCGCTCATCATCGGGCCGGGTCCGCCGGTGGAGATAGCACCGGCGGCGCATCCCGTCGGAGGTAGGAATTGCAGACGTCCGCATTCGCGCAGAGTCGGCTTCGCCCCGCCGCGTTCGTTGCGGCGATCGTGTTCTCAGCGTGCACCGCGGCGCCACCCGGCGCGGGCACCTCGGCGGCGCCGACCGGCAACGCCACGGCGAGCGCAGCCGCGTCGCACAAGACCGGCGCGCTGCTCACGATCACGATCGGCGTCGACCCGAACCACGTCGATCCCTCGCTCATCAACTCCGGTCAGGGCTCGAATATCGCGTCCTACATGGCGGAGACCCTCACGACCTTCTGGCACACGGGCAAGCTCCAAGGCCTGCTGGCGACCAGCTGGCAGCCGAGCACCGACCTCACTCAGTGGACGTTCACGCTTCGCAGCGGCGTGAAGTTCCATGACGGCACGCCCTTCAACGCGACGGCCGTCAAGAAGAGCATCGAGCGGCTCCTCGATCCGAAGCTCGCGGTCGTCACGAGCAATGACGTCGGACTCTTCGTCGGCGGCGTCGACGTCGTTGATGACACGCACGTGACGTTCCGTCTCAAGCAGCCGGTGCATTACTTCCCCGAGGCGCTCGCGAACGAGACGTCGGCGATCACATCGCCGCAGTCGTGGACGGCGACGGGCAACACGTACGAGCAAGCGGAGAACGTTGTCGGCACAGGTCCGTACAAGCTCGTCGAGTACGTCAAGGGCGACCACGTGACGGTCGTGCGCAACACCGAGTACTGGGGTGAGAAACCCTACTACGAGCGTCAGACGTTCAAGGTCATCCCGGACGCCGCCGGTCGCGAGACCGCGGTCCGTTCGGGGCAGGTCGACGTCGCAACGCTCACACCTGCGCCCGACATCGATTCGCTCAAGGCCGACTCGTCGCTACAGGTCATGCTCCCAGTCGGCGGCCGCAACGTGTACATGGCGATCAACACGACGAGCACGACTCAGCCGCTACTCCAGAATCCGATCGTCCGTCAGGCGCTGAACTACGCGATCGACAAGGACGCCATCGTGAAGAACGTGCTGTTCGGCGCGGGCCAGCCCGTAAGTTCCGCGATCGGCAGCAACGCCTTCGGATATTGCAAGCAGGGGCCGTACCCATATGACCCTGAGAAGTCGAAGCAGCTTCTTCAGCAGGCCGGAGCCGCCGGCATGACCGTCTCGATGATCTCGCCGACCGGCCGTTATCTCCAGGACATCCAGGCGGCGCAGGCGATCGCCGGATACCTTACGGCGGTGGGCATCAAGGTCAACGGACCGGCCACGGCTGACAGCGCAGCCTACCAAGGGATGGTGTCCGCGCCGCCGGCCACGTCCAAGACGGAGTTGTTCATCTGGTCGTTCGCACCCGACTTCCCCCACGCCTCGCAGCAGCTCGGCCGGCTGCTGATCACGAACAGCATCCCGCCGAAGCCCGGCATCAACTACTCGCACTACAGCAATTCGACCGTGGACTCGCTCGTGGCGAAGGCGGCGCAGGACGCGCCCAACTCGCAGCAGGCGGTCGACGACTACTGCGCCGCGCAGAAGCAGATCTGGAGCGACGCCCCATTCATCTTCCTCTGGGAGCAGGCGCTCCCGACGATCGTCTCGGCCAAGGTCCTGAACGTCCAGGTCGCTCCGAATGCCATCGTGAACGCTGTCTACGCGGAGCCGAAGTAGCGGTACGCAAAAGACGAAACTAAGCAGCCGTGGCTAGATTCCTAGCGCGGCGACTGCTCGTGGCGATCCCGACATTGTTCGGGGTCGCCACGATCGTCTTCTTCATCGTTCGGCTCATCCCCGGCGATCCCGCTCGTGTCATGGCCGGTGAGGCTGCGGGCGACGACGTGGTCGATCGCATCCGCGCGAATTTCGGCTTCGACCAGCCGCTCCCGGTCCAGTACGCGCGCTTCATCGCCAACCTGCTGCGCGGGGATCTCGGGCGCTCGATCCGCACCGGCGATAGCGCCGTCAACGAGATCGTGCAGAGGCTTCCGCACACCATCGAGCTTGCCGTGCTCGCGACCGTCCTCGGAGCTCTCATTGGCATCACCTTCGGCATCGTCGCCGCGACGAATCGTGGGCGACCGATCGACGTGCTGGTCTCGGCGCTGTCCGTTTCGGGCATGTCGCTGCCGACGTACTGGCTCGGGCTGATGCTCGTGATCGTCTTCGCAGTGAACCTTCGCTGGCTTCCGGCGGCCGGCGCCGAAGATCCACGGGGGGTGATCCTTCCGACGGTCACGCTCGCGGCGCTTTCCACCGCGCTGATCGCGCGAATGTCGCGATCGGCGATGCTCGAGGTGCTGGGACAGGAATATGTGCGGACCGCGCGCGCGAAGGGTGTCTCCGGCGCGCGCGTCCTGCTTGGTCACTGTCTGCCGAACGCACTCCTGCCGATCGTCACCGTCATCGCGCTCCAGTTCGGCGCGCTGCTGGGTGGTGCGGTCCTCACCGAGACGATCTTTAGCTGGCCGGGCATGGGCCGTCTGCTCGTGGACTCCATCTTTGCCCGGGACTATCCGGTCGTGCAGGGCTGCGTGCTTCTCTTCTCCGTTGGCTTCATCCTCGTCAACCTGCTCGCGGACTTTCTCTACGCCGTGGTCGACCCACGAATCCGGTACTGAGATGGCGACGCTCGACTCGACGATGACGGCCGCGGCCACCCGACAGTCCCCGCGGCGCGCCTCGCTCTGGCGCGACATGCTCCGCCATCCGAGCGCGCTCGCGGGTCTCGCCATCCTGGTGATGCTCGGACTCGCCTGCAGCTTCGGGCCGCTGCTCTCGGGCCAGGACCCGACGACGCAGAACCTGAGCGAGGCGCTGCTGCCGTCGTCGGCCAAGCACCCGCTGGGCACCGATGGCCTGGGGCGCGACGAGCTCGTTCGCCTCCTCTATGGCGGCCGCTACTCCATGCTGCTCGGCCTCGCCGCCGCGGCCATCGGGATCGGCATCGGCCTGCCGATCGGCGCGATCTCCGGCTATTACGGGGGCCGGCTCGATCTCGTCGTTCAGGCTGTGAATGACGTGCTGCTGTCGTTCCCGGGAATCCTCCTGGCGCTGTCCCTCGTGGCGGGGCTCGGCGTCGGACTCCAGAACGTCACGATCGCCGTCGCCATCAGCTCGATCCCAGCGTTCGTTCGCCTCGCGCGCGCGTCCGCGCTGTCGATACGCGAGCTCGAATACGCGCGCGCGGCGGTCGCGATCGGCCAGACGAAGCCGCGCATCGTCCTCCTCCACGTCATCCCGAACTCGCTCGCTCCCGTGATCGTGCAGGCGTCTCTCCAGGTCGGCACTGCGATCCTCGTCGCGGCCGGCCTCGGGTTCCTTGGGCTCGGGGTGCAGCCACCGACGCCGGAGTGGGGGTCGATGCTGGGCGACTCGCGGAACTACATCTTCCGGGCGCCGGTCCTGTCGACGTACCCGGGCCTCGCGATCTTCGTCGTCGTCATCGGCTTCAATCTGCTCGGCGACGGTCTGCGCGATGTGCTCGACCCGAGGCTCAGGCGATGACGCGCCCGCGCATGTCCGTGTGCCAGCTGTGTCTGCCAAAGACGTCGTTCGAAGAGGACGTTCGTATCGCGCGCGCGATCGGGTACGACGGGATCAGCATCGATGAGCGCAAGATGACCGGCGCGTCGGACGCCGCGCTCCTCGAGCTCTTTCAGGCGTCGGGGCTGCGTGCGGCGGCGTGCTGCGCAAAGGTGTGGTCGATCCTGCCTCTCACGAACTTTCGCGACCCGCTCGAACCGCGGGAGCGGATCGACGCGATCTGCGGCGGCCTCCGTCGCCTCGCGGCGTTCCAGCCCACGACGGTGTTCTGCGCGACCGGGTCTCGCGGTCAGCGCACGGACGCAGAAGCGCGCGCGATCGTGGTCGAGGGCCTACGCCGGATCGCGGCCGTCGCTGCCGACGTCGGCGTCGTCGTGAGTCTCGAGCCGATGACGCGCGAGTCGGCGGTACCGATCGACGGTCCGATCGTGTCCTCGATCGACGAAGCGCTGGCGCTGTTCGACGATGTCGGTGACGCGACCATGCGTCTCGTCGTCGACGTTTGGCATCTGCATGACTCACCAGGGATCCTTCAGAGCCTCGAACGGAACGCGCGCCGCGTCGACGCGCTTCAGTGCTGCGACTGGCGTGAGCCGCGCGGCCCGCGCGATCGGGCGATGCCCGGAGAAGGGACAGCCGGCGTGGCCGGAATGATGGCCGCGCTCGAGTCGGGCGGATTCGGTGGCTGGCTCGATCTCGAAGTTTTCTCCGATGAGCTCTGGCAGCTGTCGCCCGAGGACTTCATGCGTCGAGGGGCAGATGCGATAAGGCGGTCGTGGGAGCGCCGGCGTGCGCCGGCGCGCGATCAGTAGTCGAGCAGCACGCCGAGGATCTCGTCGCGTTTGCGATCGACCATCTCGTACGCGCGCGGCGCGTCGCGGAAGGGGACGCGCGCGCTGATGAGCTCGGTGACGGGGAGCGTTGGCAGCAGGTCGAGCGTCGCTTCGGTGCGTCGCAACTGGTCCCAGCGGCGCTGCGCGCCCGCGAGCGAGCTGACCAGCCGCGGTGCGTTGCGCGAGAACGCCTCCGGGAGCGGCACGAGCTTCGTGCCGTAGTAGGACAGGATCACGACGGTCCCGCACGGCGTGGTGAGCTCGACCGCGCAGGCGAGAGCGGCGGCCGACCCGCTCGCTTCGAACGTGACGTCCGCACCGCGGCCATGCGTCAGCTCCCTGACAGCAGCCACTGCCTCGTCGGGCGCGACCGCGGCGTCGGCGCCGTGGCGGATAGCGAAGTCGCGGCGGAGGGCGATCGGATCAACGACGATGACGCGATGGGCAGAGCGGCGAGCGACGAGCGCGCAGCAGACGCCGACGACGCCCTGTCCGAAGACGAGCGCCGTCTCGCCGATGCGAACTGGGACGTCAAGGTTCGCGGTCAGTGCGACGCGCGCGAGGTTCAGGAACGCCGCCTCATCGTCGCTCACGGAATCGGGCAGTGGCGTCACCCACGTGTCGCCCGCCTTCGTTACGAACCGCTCCTGATGTGGATGGCGCGCGAAAACCCGGTCGCGGGGCCGCAATCGAGAGCGCGTGCCAGCCGACTCGACGCGCCCGACGACCTGATAGCCGTACTTCACCGGGAAGCCGAACGTGCCGCCGGCATTGGGAGGCAGCAGATCGCCTGGGGTCGCCTCGCCTCGGTACACGAGCATCTCCGTGCCGGCGCTGATCAGGGACGTCTTGGCGCTGATGAGCACTTCGTCCTGCCCAGGGACACGGATCGTCGCCGGCACGATGACGGCCGTGCGCGGAGCGCTGAACCAGACGCAGTTGTTGTCCGTGCCGGCCTCCTAGTGCGGGCCAGAGTGATCGCGGCGCGGTTGTGGTTTCCGACACATTGCGCCGTCTTGCGCGCGTGAGACAAGACTAGGTCGCGGCGCTACGTCGCGGAGGAGAAGATCGTGAAGGCAATCGACCTCGTGCTGACGAACGCGAAGCCGGGACAGGACGCTGAGTTCAATGAGTGGTACGACAAAGTCCACATCCACGACATCCTCCGCGTTCCCGGCATCGAGTGGGCGCAGCGGTTCAAGATCAGCCCCGTGCGTCGCGGCGATAACTACAACACCATGCCGCCACCGCCGTTCCAATACCTCGCGCTCTACGAGCTCGATGGCAGCGTCCAGCAGGTGCTTGAGGGGATCGAGAAGGCGCGGAACGCCGGGCAGATCCCGTGGAGTCCAGCCCTCGATCCGGTCTTCAGCGCGTACATCTTCGAGCCGATCAGCGATGTTGTGAGGAAGAAGCGGTGATCGCGAGGTGAAGGTCGAGCGCGCGGCGCATCCGCGCTCCGCGGGGATCGCGGCGTTCGAGCGGACCGCCGCGGCGGTGAACAACTGGACGACTTGGGGTCCGGAGGACGAGCTCGGAACCGTGAACTACATCACGCCCGACAAGGTCGCCGCGGCATGCCGCCTCGTGACCGCCGGGCGCGTCATACAGCTCGGCGTGCCGCTCGATCGCGAGGAGGGTCCGCAAGCGACGGCGCCACGACGTTACAACCCGATCCATTTCATGGACGAGCTCCCGGTCGACTACGTTCTCCCCGGAGGCGTTGGCGTAGCCGACGACGTCCTCGTATTGCCGCTCCAAACCTCGACGCAATGGGACTCGCTCGCACACGTGTCGTACCAGGGCCGGCTCTACGGCGGCCGCGACGCAACCCTCGTGACGAGCCACGGAGCACTGCGCAACAGCATCCGCGCCATCAGCGGCAAGGTGATCACGCGCGGCGTGCTGGCCGACGTCGCGCGTCAAGACGGGGTGGCCACGCTCGCGCCGGGCCAGCGCGTGACCGTCGCCGATCTCGATGCGACGCTTCGCGCGCAGCGGGTCGAGGTCCGTGAGGGCGACGTGCTGCTGGTACGCACTGGCTTCATGGCCAAGTGCCGTGCCGTCGGCTGGCAGGGATATCACGGGGACGCGCCCGGCCTTGCGTTCGATACGGTCGAGTGGCTGCATCGCCACCGCGTGGCGGCGGTCGCGACCGATACGGCGAGCCTCGAGGTCAAGCCCTTCGATGTCGAAGGGATCGGCGTGCCGTTCCACGCGGCGGCTCTCACGCACATGGGTCTGCTGCTCGGCGAGATCTTCGACCTCGACGAGCTCGCAGCGGACTGCGCGCGCGACGGCCGGTACGAGTTCCTCTTCACCGGCGGACCCATGCCGGTGACGGGCGGGGTCGGATCCTTCGTCAATCCCTACGCTGTGAAGTGACCGTGCGACACTGCCGGCACGACCGAAAGGAGCCACTGTGAGCACGTTCGCCGACTACAAGGATCGCTATGAGACCATCGCCCTTCAGCGCAGCAAGAGCGGCGTCCTCGAGATGCGCCTTCACTCGAACAACGGTCCATACGTATGGGACTTCCACGGCATCGTCCGCGACAAGAAGGCGAACCGCGGCGGTACGCACGCCGAGCTCGCGGACTGCTTCGGTCAGGTCGCGCACGACCCCGACAACCGCGTCGTCATCATGACCGGGACCGGCGATGTCTTCTCGGGACCGCCGAACACTCAGGAGGGCTATCCGCGAGGGGACGCCGACTACTGGGACATCCTCCGCTCAACAGCAACGCAGCTGATCATGAATCTCCTCGATATCGAGGTCCCGATGATCGCCTGCCTCAACGGACCGGCGTCACGGCACGCGGAGCTGCCGTTCGGCGCGGACATCGTGCTCGCGGCCGAGGACGCGTGGATCCAGGACTCGAGCCATTTCCCGAACCGTCAGCCCCCAGGGGACGGGATCGCCATCATCTTGCCCTTCCTCATGGGGTGGAACCGCGGCCGCTACTGGCTCTACATGGGCCAGGAGCTCGGCGCTCGCGAGATGAAGGAGTATGGCCTCGTGAGCGAGGTGCTCCCACGTGAGAAGCTGCTGCCCCGCGCCTGGGAGATCGCCGAGCACCTCGCGAAGAGCAGCCCGCTGATCCTCCGCTATACACGCCTCATCACGACAGCGCCGATCAAGACACTCGTGCAGCAGTACTTCGGGTACAGCTTCGCGCTCGAGGCGCTCGCGTGCATCCAAGAGTCGGGTGGCAAGGTGCCGGGCGGGTTCCGGTGGGACGACTGACGCCGCGACGTCGCCGTTGAGGGCACTCAGGCTCCACGGCGTCCGCGACCTGCGGCTCGAAGACGTGCCGGCGCCCGAGCGGCCAGGGCCGGGCGAGGTTCTCGTCGCGCCGCAACGCGCGGGCATCTGTGGGACCGACCTCAGGGAGTACACCGGTCCCGGCGGCGCGGTGCCCGATCAGCCGCATCCGCTCACCGGGGTCGCTAGGCCGGTCATCCTGGGTCACGAGTTCTCGGCGACTGTGCTCGCCGTCGGCGAGGGTGTGACCGGCGTATCCGCGGGCGACGCGGTTGCGGTCATGCCGCTCCAGCACTGTGGCGTGTGCGCGCAGTGTCTCCGCGGCGAGATGGTCCTGTGCGAGAACAAGGCCTGGACCGGCCTCGGTACGAAATGGGGCGGCCTCGCCGAGCGCGCCATCGTGCCGGCGTACCAGGCGACCTCACTTCGGGGCATGAGCTACGAGCAGGGCGCGGTCGTGGAACCGGCGGCCGTCTCGCTCCACGCGGTCGATCGCGCGGGCGTTGGTCCGGGAGACCGGGTGCTCGTGACTGGATGCGGCCCGATCGGCGCGCTCGCCATCCTCGCCGCCTTCGCGTCCGGCGCGGCGACGGTCTTCTTCACCGAGCCGCAGTCGCAGCGCGCCGCGCTCGGCACGGCATTCGGTGGCACGTGCGTGCAGGGCGAGTCTGTCGCGGCGCAGGTCGACGAGATCCGCGGCTGGACCGGCGGGTCTGGCGTGGATGCCGCGATCGACTGCGCGGGCAAGGCGCCCGGGCTCGCGCTGTGCATCGAATCCACGCGCATGGGTGGCACGATCAGCGTGCCGGCGGTCCACGTGCAGCCGCGGGCGGTCAACGTCTGGCGCATCACACGGCGCTCGCTCAGCGTGCGCGGCTCTCAGGGATACTCGCGTGCTGCGTGGGATCGCACCATCGCGCTCGCCGCTTCCGGTCGCTATCCCATCGAACGCGTGGTGACCTCCACCGTCCCGTTCGCCGACGTCATCCGACGCGGATTCGATGTGCTCCTCGATCCGACCGGCAGCGAGGTGAAGGTCGTTGTCGCGATCGCCTGACCGACGCGCACCTCTCTCGCTCAGCGCGTGCACGACGTGGCATCAGCCGTTTGCGGAGGACCTGGGCTGCTACCGAGATGCGGGAATCGAGGGGATCGGACTCTGGGAGTTCAAGCTTCCACGCGGCCGCGATGACGAGTCCGTGGAGCTTCTTCGCGAGAGTGGCCTACGCGCCACGTTCTGCTTTCCCGAGGTTCCGAGCATCGTCCCAGGCGACACGTTGTTCTCGCAGCCGCGTGACCGCGTCGAGCGGCTCCGTCGTCTATGCGACGGCATCCGCCGGCTCGCTCGCTTCGATCCGCTCCGCGTGATCTGCTATGCCGGACCCCCGGGCGACAACGCCCGACAGATGCGCGCGTGGGTCGTGGAGATGATGCGCGAGGCGAGCGCAGCGGCCGGGGAGTCAGGCGTGAGACTCGCGATCGAAGTTCTCCGACCGAGCCGGAACGGCAGCCTCGTGTCGACGGTCGCGCAGGCGCTCGAGCTCATCAACGATGCGGGCGCGCAGAACATCGACGTGCTTATCGACACCTGGCATTTCTGGGACGCCCCCGGCGCGCTCGACGATATCGCGCGACATGCCGAACGGATCGTCGGCGTGCAGCTCGCGGACCGGCGCAGCGGCGCGCGCGGGATGATGGACCGCACGCTGCCTGGCTGGGGCGACGTCGACATGGGTGCGATCGTTCGTGCGCTGCGCGCGACATCGTTCGACGGCTGGTACGAGATCGAGATCTTCTCTGACGACGGCACGTTCGGCAGCGACTACCCGGATTCGCTCTGGAAGATGGAGCCCGCGCGGCTCGTTTCGGAGGCGCGCCGCTCGTTCGACGAGCTGTGGGCCGCGGCGGAGGTCAACGCATGAGTAAAGCGTGGAACGCCCATGAGGTCGGCTACTGCGACCTCGACGGCCGGACGGGGTTCAAGCTCGCGATCCAGGAGGTGAAGGATCGCTTCTACCTCTACACCGGTGCGTTGTGGGAACCAGGCCTCAGCATCGTCGAGGTCACCGATCCGGCGCATCCGCGTCTCGTCCGCTGGATCCCTGGACCTCCGAACACCTGGACGCTGCAGGTGCAGGTCGCTCACGGACGGATGATCACGAACCTCGAGCACGTCCCGAAGGGATGGGGCGGCGGCGCCTCTGACGCCCCACCGCAGGACGGCTTCGTCGTGTGGGACGTGCGCGACCCCGACGATCCGAAGAGGCTCGGGCAGTGGTCCAGCGGCGGGACCGGAACGCATCGCAATCACTATGACGGCGGCCGGTACGTGCATGCGGCCACGAGCCAACCCGGGTTCGTCGGCCGCATCTACGGGATCGTCGACATCGACGAGCCGGAAGCGCCGCGTCTCGTCGGCCGCTGGTGGTACCCCGGTCAGCACCAGGCGGGAGGAGAGGTCTTCAGCGACCTCGACGAGCGCAAGCGGACCACCGGCAGGCCCGCGGGCAACGAGCCGATAGCGCTGCACGGGCCTGCTTATCGCCAGCGTGATCGTGCGTACTGCTCCTGGTCGCGCGGCGGCATGGTCATCCTCGATATCTCGGACGTCACCTCGCCTCGGCCGATCTCGATCCTCAGCGCGTACCCGCCACTGGGCAGCACCTGCGGCATGCACACAGTGCTGCCGATCCCCGAGCGGAAGATCGCCGTCGTCAACGACGAGGCGCTGAACGAGCATCGGGCGGAGCCCTTGAACTTCGCCGGCATCGTCGATCTCAGCGACGAGCGCGACCCGATCCTCCTCTCGCTGTTCCCGGTCCCCGAGCCGCCCGATGGCGAGACCGATGACTTCTTCGAGCGTGGCGGCCGGTTCGGCCCGCACAACCAGCACCACCCACAGGGTCAGGCGTGCCTGCAGCGCTCAGGCGACCTCATCTACCTCACGTACTTCAACGCGGGGCTGCAGGTCTTCGACATCGCGGACCCACGCCGCCCACGCATCGCCGCGTACTACATTCCCGAAGATCCGACCTCGCGACGCGGGCCGCTTCCGAAAGAGCTCGCGACACAGGTCGAGGATGTGATCGTGGATCGTCGCGGTTACATCTATCTATCGGAGAAGAACTCAGGCATCCACGTCGTCAGGCTGGATGCCGCGCTCGAGAAGCGGATGAGCTAGCGCGAGTCGGCTACGCCGTGTTCTCGAGGAGGAGGTGCCAGTTCACGGCAAGGGCGACAAGGCCGAGCTGCAGGGGGTCGTGGAAGTCGAGCGAGGTCAGGTTCGCTGCGCGCGCAAGACGCAGCTGAAGCGTGTTCGGATGGATGGCCAGCTCGGCCGATGCGTTCCGGAGGCTGCCGCGGTGCCGCAGGTACGCGGCGACGCTCGCCACCAACTCGCCGCGCCGCTCGCGGTCGTACTCGAGCAGCGGTCCGATGAGCTTGTCGACGAACGCGCTGCGGGTCTCAGGGCTCAGCTTCTTGAGGAGCTCGCTCGTCGGCCCGAGGTCCTCGTAGAGCGCGATGCGATGCGCCGCCGCGACGTTGCTGACCATGCGCGCCTGCTCGAGCGCGGCCGGCGCTGAGGTCACGTCCGCGAACCGATCGCTGAGCCCGACCGCCCGATCGGTCGCGCCGCAGTTCTCAAGCAGCTTGTGAATGGATTGGCGAAGCTGGTCGATCGGCCCGTCCTCGGTCAGAAAGATCACGCCGTCCTTCTCGGGCGCCGCGGCCAGGCACCTGCTCTCTTTCGGGAGCCGGTTGAGGCGGTGCGCCAGCTGCGACGCCGCGACATCATCGCTCGTCCGCACGAACCCGACGCGCAGCGGCTGGCCGGTCGCGTCGACGAATGTGCCGGCCGTGTGCGCCTGGTAGGCGGAAAGGGCGCCTCGCGTCAGCGCGTAGAGGACGCTCGGCCTTGCGACATCGCGCATCGTCCGGTCGGCGCGCTCGGACTCGAGGTCGAACGCCAGCAGGGCAAGCGCGTGCTTCAGGAAGACGGTCTTCGCATGGGCAGGCGTCTCCAGTGGCGGGCTGATGAGCACGAGGCCGAGCGGCGGGTCGTTGCCGATGCGGTGGATGCTGCTCGCGCCGACGACCGAGCCGTCGGGCAACGCCGCGAAACGCGTTGGATCGCGACGCACGAGCGTCTGCGACATCGGCGCGCGGGCCTCGTCGCTCCCGGAATACGCGAGTGCCTTGCCGTCGGTGCCGCAGATCATCACGGACGCACCGAGTCTGCTGCTCACGATCCGACAGATCTCTTCCGTAGCATCGCGTCCGGGCTCCGCGAGCGCGACCGCGAGATCGACCTGCGCCTCGATGAGGTCCGAGAGTTCTTCGTTGCGGCCTGACAGCTCATCGCTCAGGCGCTGGATCTCCTCGGCGCCCTTGTGCTGGCGTTCGGCGATCATCGCCGTCTCCGCGGCGACGCCAGCGAGGCGCGCGACGGTCTGAAGCAGCTTCACCTCGGCGTCTGTGTGTTGGTGTGCCTGACGCGTGTAGCAGTTGAGCGTGCCAAGCGCACGACCGCCGGCCATGACCGGGATGTACGCCGCCCCGGTGAAACCCTGGATCCGCGCGCCCTCCGCAAGGAGCGCGAATTCCGGATGCTCGAATACGTTCGTGATGAGGACCGGCCGGCCGGAGGACGCGGCGGTGTAGATGGGCGACCACGAAGACTTGTGTCGCGCTCGCGGCTGGCGCGACCAGTCCATGAACTGCGGCTTGATGCCCGGTGATGCCCAGGCGGTGGTCTCGCGCCGGTCGTCGGCAAGGAGCGAGATCGTGAGCCAGTCACAGGCAGGCATCCCGACGATCCGCTCGCAGATCATCTCCACGGTCTCCGAAAGGGGCCTGAAGTCGTCGACCAGGACCGCCAGCTCGGCGATCGCGAGCAGGTTTTCGAGCTCGTCCGAGACCCTCTTCCCCGGCAAGATCCGCTCCCCTGAGCGCCGTTCCCGCTCCCCGCTGCAGGCTCGTCGACTGGTGTGGGAACCGATGCCCCCACTAAAGATACGGTCTCGGCACCACTGCTCGGGATTTGACCTGCGCGGATACTCCCCCCAGCCTACGAGGTACTGCGGGAGGGGTTGATTCGGTGAACACAAACACGCGTGGGCATCTGAGCGTTGCACTACGGAACGTCGCGATCGGCCTCGCCGCGCTGCTGGCCGCATGCACCGCGACGCCCGGCACCGGCACGGGCGGCGACTCGACCGGCAACACGACCGGCATCAAGGACAAGTCGATCGTGGTCGGCATCTCGTCGCCCGAGAGCGGACCCGGCGCGATCGCGGCCGGCTACACGTACGGGTTCAAAACGTATCTCGACTACCGGAGCCAGGGCACCGGGATCAACGGCTACAAATTCCAGAGCGTGATCGTCGACAACCTCGGCAACGCCGCAGGCGGAGCCCAGTCGATGCAGCAGCTCCTCGCGAGGACACCGTTCATGGTCCTCATCACCGGCTCCTCGTCCATCCAAGGTGCGGCACCGGTCATCTCGTCGCAGGGCAACGGCGTGGTCGTCCTCGGACTTGGGAACGCCGACATACTCCAGGCTTCAGGCCTACCGAACACGTACGGCTTCTTCCCGCACTACACGCAGGAGTGCTACTTCATGGCGGACTTCGCCATCAAGACACTCAAGGCGAAGTCGCTTGCGCTCGTCTACGAAGACAGCGCGACAGGGCAGGGCGCGGCCATCACGTGTCCGACTTACTCCCTAACGCATGGTGGCGCGGCGTTCAAGAACTTCCCATTCCCGCCACCCGCGGTGAGCACTAACTACACATCTCTCGTGGCATCGATCAAAGACACGAGCCCCGAGGCCTGCATGTTCATGGGGTCGGCCGCCGAGATCGCCAGCGTGAAGAAGGCCGCGGACGCTGTAGGCGTCACGTGCAAGTGGATCGGCTTCTCGCCACTGTTCGACCCGACGTACATCGACCTTGCTGGTGCCTCGGCCGAGGGCACGTACTTCGATGCCTTCGTGGAGCCCGTGGGCTCTGATAGCGACGCCACCAAGCTGCTCAAGACCGAGATGCAGAAGTCGGCACCGACCCACATCAACCAGTTCGGTGCGTTCGGCTGGTCGTTCGCCGCCGTGATCGCCGATGCGGTGGAGAGGGCCACGGCCGGCGGCAAGACTCTCACTCGCGAGTCATTCACGTCGGCAATGAACTCGACGAAGACGACGAAACAGCTTGGCCTGCTGTATTCCGCGGACTACACGGGGGACCGCTACACCTTGACGCGATCGATGACCGTCTACCAGGTACAGGGCGGCAAGTTCGTGAAGGTGCTCGACACGACATCGATTCCGCAGCCGTGACGTACTCGTAGTAGCACCGAGCCCGTGAATAGCGATGTGATCGTAGGCGGACTCCTGCAGTCCGCCTACTTCCTACTCATGGGTCTCGGTGTCGTGCTCATCTATCGGCAGTCGGGCGTTCTGAATTTCAGTCACGGCGCGGTCGCCACGCTGTGCGGATACGTTGCCCACGCAGCGCTCGGCGGCGGATTTCCATATCCAGTCGCCGCGATCGCTGCCATTGGTGCGGGTGTCGTTGTTGCGGTATTGATCGAGCGGCTCCTGATCCGTCCGCTGGCCGGTCAGGAGCACATCATCGTCGGCATCGCGACACTCGGTCCGGCTCTGATCATCATCGCGCTCGTCGGATCAATCTGGGGTCAATCGCCGTACGCCCTGCCGGGACCTATAGCGGACACGCAGTTCTCTCTTGGCCCGATCACTCTCGGCTCGAACGAGACACTCAGCATCGTCATCGCCGCGGCCCTTCTCGTGGGCATTCAGACGTTCCTGGATAGGACCCGCTTCGGGCTCGCGATCCGTGCCGCGAGCGAGGGACCCTTGACCGCGGCGATGCTGGGCGTCGACGTGGCGACCGTGCGGACGGCGGTGTGGGGCCTATCGGGCGCGCTTGCCGCGATCGCAGCCCTGATGATCACGCCGCACAACGTGCTCGGGCCGAACTTCCTGATGGACTTCATGATCGGGTCATTTGCCGCGATCGTCCTTGGCGGCATGGAGAGCATCATCGGACTGGCGGTCGGCGCCCTCCTCTTCGGCCTTCTCACCGCTGAGTTCGGCTACTACGTGACCGGGCGGCTCGCTGCGACGCTCAACTTCGTATTGATCGCAGTTGCGCTGCTGGTGATGCCGCTGGGCACGGACACGTGGCACCGCGGGCTTCTCGGTCGTCCACTTCAGAAGGTGAATGAGCCGCGGATCGGCGCGACCGGCGGGCGGCGAGTGCGACTTCCGCAGCTCACCATCCCGGTCCCGGATCTCCCGACGCTGCGCTCGATCCCGGTAGCCGCGCGCGCCGGGCTCGTCATCCTGGTCGTGGGCCTGCTTCTGTTCGCTCTCCCGTTCGGCGCGGACACCCTCATGCTCTTCACGCTCGCCAGCCTCGGCGTGATGTTCATCGCCGCCGTCGGCCAGAACCTGGTCTCCGGCTACTCGGGCCAGATCTCGGTCGGCCAGAACGGCTTCATCACCATAGGCGCGTACACGATGGCGCTGTTCGGCCAGGCCTGGCACATTCCGCCGATCATCGCCATACCCGCGGCTGTGCTGCTCTCAGCCTCGGTCGGTCTCGGGTTCGGCGTGCTGACGAACAGGCTTGCCGGCGCGTACCTCGCACTCCTGACGCTCGCGTTCGCCATGGCAGTCCCCGAGCTCGCAGCGTATCCGCAAGAGATCACCGGTGGGCAGCTGGGCATGGTCGTCCCGGCCGCGTTCGCGCCGGGCGGCGCGATCTCCGTACTCCAGCTGATGTACTGGACGATCATGGCCGTCGCGCTTATCGCTGGTGTGGTCGTCCACCTGGCGGGACGTGGGTGGTACGGACGGAGGTTGAAGGCCGTTCGCGACAGCGAGGTGGGTGCGGCCTCGATCGGCGTACCCGTCGGACGCACGAAGCTCTCCGCTGTGGCTCTCGCCGGGGCCTTCGCTGGTCTCGCCGGCGCCCTGAGTGCGTTGCTGATCGGGTTCATCGCTCCGGACAGCTACACGGTGTGGCTCAGCGTCTACCTTCTTGTTGCTGTCGTCATCGGTGGGCAGGCCTCTACGCTTGGCACGCTCCTGGGCTCCGCGTTCGTCGTGCTCATTCCGGTGTTGGCTTCGGAGGCACTTGCGAGCTCGACCGCGGCGATCTGGACGCAGGGGTTCTTCGGCATCGCGGTGATCGTCGTCCTGTGGGCCATGCCCGCGGGCCTTGTCTCTCTCGTCAAGTTCGGTCGCGCGCGCCCGCTCCGTCTGGCTCTCGCGAAGGACGTCGAGCGGGTTACACGGACGTCCGGTGGGTGACCTTCTTCAGCTGCACGGCGTGACCGCGAGCTACGGTCAGGTCGCGGTGCTCCACGACGTCGATCTCAGCGTCCAGGAAGGAGAATGCGCCGTCTTGCTCGGCGCCAACGGTATGGGGAAGAGCACCCTTCTGCGAACGATCTCCGGTGTCGTACCGCCCCGTGCCGGTCGAATCGAGTATGCCGGGAGATCGCTGATCGGAGCATCTCCGCACGAGATAGCGGCGCGCGGGATCGCGCACGTGCCAGAGGGCCGCGGCATCTTCCCGGGCCTGACCGTCTACGAGAACCTACGGCTGGGTGGATACGTTCGCCGCCACGATGCCAAGACAGAGCGGACATTGGTAGACCGCGTGTGTCGATTATTCCCGCAGCTGCGCGAGAAGCTGCCCCGGCCCGCAGCGTCCCTATCTGGTGGCCAGCAGCAGATGCTCGCGATCGCGCGCGGTCTCATGAGCGAACCGCATCTCCTGTTGCTCGATGAGCCCTCGCTGGGACTGGCTCCGGTACTGGTCGACCAGGTCTTCGCCGCGTTACGACAGATCAAGGAGCAGGGCACGACGCTCCTGCTCGTCGAGCAGAGCGCGCGTCATGCGCTCGCGCTCGCCGACCGTGGCTACGTGCTCAACCGCGGGCAGATCGTGCAGCGCGGCACCGCCGAACAGCTCCGCGCGACGCTCCACCAGGCCTACCTCGGATGAGTGGAACAAGCGCCCCCTTCGCCGCCGCGAACGGCGTACTCCTGGAGGTCGACGGCCTCGTCGTGCGATACAAGAGCCTCGTCGCTGTGAACGGCCTCTCGATGCACGTGGGAGCGAACACGATCGTCGGACTGATCGGCCCGAATGGGGCGGGGAAGTCGTCGGCTATCAACGCGATCGCCGGGGCCGTGCGTGCGGCAGGTGGGAACGTGCGCCTGCACGGCCGCAGCATCGCGGCACTCCGGCCCGACGAACGGGCACGTCTCGGCATCGCGCGCACCTTCCAGAACCTCGAGCTCTTTGCGACGCTGACGGTCTTCGACAACGTGCTCGCGCGGATCGACGCCACGCCCTCGCATCGGACCACTTCGACCGCCGATCGTCGCGTCATCTGCCAGCGCGCGATCGACGACCTTGGTCTCACGCAGTATGCCGACACGATCGTCTCAGACCTTGCGTACGCCGAGCGCAAGCTCGTCGAGTTCGCGCGCGCCACCGTCGTTGAGGCTCCGCTGCTGCTCCTTGACGAACCGACCGCCGGGATCGCCATCGAGGAACGCCGCCGCCTCGTTCAGCGCATCGCCGCACGCCTGCGCGAACGCGGCATCGCATGCATCGTCGTCGAGCACGACATGGAGGTCATCAAGACGATGTGCGACCACGTATATGTGATGGACGCCGGCGTATGCATCGCGGAGGGCACGTACGCGGAGGTGTCGCAAAGCCCGGCGGTCCGCACCGCGTACCTGGGCACATAGCGTGCGTGGCCGCGCTGTGTGGTTCACGCGGCAGCGCACGGCGGAGCTGCGCGACGCCGACGTTGCCGATCCGAGTCCGGACGAGATCCTTGTTCGCGCGACCGTCTCCCTCATCAGCGCGGGCACCGAGATGCTCGTATACCGCGGCGAGGCCGCTCCGAATGACCTCCTGCCGAAGTACTCCGAGGGCTCGTTCGCGTTCCCGATCAAGTACGGGTACCAGGTTGTCGGCCGCGTCGATCGGGCGGGCCCGCGATCCGGGTTCAGGAAGGGCGATCGCGTCTTCACGCGGCACCCTCACCAGGACCTCTTCACGCTGCAAGCCGACGAGGGAGTGGTGCGGCTCCCCGACGCGCTGACCGATGACCGCGCTGCGTTCTTCAACCTCGCGAAGGTGGCACTTACGGCTGTCCTCGAGATGCCGGTGCGGGTGGGCGACGTCGTTGTCGTCCACGGTCTCGGCGTCATCGGGCTCCTGCTCGCACAGCTCGCGCGGCGGACCGCAGGCTGCCTCATCGCGGTGGACCCGATCGCGTCGCGCCGCGAGCTCGCCGGCCGCTACGGTGCGGACGCCGCGGTCGAGCCCGCCGACGCGGCGTTGGTGGTCGAGGACCTCTCCCGAGGGCGCGGCGCGGATATCAGCTTCGAGGTGAGCGGTGCGCCCGCCGCGCTTCAGACGGCCGTCGACGTGACCGGCGCGAACGGCACGATCGTGGTCGTGTCCTATTTCGGAAGTCGGCGGGTCGCGCTTCGCCTCGCGCCCGAGTTCCACTTCCGCCGCCAGCGTGTCATCAGCACCCAGGCCGCGGCCGTACCCGCCGAGCTGCAGCCGCGCTGGGACATCCCGCGTCGCTCCGCGGTCGTGCTCGATGAGCTCGCGAGGCTGCCGCTCGACGATCTCGTGAGCGCGCGCGTTCCGATCGCCGATGTCGCGCGCGCATACGCGCGCGTCGACCTCGATCCAGCGGGCACGCTAGGGGTGCTGCTTGAGTACGGCGGTGCGGCGTGAGGCGCAGCACCGATCGCATTCTGACAACGCACACCGGCAGCATGCCGCGCCCGCCGGATCTTTTTGACATGCTCATCGCCGCGCAGCGCGGCGACCCCGTCGATCGCAACGCGATGCGTGCGCGCACACGGACGGCGGTGGCCGAGTGCGTCCGCCAGCAGGCCGACGCCGGGATCGACGTCGTGAGCGATGGAGAGCAGGGAAAGCCCGGCTTCTATGTATATCTGAAGGACCGGCTCAAGGGTATGGAGGGGATCGAGCGTTCACCCAGTCCTTGGGTGAACCCCGACTTCCCCGGCTACAACGAGTGGCGCGAGCGGCGAGGGCAGCACGGCGGCGGGCCTCCCGCGAATCGGCCCGTGTGTATCGGGCCGCTCGCGTGGGGGGACCGGTCCGCGCTGCAGGCGGACATCGACAACTTGAAGGCCGCGCTCACCGACCTGGACGTCGTCGAGGCGTTCATCCCCTCAGCGTCCGTCTCGCTCGTCGCTCAGCGCATCGAGAACCGTTACTACCCCTCGTACGAGGCGTATCTCGCCGCGATCGTCGATGTCATGTCCGTCGAATACCGTGCGATCGTCGAGGCCGGACTGATCGTGCAGATCGACTCACCTGAGATGGCCATCGAGCGCTCGCAGCCTGAGTTCCGCGATCGGCCGCTGTCCGCTTTCAAGAAGCGGCAAGCGCAGTGGGTCGAGGCGCTGAACCAAGCGCTGCACGGGATCCCCGAGGAGCGCGTCCGCTTCCACATCTGCTGGGGAAACAACGAGGCGCCGCACACGCGCGACGTACCTCTGCGGGACGTCATCGACATGGTCTTGGAAATAAACGCAGGCGCGTACGTGATCGAGGCATCAAACCCCCGTCACGCGCACGAGTGGCGTGTGTGGCAGGACGTGAAGCTTCCGGACGGAAAGGTGCTCATACCGGGGACGATCGATTCGACGACGAACTTTGTCGAGCATCCCGAACTCGTTGCCGAGAGGATCGTTCGGTTCGCGGGGCTCGTGGGCCGCGAGAACGTCATCGCCGGTACGGACTGCGGCTTCGGAACGTGGGCGATCACCGACATGATCTATCCGCTCGTCGTCTGGGCGAAACTTAGGTCACTCGCGGAGGGTGCGCAGATCGCCAGCGAACAGCTTTGGCGGGCAACCCGCAAGACCGGGCTACTGGCCAAGACATAGCAGGTCGCGAACCGCTAGACCTTGCTCGTGACGCTCACCCGAGCGCCGTCGTACGAGGTCGTCGTGGGCTGGGAGCAGCTGCCCACCGGATACGACCATCCCGCTGTCGCGGACGTCGCCGTGGACTCCACCGGCCGCGCGTACCCCTTCTGCCGCAGCGCGCGAGGAGCTTCCGACGCTCCCGCCCGAGGAGTGTCGCTCGAGGATCTCGACGACGACGAGGAGGAGAACGACGAGGAGCTCGAGGACCTGGCCGATGCCGAGCCCACCGAGGCGGAGCTCAAAGAGCCCGCCGAATAGCAGGACCCCGGCCTCTTGTCGTATCTGACAGCGTGCCTCGTGCGGACGGACGACGCGGATTCCTCGGCCTCTTCGGCCCTCGCGTGGAGATCCGCGACATCGCGGCAGCGACCTGATACACGGCAGGCACGCCGCCGCTGTTGACACGTCCCGCGGCCGGTCTAGCGTGCGCCTAGGCCGGTCATCCGGCGAGGGGACGCGCAACACGGATGACCGCACCGGGTGGTTGGGCGCGCGAGCTTGGAGGATGGCCGTGGATCCGCGGTCGCTGCGCCTGCCGATGTTCTCGGTCGTTGCCGCACTCTCGATCGGTCCCGC
>DASYUC010000012.1:0-3276 GCA_036001645.1 Candidatus Limnocylindria bacterium
CATCGGGTCGGTCACGAAGCTGTCGGAGGCGTTCGCCGTCGCGAGCCTCGCGTTCGGCGCGACGAAACGAAAGGACTCGCGCTTCGTCACGTTGTACGCGACGTGCGCGCGACTGCGCGTCCTGGGATCCGCCGGCCTCGAGATGTGCTACGTCGCGATGGGGACGTTCGATCTGTTCGTACACGAGGCACTCTCGCCCTGGGACGTCGCGGCGCCGGCGTTCATCGCGCGCGAGGCTGGCGCGAGCGTGCTGTCGCTCAAGACGGGCGAGGACGCCGCCTGGGACGAGCGGCAGGTCGTGATCGCGAATCCAAAGCTCGCGCGCGAGGCGATGAAACTACTTCGTCGACCTTAGAATCGGTTCACTCGCCGGAGTGGAGAAATCGGCAAACTCAGATGCCTCAAGAGCATCCGGGCCGCAAGGCCCTTGAGGGTTCGAGTCCCTCCTCCGGCACACGATCTACAGCGGCAATCGCACCCTTACGGTCGTTCCCCTGTCCTCGCCGGCGCTCTCCAGCTCCAGCGTTCCGCCGTGCGCCTCGGCCACGAGCTTCGCAACGTGCAGACCGATCCCCATGCCCGCGAACGTCGCGGCCTTCCCCATCCCGCGTGTGAAGGCGCCGCCCAACCGCGTGAGATCGCCCGCGGGGATGCCGATACCCTGGTCGCTGATCGCGAGCTCCGCAGCGCCGTTCTGCCGGAGCAGCTGTACCGCCACCTGACCGCCTCGCGGTGAGTACTTCACCGCGTTCCCGATAAGGTTCATCAGCAGCTGATCGATACGTGAGTGGTCACCTTCATACGTCAAGGTCTCCGGTGAATCGATCACGAAGGAGTGCCGACCTTCCTCGCGGGTCGCCGCGACGTAGCGCCCGACCACGTCACGCACCTCGGCCGCGAGGTCGAATGGGGCGCGTTCCATAGCGAGCAGGCCGCGACCGGCTCGCGAGACCGAGAGCAGGTCGTTCACGAGTCCGTTCATCCGGTCGACCTGCCGCTCGATCGACTCGAGATTGCGCTCGAGCGCTTCGAGATCCATGGGCGTCCCGCGCTCCTGCGACCGCCGCAGGCGCCCGAGCTGAAGCTGCGCGAGCGCCTTCAGCGGCGTGAGCGGGGTGCGGAGCTCGTGGGACACGATCGAGAGGAATTGCTCGCGCTCCTCGTCCACCTGCTTCAGCTGCGTGAACAGCCGGGCGTTCATGATCGCCACGGAGGCCTGAGCCGCGAGGATGTGAGCGAGATCGCGGTCGATCTCGTCGAAGTCGCGTGCCGGATCGCGCGTGTAGATGTGCAGCGCGCCAAGGAGCTCCCCCTCGCGCGCGAGCGACAGCGCGAGCACTTTCGCGAGGCCCTCGCCCTGGATGAGGGTCGGATCGCCGAGCGGCGCGGTGCGCAGGTCGCGCACGACGATCGAGCCCGGACGCTCGTAATGCCGCCTGGCCCGCGCAAGGGGGATCCGCTGCGTTGCGGCGTAGTACTCCGACAATCCGCTCTGGCCGCGAATGACGAGTGCGTCCTCTTCCGGGTCGACGATCATCAGCGACGCCGCGTCCGCGGTGTCGAGCGACCGCGCGACGTCCGCCACGGTCGCGTAAAGGTGGTCCAGATCCATGATGCCGAGCATCTCGTTCGTCACTTCGTGGAGACGCCGAAGCCGGTCGCGCATCGTCATACCCGAAGTATCGGACCGAATGGAGCCGGTCAGGCAAGCGACCCCTAACGAGGAAGGACGACCTCGACCACGTCGCCGCCGACCTCGTTCGCGACTGCCTCCGCCAGCTCCCGTGACGGACGTGCGCGGAACGATGTCGGCACGCGCCGGACGCCTCCGGCCGCTCGGGGCAGCTCGAGGATGACGACCGACGGCCCACCGTGGGATCTCAGGACGAGCTGGATCCGCTGAAAGATCGCGATCGATCGTTCGTAGTCCAGCGCCTCGCGAAAACGGATGACCAATTCAGGCGCCGACGAACTTGGAATGGGCGAGGGCGCCGGCGGGGAGGCGGGCTGCCGGGACGGGAGGCCCGCCGAGCCGCCGCCGTTCCCGCCGTTCCCATTTGCGGGCCGGAGGAACCTGGCGCGCTTCGCGAGGCTCTGGCGGCGCTCGTCGGCAACGCGTCTGATCTCAGCGATCCCCACGTCGTCAAAGCGCACAGCGTGCTCGCACAACAGCTTGGGCGCCTCGTCGCGCTGCTCGACCCGCGCGAGCACCAGGAGGATCTCATCGGCGTTCCACAGCGAGGCCGTCGCCTCGTAGGTGCGCGGGAAGACCGTGACCTCGACCGTGCCCGTGAGGTCCTCGACCTGCGCGAACATCATCAGCTTCTTCTCTTTGGTGATGTGCTTGCGTGCGCTCGTGACGACGCACGCGACGGTCACCAGCTCGTCGCCGGCCTCTTTGAGCTCCGCGAGATACGCCGTCACGACATCGCCCATGCGCTCGGCCATGCGTTGCAGCGGGTGCTCCGAAAGGTAGATCCCGAGCAGCTCCTTCTCCCAGCCGAGAAGCTCGCGCTTGGGTGCCTCCGGTCCGGTGGGGAGCGGCTGCGCCACGATCTCGTCGGCCATCCCGAGGCTGGCGAAGAGGCCGACCTGACCGCTCTCACGGTCCCGCTGCTCGCGCTGCGCTGTGGCGAGCGCGAGGTCGAGATGCCCGATCTGCACCGCGCGCGGTCCGAACGCGTCAAGCGCCCCGCACTTGATGAGCGACTCGAGCACGCGCTTGTTGCAGCGCTGCAGGTCGATGCGCCCGCAGAAATCGTCGAGGGACCGGTAGCGTCCGCCCGCGCGGCGCGCCTCGATGATGCTCTCGACCGCACCGGCGCCGACGTTCTTGATCGCTCCAAGACCGAAGCGGATGCCCTTCGGTGTGATCGCGAAGCCGAACTCGGACTCGTTCACGTCGGGCGGCAGCACCGCGATGCCCATCCGCCGGCATTCCGCGACCGCGATGGCGATGCGTTCCGAGTTGCCCATATCCGACGAGAGCACCGCGGTCATGTACTCGAGCGTGTAGTTCGCCTTGAGGTACGCCGTGTGATACGCGATGACGCCGTAGATCGCGGCGTGGGCGCGGTTGAAGCCGTAGCGGGCGAACGGCTCGAAGTCCTTCCAGACCTGTTCGATGACGTCGGCGTGCACGCCGTTGCGCAGGCAGCCCTCGACGAACTTCATCTTCTGCGCGTCGAGCTTTTCGCGGATCTTCTTGCGGATCGCGAAGCACAGGACGTCCGCCTGCGAGAGCGTGAAGCCGGCGAGCGCCTGCGTCACCGCCAT
>DASYUC010000013.1:0-2273 GCA_036001645.1 Candidatus Limnocylindria bacterium
GAACCCGACGCTCCCCGACGACGCGCAGTTCTCCGTTGTCGTGAAGAGCTACGGCTCGACCGTCGTCGGCGTGGTGAACGAGCACCAGGGCAGCGGCACCCGCGCCGAAGCGCTCTCGTACAACGGCTTCACCGCCGGCGCGAACACCGTCTACCTGCCGAACATCACCCGGCGTCTCTTCGGTCTCTTCGTGACGCCGTTCATCATCCAGAACCTCGGTGAAGGCGCCGCGAACGTGCAGGCGACGTTCCGCACCTTCGACGGCACCGGCTCCCCGATCACCATCGGGCGGACCATCGACTCGGGCCGATCGAAGCCGATCGACCCCAACTCAAACGATTTCCAACTGGGCGCGCCCGGCCTCACCGATAACAAGCAGTACGCCGTCACCGTGACCTCGAACCAGCCGGTCGCCGTCGTTGTGAATACGCACGCCGACGCGGCCTCGGTCGCGAACCCCGTGGCGTATGCCACGGACGGCGTCACCGGCGGCGCGGCCACGATCTACGGCGCGTACGCGTCGAAGAACGCCCAAGGGATCAATCGCTACAGCACGATCGTCGTGCAGAACCTCGGCGCGTCTGCGGTCACGCCGCAGATCACCTTCACCCCGATCTCGGCTAGCGCCGGCACGGCGAACACCTATACGTTCGCGACGCCGATCCAGCCCAACTCCTCGAAGGCCTTCGATCCGCGGTTCTCATTCAGCACGCAGGGCACGACGAACACGCCGTGCTCGACCGGAGGCGCGGACTGCCTCGCCGACGGCGAGTACAGCGTCACGATCTCCGCCAGCGGTGCGACCCTCGCCGCACAGGTCAACGTCATCAGCGACCAAAGCGGCGCGACGGCCATGGGCTACGCGGCGACCGCCGCGCCCGCGACGAAGTACTTCCTGCCGAACGTGACGCGCACCCTGGGCGGGACCAACGGCTGGACGACGCCGATCGTGCTACAGACCGTGACCGCCACGGGCGCAACGGTCGAATGGCGGCGCTTCGCCGACGGCGCGCTCGTCGCGACCCAGATCCTCACCATGTCCGCCGGCTCGTCAGCGCGCATCGATCCACGCACGGTTTCCAGCCTCATTGACAACACGCAATACGCGGTGACGGTCACCGGCACGAGTGGCACGGTCACTGCTGTCGTCACCGAGCTGAACTTCGAAGGTGGAGACGGCGCGATGATCTACGAGGGCTTCCCATCGCCGTAAAGCTCCGCGAGCTTTTCGCTCGGTACTCTCGCGACCGCCGCGTCCTCCTTGGAGGCGCGGCGGTCGTGGTCCTACTCATGGGCGCAGCCGTGCTAGCGCTCGTCGCTCCAGCCCTGCAGCAGACGAATATCCCGCTCACGAACATCAACGCAAGCGCGACGCCAAGCGGATCAGCTTCAGCGAGCGCGCAACCGGGCGAAGAGACGCCGCCGCCGACACCGCGCACGACACCGCCCGGCACACCCGCGCCGACGCCCGACGTCGCGCTCTCTGACGCGGCCTCCGCAGAGCTTTCGGTGACGCCGAAGCCCGCCGCGACGCCGACGCCGACTCCTGAGCCTGGTCTCTGGCGCATCCAGGGCTACGTCGTCGACGAAGGCGAGCGACCGCTCGCGGGCGTCTGCGTGGTCGTAGGGCCGCGGGGGTGCCAGCAGTTCAGTCCCCACACCGACGACAACGGGCACTGGTTCCTCGACATCGCCGCCGATCGCGGAACGGCCTTCGATTTCTACTTCGAGATTCCCGGCCACGAGACAGTCTGGTGGCACTCTCTGCCGAACGGGCCGACCGAATTCAACGTTGTGCTCCGCAAAGGATGAATACATCCTGTTGAGCCGCGACTCGGCGGAAAGTAGGCTGCTGCGGTGACTGGCGGGTCGGGCAGGGGTGCTGTCGCGTTCGCCGCGCTCGGCGACGCCGGCCAGACGGCCTCCAGCGCCGCCGAAGTTGGTCGCGGGATCTCCGACGTCCAGCTCGTCGCGCTCGCGCGCGAGTCCCGTGGCGAGGCGCTCGAGGTCATGTACGGCGCCTACAAGTCCCGGATCTACACCTTTCTGCTGCGCCTGCTCTCTGATCCCGAGGGCGCGGACGACTTGACGCAGGACGTCTTCACCAAGGCCTACACGGCCCTCGGCTCGCTCACCAACGAGCACCGCATCCTGCCGTGGCTCTATCGCATCGCGAACAACACCGCGATCGACCACATCCGCCGCCGCCGCCGCTTCACCTGGCTGCGCGTCGCGAAGCTTGCTGGCACCGGGGAAGAGCCAGTGATGCCCGA
>DASYUC010000014.1:0-10654 GCA_036001645.1 Candidatus Limnocylindria bacterium
TGCCGGGTTCCGCGCCGACGAGGAACACGCCGTACAGCCCGCGGTCCGGGATCGTGCCGCCGCTCGTGAGCGCGATGCGGCCCGCGCCCTCCCGCGAATGCAGCGCGTTCGCGACGCGGTCCCAGACGACGCGCGGCCGCAGCTCCGCGAATTCGTCGGACGGGAATCGCCCCGACAGCATGTCGAGGACGCCCTCGAGGATCGGCCGCGCGAGGTCGGAGAACGGCGCCGCCCGCCGCACCACGCGCTCGAGGTCGTCCACGCTCCACGGCTCGACGGCGACCATCGCGACGATCTGCTGCGCGAGGACGTCGATCGGATTGCGCGGGTAGCGCGACTGCTCGACCGCCCCTGCGTGCATGCGCTCCGTGAGCGCGGCGCACGCGAGCAGGTCGCCGCGGAACTTCGGCATGATCACGCCTTTGCTCGGCGTGTCGATGTGGTGGCCGGCGCGCCCGATGCGCTGCATGCCACTGGCGACGGACGGCGGCGCCTCGACCTGGATGACGAGGTCGATCGCGCCCATATCGATGCCGAGCTCGAGCGAGGACGTCGCCACGAGCGCGCGCAACCGGCCGGCCTTGAGGTCGTCCTCGATCCGGAGGCGCTGCTCGCGCGCGATGGAACCGTGGTGCGCGTGCACGAGCTCCTCGCCCGCGAGCTCGTTCACCGCGCTCGCGATGCGCTCCGCGAGGCGGCGGCTGTTCACGAAGATGAGCGTCGAGCGATGCTCGCGGATGAGCTCCAGGAGTCGCGGGTGGATCGCCGGCCAGATGCTGGACCGCGCATCGGATCGCGACGCGGGACCGCTGCGGATCTCGAGCGTTTCGGTGCCGAGCTTCGCCATGTCCTCGACCGGAACCTCGACGCGCAGCTCGAGCTGTTTCGTATGACCGGCGTCGACGATCTTCACCGGGCGCGGGCCGTCGGCGTTGAAGCCGACAAGGAAGCGCGCGACCTCGTCGAGCGGTCGCTGCGTCGCCGACAGTCCGATGCGCTGGAGCGGATGCCCCGCGAGCTCCTCGAGCCGCTCGAGCGACAGCGCGAGATGCGCTCCGCGCTTCGTCGCCACCATCGCGTGGATCTCGTCGACGATCACGGTCTGGACGCCGCGGAGGCTCTCGCGCGCCGAGCTCGACAACACGAGGTAGAGGGACTCCGGCGTGGTGATGAAGATGTCCGCGGGCGTCTTTGCGAAGCGCGCGCGGTCTCTCGCCGGCGTATCACCGGTCCGGATCGCGACGCTCGGCTCCCGGAGCGGCGCACCGAGCCGCTCGGCGACGTGACGGATGCCGACGAGCGGTCCGCGCAGGTTGCGCTCGACGTCCACGGCGAGGGCCTTCAGCGGCGAGACATAGACCACGCGGCACCCCGCGGGATCCGCGTAGAGCAGCTGGTCGATCGCGGATAGGAATGCGGCGAGCGTCTTGCCTGAGCCCGTGGGCGCGAGCACGAGCGTGCTCTCGCCGGACGCGATGGCTGGCCAGGCGAGCTCCTGCGCGCGCGTGGGCGCCGCGAACGAGCTCTGGAACCAGTCGCGCGTGGGCTGATGGAAGGTCGCGAGGGCGCCGCTCCCCATAGGGAGAGAGTACTAGCGCGAGATCGCTTCGCTCGGCACGGAGTTGTTGGGGGTAACGCACGACACAATGAGCCACCCCGTGCGTGGCTGTGCGAGCACGGGAAGCGGAGCGGAACGAGGCGTGCTTTGGGACGGGCCCACGGCGACGGTCAGGCCGTTTGGCGCTTCGACCCACACGTAACCGGGCGGGATGTTGAGGCCGGACTCCCCGCACTCGCTCGCGCGCGACACAAAGCGGCGCAGTTGCTCGACCGTGACGTACGTCGTCGCCGGCCCAACGATGATGGCGCTCGGCAGCCGTGGCTGCTCCTGCGGCGTTGCCACACGTGGCGGCGGCACGACCAGCGCGACGAGCAGGACGAGCGCGACCGCGGCCGTCGCGGCGGAGAGCAGGACGACATGCCGGTGTCGGGTCGGCTCGGTCGTGGCGCCCTCGATGTCCTCGATCACGTCAGCGCAGCTTCGTCGCGAGGTCCACGAGCTGCGCGATCGTCAGCGTTCGCGAGGACATCTCGAAGACCGTGCCGTTCTCGACCCACCGGATCGCGCTCGTGCCGTTGATGGTGAGCGTCGCCTGCGCCTCGCGGCCGCGGACGCGCAGGGGCGGGTCGATGATCAGCGGCGACGAATAGGGCAGCGCCTCGCTCAGCGGGAGCGGCGCCACGGTGACCATGTCGCCGGTCGCGCGCAGGCGATACGTGGTGGCGATGGACTCGTTGTTCACCAGCCCGGTCTGGCCAAGCGAGGTGATCCGGAACGTCGTGATCGCGTCCTCATCGGACAGGACGAGGGTCCGATCCGGCACCGGCCGCGTGTTGAACGTGGGCCGAGCCATGGTCGGGAGCGCGGGCGCCGAAAAGACGAGTGCGGGTGTCTGCTTCGCACGCTCGCCCGGGCCGAACGCGAGCGCCGTGAAGAACGCGAGTGCGACGCACACCACACCGACCGTGAGCACGGTCGTCCGCACGCTCGAGCCGCCGGGACGCTCCGGCCGACCGGCGTCGAGGTCGTAGATCACCGGAGAAGTATGCCCGGCTAGGTCGACACTCCCGGCTGCTTCGCGAGCCAGTCCAACGCGTGGTCGGCCACCTCTTCCCAGCCCGGCTGCCCGACGATCCAGTGCGTCCGTTCGGGGAACTCGCGGTAGTCCGTCACCGCGGTCGAGCGCGCGTACTTGCGGAAGTTCGCGAGATTCGTGCGGGCTTCCACGGTGCGGTCCAGCTCGCCGGCGATGATCAGGAGCGGCGCGCGCAGACCGTTGCGGAAATTGACCTTGGTCTCGTCGTTGATGGGCGCGAGGAGCGCCTGCAGGAAGATGCGACCCGAGGTCGGGATCACGTGCTGGTCGTACGCCTGACGCTGCTCGGGCTCGCTCAGCGTATGCACCCAGGCCCACTGGAAATGCTTGTACGACATCCGGCGCACGCTCTGCCAGCTGCCCCATCCGAGGAGGACGGGGAGGCCCGCGCGGATCGAGTTCATCCCAGGCAGGACGCCCTTTGGCGGCGCCGGGTCGATCGCGATGCCGGCCACGCCGATGCCGCGGTCGAGGAGCATCTGCACGAAGAGACCGCCGAACGAATGGCCGACGAGGATCGGTGGCGCTTCCAGCTCGCGAATGATCGCCGCGTAGTTGTCGACGATCTCGCCGATGCCCAGCTTGCCGAAGCGCGGATCGGGAGCGCGCTGCAGGTCCTGGACGCTGTGATCGAGGAACGGCCACGCCGGCGCGATGCACTTGTACCCGCGCCCTTCGAAGCGCTGCCTCCACGGGTCCCACGACTCCGCCGACATGAACGCACCGTGGATGAAGACGACCGTACTCAAGTCTCCTTCGCCTCACGGCTCGCGCCGAGCTCCATCGCGTACGGCCACACCTGAAGGTCTGGCGGCTCGATCCCGTGCGCGGAAAGCGTCGTGCAGATCTGCGCGCGGTGATCATTGCCGTGATGCACGAACTGCGTCAGCGGCGCCCACGCGTTCATCTCGAAACGCGGCTGCTCCGGCCGCCGCGCCGGCGTGTCTCGGATGAGTCGATCGCCATCGAGATCGCCAGACGCGAAGAGACGCTCGACAGCGTCCACGACGTGCGGAACGTGCGACGCAATGACGTCGAGGCCGACGTCAGGCTCATGACGGAACAGCGGTTCGTGCAGCAACACTCCGAGCAGACGGACGAGGTAGCCCTCGTCGGAGCTGACGATGTGCTGCAGTGTTCTCAGAACGCTGCCGTACGTGCCTGGCACTGAGAGCTGCAGCTGCTCCGCGGTCAGCTGCCGACAATGCGCGATGAGCTTGTCCGTCGCCCAGGCATCGTGTCGTAGTTGACGGAGCATCGGATGGATCACATCAGTCCCCGTCGTGCTGGGAGATCCCCAACGCGCGACCGTAAGCCCACGCGCTGATGGCCGGGGGCTCGATGCCGTTGCTGCCCAAGATCGTCGTGGCCTGCGCGCGGTGTTCGTTCCCGTGGTGCACGAGCTGCGCAAGCACCGTGCCGACGGTCGAGCGGTCGTTGTCGTCGTCGACCGGGAAGGAGCGGTCGGGATCGTCGGACGCGGCGATGACGAGCTCGCGTGCGCCGATCGCTGAGGCGATGGAGGCGAGCTCGTCGAGGGTGTGCTTCTGGTCGCGCCGGATCCTGGTTCCGATCAGCTCTCCGGTGATGAGCTGCACGTACCACTGCTCGCCGCCGACGAGATGCTGCAACGTCCCATACAGCGTCCCGTACGTCCCCGCAGCCCCCTCGTCGAGCCGCGCCGGATCCAGAGCGCGGCAGAAGTCGAGGAGCGTGCCGTTCGCCCACGTGTTGTGACGGAGGACGTGATCGAGCGCGGTCTTCACGTCTGGAGGATCGGGCCCCCGCGTTTGATGAAGCGTCCGCGGCCCTTGCGGCCGAGGAACGTGTCCTTCTCCACGATCACCTCGCCGCGCGACATCACGACGACCGGCTTGCCCTTCACCTTGCGTCCCTCGTACGGGTTGTAGTCGACGCGCATGTGATGCGTCTTCGCAGAGATGGTGTGCATCGCGCGCGGATCCCACAGGACGATGTCGGCATCGCTGCCGACCGCGATCGTGCCCTTCTTCGGAAACATGCCCATGAGCTTCGCCGGCGTCGTCGACGTGAGGGCGACCCAGCGATTGAGCGTGATCCGGTCCTGCACGACGCCGCCGTCGTACGTCAGATACATGCGCGTCTCGACCCCGGGCGCGCCGTTCGGGATCTTCGAGAAGTCGCCAATGCCGAGCTCCTTCTGCTTCGGCTGGCCCTGGAAGCCCTCCTTCATGCAGAACGGGCAGTGATCGGTGCTGATGACCTGAAGATCGTTGCGGGCGAGGCCCTTCCACAGCTCGTCCTGATGCCACTTCTCGCGCAGTGGCGGCGACATCACGTACTTCGCGCCGTCGAACCCGGGTTCGTCGTAGTTGTCGACCGACAGGAAGAGGTACTGCGGGCAGGTCTCCGCGTACGCGGGCAGCCCGCGATCGCGGAACAGCCGCACCTGCTCCAGTGCGTTCGCGGCCGAGAGATGGACGATGTACAGCGGCACGCCGCCCGCCATCTCCGCCAGCCGGAAGGCTCGGCCCGTCGCCTCGCCCTCGGCTTCAGGTGGGCGCGTCAGCGCGTGCCATTTCGGCGCGGTGTTCTTCTTCGCGAGCGCGCGCTTCACGAGCACGTCGATGACGCCGCCGTTCTCCGCGTGCATGCAGATGAGCCCGCCGATCTCCGCGGCGCGCGTGAGTGCCTTGAAGATCGACGCGTCGTCGACCATGAATACGCCGGGGTACGCCATGAACAGCTTGAAGGAGGAGACGCCCTCTTTGACCATCGTCTCCATCTCGCGCAGCACCTTGTCCGACACGTCCCGCACGATCATGTGCAGCCCGTAGTCGATGACCGCCTTGCCGCGGGCCTTCTTCAGCCACGCATCGCGCGCCTTCTCGAGCGGCTCGCCCATGCCCTGCACGGCGAAATCGACGATCGTCGTCGTGCCGCCGAACGCGGCCGCGCGCGTACCGGTCTCGAAGTCATCCGAGGAGGACGTGCCGCCGAACGGCAGCTCCATATGCGTATGTACGTCGATGCCGCCGGGGATGACGTATTTGCCGATCGCGCTGATCCGCTTCGCACCGGCCGCCTTCAGTTCCTTGCCGATCATGGCGATCTTCTCGCCGTCGACCAGCACGTCGCCCTTGTAGTTGTCGGTCGCGGTCACGATGGTCCCGCCGGTGATGAGCGTCTTCATCAGACCCTCCCCTTCGTGCCGGCGGAATCGTAGCGGGATGCGGCCGGGAGACGCGCGTCAGCGCAAAGAGCGCTAGTCCCGCGGGTCGATCCGGAGGATCGCCTGCGCGTAGGAGGGAGTCGCGAGCGTGCCGAGGCTCGCGCCGTCGCGCGTGTCGATGATCATGATCTTGGAGTCCGTGTTGCTCGTGGCGTAGAGCCGCGCGCCGTCGGGCGCGAGAGCGAGGTGGTCGAACTCGTGCGTGGTCTCCCACATCCGCGAGCCGAGTGTCTCGCGGTCGATCACCGCGACACCCTTCATGCCCGCTGCGTAGATGGTGCGGCCGTCCGGTGAGAGCACGGCGCCGCCGGTGATGTAACGCTTCGCGTCCGCCGCCGGGAAGAGCGCCTGCCAGAGCGCGACGAGCCGCGCGTCGGCGGCGGCGCTCACCGTGATCTGCGCCGTGCGACGCACCCGCATCGCGCGAACGTCGAGCTCGTCGATCACGCCCAGCGCCGGGTTCACCGCGTACACGCCCGTTCCGTCGGGTGTGACCGCGAGCGACCAGAGCAGGTACTTCTCGAAGTCCCAGGTCTTCTGCTCGATCGGGAGCGCGATGCGTTGGGCCCGCTTGCCAACGAGGTCGACGGCGAGCACGAAGGGCGTGTCTGTCGGTCCATACGCGAGGAGGTCGCCCGCGTCGATGCTGAAGAGCCACCGTCCGTCGGGGGAGAGCACTCCTGCGGAGCGGAAGCCGTTCTGGCTCCGCGCCGGTGCCGCGCCGAGCGCGCCGGCTGGCAGCAGTGTGCCGCTCGCCGTGTCGAAGATCCGAAGACCGGTGGAGCCTTCGCCGTACTGGTTCACCAGCAGGGAACGAGCATCCGGCGCGATCGCCGCGAACCCATAGGTCACCTCGCCCTTCAGCTCGGTGGCCGCGTCCACCTTCCCGGTCGTCGTGTCGACGAGGACGACCTTCGTGATCCACCCGGCCTCGGTGCGGTACGGACTGTTCGTGAGGACGAGGTGATCGCCCTGCGGCGTGACCACGCCGCGGCCGGCCTCGACGGTGGCGGGAATGAGGTTCCCGTCCACGGGGAACGAGCGCAGCTCGCGCGCATTGGTCACATCGACGACGTGCACGATCGTCTGCGTCGCGCCCCCCGCCCTGGCCATCCAGAACAGCGTCTTGCGATCCGGCGACATCACGGCATCGGGGTAGGTCTGCATCGTTCGCCCGGTGTGCGCGTCGAGGACGATGACCGCCGAGGCGGCGCTGTTCGTGAGCGAGCGGACGTAGAGCGTGTCGTTGGACAGGTTCACTCTCGGTGTCGGAGACGCGGATGCCGCCGGCGTGTCGCTGGGCCGCGGCGCCGCGACCTGCGCCGTGCACGCGGCGAGGAAGAAGGCGAGCGCCAGCCCGGCCACGCGCCGCGGTCGTGTATCCATCGCGTCCCTCATACAAGGCGGCCCCGTTCGCGGTTCCCGGGCGGTGCGCTAGCGCTAGCGCAGGGAGTCCGCCAGTACGACGAGCTCCGACACGGTGTGGCTCAGGGACTCGAGGCGATACGAGATGCCCTGCTCCGTCCAGTTCACGACGGTGAGCCCCTCCACCGAAGCGATTCCCATCGTGCCGCGGATAGCGACGACCGCGCGCATTGATGCCGCGGGCGGCTCGTTCGCGAGCCAGTCCGGGAACGCCGAGAGATCCACGTCGCTCACGCCGTACGGAAGCGCGAGAGCGGACAGCGGAGGACGCGGCGCGAGCAACGCCCCTGTTGGCTTGGGCGTCGCGGACGGTGCCGGCGCGGGAGCTGGCTCGCGTCCGCTCCGCTGCGCGAGCAGCGCGGCGGCCGCGAGGGCGGTGGCGATGCAGATGAGCGCGATCCGCTGCCACAGGGCGGCACGCTTTTCGTTGCGGTCGAGATCGATGAGGACGGAGTGGCGATCAGTACCCGACATAGACGACGCGCTGTTCGGTAAAGAAATCGAAGGCCGCGGTGCCGCACTCGCGGTCGCCGAGGCCCGAATCCTTCACGCCGCCGAAGGGCACGTGTGCTTCGCCGCCGACAGTTGGAAGATTCACGTGCAGCATGCCCGCCTCCGACTCTTCGGCGTAACGGAACGCGGTGCGCAGGTCGCGCGTATAGATGGAGGACGAGAGGCCATAGCCGATGGAGTTCGCTGCGGCGAGTGCGCTCTCGAGGTCGTTCGCGGGGATGATGCTCACCACCGGTCCGAAGATCTCCTCCTGCGCGACGCTCATGTTCGGGTCGACGTCGGTGAAGATCGTCGGCTCGACGAAATAGCCGGCCTTGAGCTCCGGCTTCGACGGCGCGCTGCCATCGCGCACGACGCGCGCACCCTCACGCTTCCCGGCCTCGATCCGCTCTCGCACCTTGCGCAGCTGCGTGTCGTCCACGATCGGACCCATGCGCACGCCATCCGCGAGGCCGTCGCCCGCGCGCCACGTCTCCGCCTTCGTCGCGAGCAGCTCGGTGAAGTCGACCAGGCGCGAGCGAACGACCACCGCGCGGCTCGTCGCGGTGCACCGCTGCCCTGTCGCGCCGAACGCACCGCCGGCGACGCTCTCCGCGGCCTTCTCGAGATCCGCGTCGTCCATGACGATCACCGCGTTCTTCCCGCCCATCTCGAGCTGCACCTTGCAGAGGCGCTGGGCGGCCTGCGCGTACAGGCGCCGTCCGACCGCGCTCGAGCCGGTGAACGAGATCGCCTTCACCCGCTCGTCGTCGATGATCGCGCGCGAGAGCGCGTCGCCCGGTCCGAGGATCATGTTCAGCACCCCGTCCGGGACGCCGCCGTCGATGAAGCACTGCACGACCTGCGCGGCGCAGAGCGGCGTGAGCGACGCGGGCTTGAAGACCACGGCGTTGCCGGCGACGAGCGCGGGCGCGATCTTCCAGGCCGGGATCGCGACCGGAAAGTTCCACGGCGTGATGCAGGCGACGACACCGAGCGGGTCGCGCACGGTGTAGATGAACGTGCCGCGCTGCGCGGAAGGGATCGTCTCGCCGGTGAGGCGCGCGCCCTGCGAGGCGGCGAAGCGCACATTCGCGACCGCGCGATCGACCTCGCCCAGAGACTCCGGCAGCGTCTTGCCCTCTTCCTGCGTGAGCAGACGCGCAAGCTCCACGCGCCGGCGCTCCATGAGATCGGCGGCCTTGCGCACGATGTCGCCGCGCTGCGGCGCGGGCGTGCGCCGCCACTCCTGATATGCCGCAGCGGCGGCGTCGATGGCGTGCACGACGTCCGCCGGGGTGGAGACGGTCGCATCGCCGAGCGACTCGCTGCTGCGCGCCGGGTTCACGTCGCGCACGCGCTCGCGCGACGTGGACTCGACCCACGCGCCGCCGATGTAGTTGAGCACGGGTAACGCCACGACCGTTGTCACGCGTGAATGCTACTCGCGCGAAATGACGTCAGCCGCAAGCACATCACCGAAGAACGCCACATATCGGTCGGATTCGGCCGACTGACCCAGGAGTGCGACCCTCGGTGAGAGCGGCGATGCGACGATGGCAAAGACGCCGAGCACCACGAGCGCCGCCGCCCCGACGATCACCACGACTGGGGCGACGGCGCCGGCGCCTACGGTGCCGACGATCACCGCAACGACGAGAGCGATGACCCCGAAGGTGAAGAACAGTAGGAAGTACGCGCCGACGGCAGGCGCGGCGACATGCAGGTCGATCCGGGTGCCGCCTTCCACCCCGACGAGCTCCCCCGCGGCGGTCGGGCGACCGCCATCCGCCCAGAACGTCATGCGCTTCAGCACGAAGTGCGTTCCCGTGACTCGACCGGCGATGTTCGGAGGTCTGACGGGCAACCACGGGAAAGTGAGGATCGCCGCGCTGAGTTCGCTACCGCAGTACGGCACCCGGTAGGGACTGCGCAGCGTGATGAGCTCCACGTACAGCGGATTCGCCCAGTGACGAACGCGCGTGAGCCGCCGAAGGATCGGCGCGCGCATGAGCCAATGATCGCGTGAGAGCGGCGTCGGGATCGGATCGAACAGGTACGGCGTGACCGTCGCGGCGAGACCGAGGGCGATCCCGAAGCCGACAGCACTTGCGACGTCCCGACCGGTCAGCGCGAGCAGAACGGCGACGATGACGGACAGTGCTGCCCAGGCGGTGAGAAACGCGTGTCGAGCCACCGACGCGCGGATGAAGGTCATCGGTGTCCGCTAGGGCTTCACCATGTCGTCGTACATATCTGGCCGACGGTCGCGATAGAACTGCCAGGTGTTGCGGACCTCGCGCACCAGATCCATGTTCAGGTCCGCGACCAGGAGCTGCTCGTCCTTCTCCGAGGCCTGCGCGATGATCTTGCCGCGCGGGTCCGCGAAGTACGACGACCCGTAGTAATCGTTCGGTCCGAACTCCTTCTCCTGCCCGACGCGATTGATCGTTCCGACCCAGTAGCCGTTCGCGATCGCGTGCGCGGTCTGCTCGATGAACCACAGATGCATCGAAAGGCCACGCGATGTCGCGGACGGGATGAACACGAGCTCCGCGCCGTGGAGCCCGAGCATGCGTGCGCCCTCAGGAAAGTGGCGGTCGTAGCAGATGTAAACGCCCACCTTGCCGACCGCCGTGTCGAACACGGGATAGCCCATGTTCCCCGGCCGGAAGTAGAACTTCTCCCAGAACCCGTTCACGTGCGGGATGTGCGTCTTCCGGTACTTGCCCAGGTACTTGCCGTCGGCGTCGATCACCGCGGCGGTGTTGTAGTAGACGCCGACCTGGTCTTCCTCGTACATCGGGACGATGAGGACCATGCCGTGTTTCTTGGCTAGCTCCTGCATGAGCTTGGTCGTCGGCCCGTC